>JBJMVJ010000056.1:0-10891 GCA_045810685.1 Sphingomonas sp.
GCCCCCGGAGCTCATCAATCGCATCGCTGCGGGCGAGGTGGTCGAGCGCCCGGCAAGCGCGCTCAAGGAACTGGTTGAAAATTCACTCGACGCCGGCGCGGCGCAGGTCGCGGTCCGGCTCCACGCCGGCGGGCTCGAGCTCATCGAGGTCGCCGATGACGGCTGCGGGATGAGCCCCGCCGAGATGGCGCTCGCGCTCGAGCGCCACGCCACCTCGAAGCTGCCCGGGGACGCGATCGACCAGGTCACCAGCTTCGGGTTCCGGGGCGAAGCGCTGCCGTCGATCGCCAGCGTTTCTCGTGTCGGGGTCGAAAGCCGGGTCCGCGGCACCGACGGCTGGCGAATCACGATCGATCACGGCGAGCGGATCGGGGAGGGCCCGGCGGCGCTTCCGCCGGGAACGCGCATCCGCATCGAGGGGCTGTTCGACAAGGTGCCCGCCAGGCGCAAGTTCCTGCGCAGCCCTCGCGCCGAATACGCGGCCTGCGTCGATGCGGTGAAGCGCCTCGCGATGGCGCGCAGCGACGTCGGTTTCACCCTCGATCACGACGGGCGGCGCATTCTCACCCTGCAGCCCGCCGAGCCGCCCGCGCGTGTTGCCGAGCTCTTGACCCACGAGCTCGACCGCCACGGCATCGGCATCGACTGCGCGCGGCACGGCCTCAGGCTCACCGGGGTCATCAGCCTCCCGACCTTCAACCGCGGCGTCGCCGACCAGCAATATCTGTTCGTCAACGCGCGCCCGGTGAAGGACCGGTTGCTCGTCGGCGCGTTGCGCGCAGCCTATCGCGACCTGATCGCGCGCGACCGCCACCCGATCGCCGCTTTGTTCCTCGACGTCCCGCTTGAGGAAGTCGATGTGAACGTCCACCCCGCCAAAGCGGAGGTCCGCTTCCGCGACCCCGCCGCTGTGCGCGGCCTCATCGTCGGCGGACTCCGCTACGCGCTCGACGAGGAGAGCGGCCGCAGCGCTGCACGAGAGCAGGCGGCAGCGCCAGTGATGTGGACCAACAGCGAGAGCTATGCGCGGAACGTCGACCAGGAACGATCGCTGGCGGCGGTGCGGCAAGAGCAGCAAGCCTTCACTCCCATGACCTTCGTGCCTCAGGCCCGGGCCGAACCGGCGCTCCAGCCGGTATCGAGCTATCCGCTCGGCGTCGCTCGCGGACAGGTTGCAGCGACCTACATCGTCGCTGAAGCGGAGGACGGGCTCGTCATCGTCGACCAGCACGCCGCGCACGAGCGGCTGGTGCTCGAGCGGATGCGCGCCGCAGGCGTGGGCGGGACGGTCGCGCGTCAGGCACTGCTGATCCCCGAAGTCGTCGAACTCGACGAGCCCGACTGCGACCGGCTGGAAGCTGCGGTCGCCGATCTCGGTGAAATGGGCCTCGACATTGAGCGGTTCGGGCCGACCTCGATGCTGGTGCGCGCCGTTCCCGCCGCTCTGGGGAAGACGGAGGGCGGCGCGCTCCTTGCCGACCTTGCGGCCGAGATCGCCGAGCTTGGCGGACCCCTCAGCCTGCGCGACAAGCTCGACCATGTCGCGGCGACGATCGCCTGCCACGGCTCCGTCCGCGCCGGCCGCCTTCTCTCCGTTGCCGAGATGAATGCGCTGCTCCGCGAGATGGAGGTCACGCCGCGCTCCGGCCAGTGCAACCACGGCCGCCCGACGTGGGTGAAGCTTGGCCATGGCGAGATCGAAAAATTGTTCGGGCGGAAGTAACTGGTTGTGCCCGGGAGCGACAACGTCCGCATTCGACCCAAGGCGGGCATTGCTGGCACTTGCTCTCTCACGAACGACCGTGCAGCCTGCGCTCATGTCACTGTCGATTGGCCGTTCGAGCGACACGGAGCGCGCATCTTACCGCCTCCGCTATTACCGCCCGGGACTGGTTCAGGAGGTGCACCGGCACGAGCAGCCTCACCTCTCACTTGTCATCGCCGGCTCCGTCGCAGAAGCATCCGCTGGCCAGGAGAGGCATGTCGGTGCGGGCCATGTAGTGCTCCGCGCCACTGGCTTTGAGCATAAGGTCCGCTTCGGAGCGGCGGGCGCATTGATCCTTTCAGCGCCATTCGGCAACTTCGAACATATCGCCGCCGGAGCCAGCGAGTGGGGAATTGCGCCCGCCGCGCTGATCGGGACGCTTGTGAACAACGCTGCCTTCGGAAACGCCGAGGGCGTGGTCGATGTTATTTGGGACTTGCTTGCTAAGGGAACGTTTGGTTCGCGCCTCTCTCCTCAATGGCTGTTGCGAGCACGCGCCGAACTCATCGAGGAGAACGCGAGCATCAGTGAGATCGCTCAAAACAACGGGGTTCATCGGGTGCATTTTTCGCGCCTCTTTCAGCAAGTGTTTGGCGAACCCCCCTCCGTCTGTCGCCGGCGGATGCGAGCATTGCGTGCGGCCGCAGGCGCGGCCCAAGGCACGTCTGGGACGCAAGTTGCGCATGCATGTGGCTTCTTCGATCAGAGCCACATGTGCCGGGCATTGCAGGAGTCGCTCGGCGCGACATTCACGCAGCTAAGACGCGTCCGTACTCAGGTTACATCCGTGCAAGGATAGTCAGAAATCGAGGGTTAGTGCCACTCGAGAGCAAGTGGCGCGAGGCCTCACAATGCGTTCAGTCTTCCGATTTTCGACCGTCGCGATTGCTACCGTTCTGTTGTCCACGAACGGAGAAGCTCGGTCACCTGACCCGCAGGCGATTCCATTCGAGATGCGCGGCGGCCACATAGTCGTGCAGGCGTATGTGAATGGGTCAGGACCCTTTCTGTTTGGTTTCGACACCGGCGCAAGCGGGATCGGACGGGCTGATGTTCGATTGGCGGCTGAGCTGGCGCTCCCCAAGGTTGGCGAAGAACAGAATAGCGATGGTATTAAGACGGTTTCGAGCGATGTGGTCTCAGTAGATCGTCTTCGGCTGGGCCCCGTGGAAAAGCGGAACGTCCGGTTGCTCTCCAGGAATTACAACGACACCCGCACTTCACCGCCTTTCTTGATGGGGATCGTTGGGCGGGATTTCTTCGCCGATTGGATGTTGACGATCGACTACGCGCAGCGAACTCTGACGTTCACTCATGGTCGGCTGAGTTCGCGGCGAGCGGGAGTGGTCCGCTACGGGCCGAGGTTTCGCATCCCCGTCTGCATTGGCCGCACATGTCTGGATGGCAAGCTTGACACCGGCTCCAGTCGAGGACTTGTGCTGCCGAAGGAGGTCGCTCTTGCCAATGCGACCGGTGGCGCCAAGCACCTCGGCACCGTCCAGCGCATGAACTCTGTCGCCGAGCTTTACGAAGTTCAGCTCAACGTGCCGATCAAGGTTGGGGGCACAGTCGCTTGGCGCCCGCGCGTGCTCTATGCGGACCCCTCCGACGATTCAGTGAACGTCGGCTCGGATTTTCTCAAAGATTACGTGGTCACAATCGATCAGCGGCATAACCTACTGAGGATCAGTAGCCCGTGAGTAACAAACCCTTGCGCACTCTGCGATAACGCCCCTTTCCACCCAAACCAGACGTTCTGACCGGCGGTTTGTGGGATTCCCCAGCCGCGCGCCCACTGCTATGCCCAGCGAAGGGAATGGGGTCTCCCTTATAACCGCCGCGTGGCTAATGGCTCCTACGATCGCAGGCGTGCTGCAGTAGGAGATTTATGCTTTACCTGATCGTCTTCATCGGTGCTGGGATCGGCGGCGCACTCCGCCATGGTGTCAACGTCGGCGCGGCGCGACTGTTCGGCTACGGCTTCCCATTGGGGACGCTCATCGTCAACGTGGCCGGGTCGTTCCTTATGGGCCTCTTCGCCGGTTATTTCGCGTATCGCGCCGGAATGCCGCAGCATGTTCGGCTGTTCCTCACCACCGGCATCCTTGGCGGCTTCACCACCTTTTCCGCTTTCTCGCTCGATACGGCACTGCTGGTGGAGCGCCACTCCTACGGTCTCGCGGCCGGCTATGCCGTGGGCTCCGTCGCCGCGAGCGTCTCGGCATTGTTCTTCGGACTCGCGGTCTTTAGGGGCGGCGCGCATCTGCCATGAACATCGAGCTGATCCCCGTGGGCGCCGACCCGCCCAACAACCTCAACGTGATCATCGAGGTGCCGGTCGGCGGCGAGCCGGTAAAATACGAATTCGACAAGCTGTCCGGCGCCTTGTTCGTCGACCGCATCCTCCACACGCCGATGCGCTATCCGGCCAATTACGGCTTCGTGCCGCACACCCTTTCGCCCGACGGGGATCCGCTCGACGCCCTGGTCATCGCCCGCTCTCCGTTCGTCCCCGGCTGCGTGGTCCGCGCACGTCCGATCGGAGTCCTCAATCTTGAGGACGAGCACGGCGGCGACGAGAAACTGATCTGCGTGCCGATAGATTCGACCTTCCCTTATTATTCCGACGTAGGAGAGCGGCAGGACCTGCCCTCGATCGTGCTCCAGCAGATCGAGCATTTCTTCACTCACTATAAGGACCTCGAGGCCGAAAAATGGGTCCGTGTGGGCCATTGGGGCGATGCCGCCGATGCGCGCCGGATCGTGCTCGAATCGATTGCGCGCGCCAACGAAAGTGGCGCCGCGCCGGCCTGAGCCCCTGAGACTTTCCGAGAGGATCGTGGTACAATGCGGGGGCAAGTAGGGAGGCTCCCATGGCGGACCAGGACCGCATCTATTTCGCCCAGCGCGCGGCGGAAGAACAGGAGCGCGCGGCGAGCGCATCCGACCCTGGCGTTGCCGAGGCTCACCGCAAGCTCCAGCGCGCCTATCTCGAGCGGGCGAGTGTCGGCGACCGGCCGCTGGAGTCGCAGGAAGTGATCGGCTGATCAGTCTCCGGCGCTGCTGAGCCGCCGGTACGTCTCTTCGAGCAGGGTGTCGCGATTGTCTCGGCGGGCCTTCTCAAGCCGCGCATAGCCGCTCGCTTCCTCCTGCCTTAGCTCCTCGGCGAAGCGGCCGGCGCGCACTTCGGAGAGCACCTCGGCCATGCGCGCGCGAACGCCGTCGCCCACGATCCTCCTGCCGCCGAGCAGCGCGCCGAGCTCCGCGGTGTTGGAGATGGCCTGCCGCATGCCGGCGATCCCCCGCGCCTCGATCAGCTCGGCGATGAGCTTCAGCTCGCCCACGCATTCGAGATAGGCGAGCTCGGGCGAGACGCCGCCCGCGACGAGAGTCTCGAAGCCGGCGATCAGCAGCTCGGGCACCGCCCCCCAGACGACCGCCTGCTCGTTGAACAAATCGGCCTCGGCCTCCTCGGCGAAGCTCGACGCGATGAGGCCGGCGCGGCCGCAGCCGATTGCGCGACCGTAGGCGTGGGCGATCGCGCGCGCTTCTCCGGTCGCGTCCTGCTCGACCGCCCACACGGCGATCATCCCCTTTGCCTCTCGGTAGAGCGACCGGAGCGCGGTTCCGGGACCCTTGGGTGCGAGCAGGAAGACATCGAGGTCGGCACGAGGGGTGACGAAGCCGAAGCGCACCGACAGGCCGTGGCTGAAGCCAAGCGCGGCGCCGCGGCGCAGGTGCGGCTCTACCTCCTGGTAGAGCGGGGAGTGGATCTCATCGGGTGCGAGCATCATGACGACGTCGGCGGAGGCGACGGCGGCCTCGAGCAAGGCGGTCGTCAGCCCTGCGGCTTCCGCTTCGATCGCGCTTCCCGATCCGCCGCGCAGCCCGACCACGACATCGATCCCGCTGTCGTGCAGATTGAGCGCCTGTGCGCGGCCCTGGTTGCCATAGCCGAGGATCGCGACCCGCTTGCCCGCCAGCGGGGCGGGGTCGATGTCGGCATCGTGCAGCAGGTCCATCGCCGCCGCCTAGCCGTTCGGCTCCAGCAGGGCCAGCGCATCGCCGAGCCCGTCCACGTCCAGCGCCTCCTTGAACCGCGGCCAATCCGCCGGCGGCTGGTGCGCGAACCAGGTATATTGCCGCTTGGCGTAGCGCCGCGTCGCCTGCTGTCCGGCGGCGATCGCTTCGTCGAGCGTCGTCTTCCCGAGCAGATAGGCTGACAGCTCGCGTACCCCGATCGCGCGCATCACCGGCAGGTTCGCATTGAGGTTGCGGGCAAGCAATGCTTCCACCTCCGTCACCGCGCCCTCGTCGATCATGTGGACGAATCGCTCGTCGCACCGCGCGTAGAGCCAGTTGCGCGGCGGCAGCAGGATCAGCGGGCGAAGCTGCACCTCATCGCCAATTCCGCCCTCGCGCTCGCAATGCCATTCGGCAAGCGTGCGGCCGGTCGAAAGGATGACCTCGAGCGCTCGGTTGATGCGGGACGTGTCGGCTGGCTTGAGCCGCTCGGCGGCAGCCGGATCGAGCGTTCGAAGCTTGTCTCGATTGTCGTCGACCGGCGCCTCGCGGACCCGCGCCCGCACCTCCGCGTCGATCGCTGGCACCGGCGCAATCCCCTCGAGCAGGGTGCGGAGGTACAAGCCGGTCCCACCGGCGAGGATCGGCGTCCGTCCGCCCCGATGGACATCGGCAATCTCGCGCCGCGTCATCTCCGCCCATTCGGCCGCCGAGCAGGGCAGCGCGCCATCCCGGACCCCGTAGAGCCGATGCTCGGCGAGTTCGCGCTCCCGTTCGCTGGGGGCGGCGCTCAAAATCTTCAGGTCGCGATAGATTTGCGCGCTGTCGGCGTTGACGATGACGCCGCTTATTTGCTCAGCAAGGGCGAGCGCCAGCGCCGACTTGCCGCTCGCGGTCGGCCCGGCGATGACGACTAACGGAGGACGGATGGCCATTGCGACGCTGATAGCAGCGGGACGGCTCGATGACAGGCTGCTCGACCGCGTGCTGGGTCTGCTTCGCGAGCTCGACCCCAAAGCGGCATTCCGCCACTGGATCGACGCCGGCGACGCCGCCGACCTCAGCTTTTCCGGCAGCGCCAGGGACGCGCGCTGGGCGCTCGACGGGCTCGAGGGCCTCGACATCGTGGTCCAGCCCGACGAGCCGCGCTGGAAGCGGCTGCTGGTCGCCGACATGGATTCGACCATCATCGGTCAGGAGTGCATCGACGAGCTCGCCGATTATGCCGGGCTCAAGGACAAGGTCGCGCGGATCACGGAGCGCGCGATGCAGGGCGAGCTCGACTTTCGCGGTGCGCTAAGGGAACGCGTGCGGCTGCTCGCCGGCCTTGACCAGCGTGAGCTCAAGCGCTGCCTCGACGAGCGGGTGCACCTGACCGCGGGCGCGGAGACTTTGGTGCAGACGATGCGCGCCGGCGGCGCGAGCTGCCTGTTGGTGTCGGGCGGATTCCTGTCCTTCGCCGAGCCGGTCGCCCGCACGGTCGGCTTCGACCGCGTCCGCGCCAACCGCCTGGTGTTCGCCGGCGGCAAGCTCAGCGGCGAGGTCGGCGACCCGATCCTCGACGCAATGTCCAAGCGCGACGCGCTCGTCGAAGTGCGCGACCAGCTCGGGCTCATGCGCGAAGACGTGCTCGCCATCGGCGACGGCGCCAACGACAAGCTGATGATCGAGGAAGCCGGCCTCGGAATCGCCTTTCGCGCCAAGCCGGCGCTGGTCGAGGTGGCCGACGCCGAGCTCCGGCACCACGGCCTCGACGCCTTGCTTTGGGTCCAGGGCGTCAGCCGCCGAGACTGGTTCCAGCGCTAGCTACTTGGCCGGCACGGGGAAGCAGGCGCCGCCGACGGCGCTGCACGCGGCCGCCGCGGCGGCCTTGCTCTCGAAGGGTCCGACCTGGAGCCGGGTCATCGAACCAAGCGGGATGTAATAAGGACCGCGGCCCGCGAGCGCCGCTTTGCCGGACACGCGCTGGTAGAGCGTTTCGGCCGCGCCACGCTGCGAAAAGGCACCGAGCTGGATGCGCCAGCCGCCGCTTGCCGCGGGTGCGCGCGCCGGCTTGGCCGGTTTTGGTGCTGGTGGCTTCGCCTGCGCGACCTTCGCCGGCTTTTCCGGTTTCGAAATCGCCGGCGGGGCCGTCTTCGCCATCGCTCTGGCCAGCGACAGGCCCTTCTGCCGGTCGGCGAGCGACATCAGCTTGTCGAGGTCGGTGAGCGTGTCCTGGGCCGGGGCCAGCCCCTGCGCAGCGGCGCGGCTGACGTAAGCATAGCCGAGCACATGGTCCTGCGCGACGCCGTCGCCATTATAAAGCGCGGTGCCATAGACCAGCATCGCCCGCGGTTCGCCAAGGTCGGCGGCCTGCTTGAGCCAGTTCAACCCTTCAGCCCGGTCGCCGTTCTGGAAATCCAGCAGCCCGAGCGTGGTTTCGGCGTCGAGGTGACCGCTGCGCGCCGCCCGTTCGAACCAGGTCTTGGCGGCGCCCAGGTTCAGCGGGACCCCGCGACCGAGGCGATAGGCCTGGCCGAGGTTGAACTGCGCGTCGGCGTCTCCCTTCTCGGCAAGCGGGCGCCACACCGCCACGGCGCCGGCATAATCGGCGCGCTGCCAGGCGTCGATGCCGGCCTTGACCGATTGCGCCGATAGCGGAGCAGCCACCATGGCCGCCAGCACCGCAGCAACTAAGTATTTGGGACTCATGCCTTAACCCACCCCTGATTTCCCTTAGCGCAGAGGCAGCGAACCGCAAACAGGGTCGTACCGTCGTTAACCAGATTTTAGCTGCTCTAGTGCCACTTCGCTTGTCGAACTGACGTCTATTCACGCGAGGGGAAAAGCATGCGCGTCCTGGCAATGGCATCGCAGAAGGGCGGGTCCGGTAAGACGACCCTGTCCGGACATCTTGCGGTGCAGGCGCAGCTCTCAGGGGCGGGCCCGGTGTGCCTGATCGACATCGACCCGCAGGGCAGCCTCGCCGATTGGTGGAACGAACGCGAAGCCGATATGCCGGCCTTTGCCCAGACCACGGTCGCTCGGCTTGCAAGCGACCTCGAAGTGCTCCGCCAGCAGGGTTTCCGCCTCGCTGTCATCGACACTCCGCCGGCGATCACCATGGCGATCCAGAGTGTCATCGCGGTCGGTGAGCTGATCGTCATTCCGACCCGTCCGAGCCCGCACGACCTTCGCGCCGTCGGCGCGACCGTCGATCTGTGCGACCGCGCCGGCAAGCCGCTGATCTTCGTCGTCAATGCGGCGACCCCCAAGGCCAAGATCACCTACGAAGCCGCTGTCGCTCTCTCGCAGCACGGCACCGTGGCCCCGGTCACGGTCCACCACCGCACCGATTTCGCGGCCTCGATGATCGACGGCCGCACGGTCATGGAAATTGATCCGCAGGGCCGTTCGGCGCGCGAGATCACCGAGCTCTGGGAATATATTTCGGACCGTCTCGAGAAAAACTTCCGCCGGACCGTGTTCGCAGCTCCGGGAGCGGCGCCTGGCGCCGTCGCCGCAACTCCTCGACCGGTCGGGGGCTTCGGCCGCCGGGTCGTCGGTCAATAAGGGGCGTGCAGGTGGGCACCGAAGCCAAGCCTTTCGCCTCTCTCTCGTCCGGTCTTCTTGCTCGCAAGGGCGCCGCCCGCCCGGCCATGCGCCCGCAGGGCTTCGGCCAGGGGGCCAGCGGCCTCGAGGACCTCGGCTGGAACGACATGGGGTTCGAGCCGCCCAAGCCGGCGGCAGCGCCGCGTGACGAGACTCACGACGCCTTCGGCGAAGTGGTCGACCATCCGCGGGCGCACCCGTCGGGCCTGACCCCGGTGCAGTCGCCGGTGCATGACCAGCAGGCCGAGATTGAGGAGCGCTTCGCCGCCGCGGATGACGGTGATGAAGAGGAGGTCGACGAGACCGCCGAGCTCTACGAGGCCGAGCCCGAGACGGCGTCGCCTGTAGTGCCTGCGGTGGAGGCCGTGCCCGCGCCCAAGGCCAAAGTTGAATTCTTTGCTCCGGAACCCGTTCCGGCTCCGGTTCAGCGCCGCGCTCCGCGCGTGCGCGTCGCTGCTGGAACCAAGGGCAAGGCGGCGTTCACGCTCCGCCTCGATCCGGATCGTCATCTCAAGCTGCGGCTCGCCTGTGCGGTGGATGGCCGGTCGGCGCAGCAGCTCGTGACCAATGCACTCGATCAGTTGCTCGAGTGCATGCCCGATCTCGACGGGCTCGCCGAAAGGGCAAAAACTAGGGGGTAAGATCAATGTACCAGCCGCTCCGCACCAGCTCAGCTGCTTCGCTGGCCGTGCTTGCTTCGCTGATCACCGGTTGCGTGAGCCAAGAGGCTGAACGCGGCGGGACGATGCATTACGCCAAGGTCAACGAGGATGCCGGCCTTGCCACCCGCGCCATGGTCGCGCTCGGCGCGAACAAGGTGCCGGAGGCGATCGACCTCGCCGAGCGCGCCGTTGCCAAATCGCCCGACGACGCCGGTTTCCGCGCGCTGCTCGGCAATACCTATTTCGCCGGCGGCCGCTTCCGCTCCGCCGAGTCGGCGTACAAGGATGCGCTGACCATCTATTCGAACCAGCCGCGCGTCGTGCTGAAGCTGGCGCTGGTGCAGATCGCGCTCGGCAAGAACGACGAGGCGATTGGGTTGCTCAAGAGCGCCCGCCCGATGGTCGACGATTCGAACTACGGCCTGGCGCTGGCGCTTGCCGGCCATGCCGATGAGGCCATCGCGGTGCTCGAGCCCGCGGCTCGCCGGGACGACGCCGATGCCACCGCGCGACAGAACCTCGCGCTCGCCTACGCGTTAGCCGGCGACTGGATCAAGGCGCGCACAATTGCCGCCCAGGACGTGCCCGGCAACCAGCTTGACGGCCGCATCCACCAGTGGATGCAGCTGGCCAATCCGAAGGCGCCGTCCGACCGCGTGGCCGCGCTGGTTGGCGTGACTCCGGCCGTTGTCGACCAGGGGCAGCCGGTCCAGCTCGCGCTCCTCAAATCCGATTCTCGGCTTGCTGCGGCGCCCGCCGCTCCGGTCGCGCCGGTCGCCAAGCCGCCCATCGTCCAAACCGCTTTGGCGACCCCGGCGCCGGCTCCCGTGCAGGCCGTGGCTCCGGCCCC
>JBJMVJ010000057.1:0-3251 GCA_045810685.1 Sphingomonas sp.
GCAGGCGATCGCCGAGCGAGGCTTCCCAGCCAGGCGGACTGGAGGTGCCGGCGCTTCCGAGCCAGCCCAGCATGCCCGCGATCACGAGCAGCACCGGCGCGGCGACGAAGCCGGCGACAAAGGCGATGAGCACTTTCATGGGCGCGTCTCCCGCCGGCCCATCTATCGAATCGGAGCTCCGCGGGCGAGCGATGTTCGACGAAGCGGCAGATGATCGTTAGCGACTTGTTAGCTTGCCGCGGCGCAATCATTCGAGCCGACACCTGCCGGGATCGACTCATGACTGAAGCGCCTTCGGTCACTACCTTTGTCGTCGGAGATCGCCTCCCCTGGCCGGACGATGGCTTCCGGTCCCTGGAAAGCGGGCCGTTGGACGCCGGTATCGTCTGCGACTCCGGTGTTCGTACGGAATGCACGATCTGGAAAATCTCCGCCCGCGGAGTGACGCTTCGAAGCGAGCTCAGCATGGCTCCCGGCGATGCGGTCGCGGTCGAGCTCGCGATCGGTCAGCGTCCGGGAACGATCGCCTGGGCGGAGCGGGACGAATGCGGCATCTGCTTCGACGAGCCGATCGACATGGTCGCGTTGCTCAACCGCAAGCTGGTCAGCCAGCCGGTCGAGCGGCGGACCATGCCCCGGGTCGAAATCCGTTGCGACGTTTTCGTGAAATTCGCCGAGAGTTATTTGCCTGCGGTCCTGCGCAACATTTCCGCGAAAGGGCTGCAGATCGAGGGTGAAGGATTGCCCGATCGAGGAACCTATGTCGCGGTATTCGTCGAAGGCCTGAACGTGCCTCCGGGCGAGGTCGTGTGGAAGCGGGACAATCTTGCGGGCATCGAGGTGTTCGAGGAGCTGAGCTGGACCTCCATAATCCCGTGGATCAAGGCCGAAGTTCGCAAGGGCGCGAACTGAACTTCACCCCGCGCTGACGAAGCTGTCGAGCACTTTCTTGCGGCCGGCGTGCTCGAAATCGATCTCGAGCTTATTGCCTTCGATCGCGGCGATGGTGCCGTAGCCGAACTTGCCGTGAAACACGCGCTGGCCGAGCGCGAGGTCGTCGCGGCCCTTGTTGCCGAGGCTGACGGCGGAGGCTTTCACCTCCAGCGGCGGCTGACTTCCCCAGCGGCTTGCCCGCACCCCGCTCGCGCTGGAGCGCGAGTCGCCCTCTCCCGCCGCTTCGCGGGGAGAGGGGATTCGGGCTGCGCGCTGCCAGCCGGGACCGCGGGACGGGCGAGCGACATGCGCGAACGGATCGGCCCGCTCCGACCATTGCGCTCGCCACAAACTCTCGCCGCCGGTCATCGTAGTCTCTTCTTCGATGTGGGCCTTGGGCAGCTCGGCGAGGAAGCGCGAGGGAATCGAGCTCGTCCACTGGCCGTAGATGCGGCGATTGGCCGCGTGGATGATGGTGGCGCGGCGCCGCGACCGAGTGATCGCGACGTATGCCAGGCGGCGTTCCTCCTCGAGCGCGGCCAGCCCGCCTTCGTCGAGCGAGCGCTGAGACGGGAAAACGCCTTCCTCCCAGCCGGGAAGGTAGACAACGTCGAATTCGAGACCCTTGGCAGCGTGGATGGTCATGATCGTCACTCGCTCGCCCTGCCGCGCCTCGTCATTGTCCATGACCAGGCTGACGTGCTCGAGGAACGCCTGGAGCGTTTCATATTCCTCCATCGCGCGGGTGAGCTCGGCGAGGTTCTCGAGGCGGCCGGCGCTCTCGGCCGAGCGGTCCGCCTGAAGCATCGCCGTGTAGCCGCTTTCGTCGAGCAGGATTCGCGCGAGCTCGGGATGGGGCAGATTCGCGGCCATCTCCCGCCAGCGGGCGACGTCGCCGACGAAATTGCCAAGGCTGCGCCGGGCCTGCGGGGTCAGCTCGTCGGTTCCGAGTAGCGACGCCGCGGCGAGCAGCAGCGGCTGCTGGGTCGCGCGGGCGTGGCGATGGATGGTGGCGATCGCCTTGTCGCCGAGACCGCGCTTGGGCTGGTTGACGATCCGCTCGAACGCTAGGTCGTCGGCCGGTTGGACGATCAGCCGCAGATAAGCGATCGCGTCGCGGATTTCGGCCCGCTCGTAGAAGCGGAAGCCGCCGATAATCTGGTAGGCGAGGCCGATGGCGATGAACCTTTCCTCGAACTCGCGGGTCTGGAACTGCGCGCGCACCAGAATTGCGACGTCGTCCAGGCTGCCCCCACGGATCTGGTGCGATTCGATCTCCTCGCCAACCCGGCGCGCCTCCTCGGGCCCGTCCCAGACGCCGATGACCCGGACCTTCTCGCCGTCGCCGGCGTCGGTCCACAAGGTCTTGCCGAGGCGGCCCGCGTTGTGCGCAATCAGGCCGTCAGCGGCCGAGAGGATGTGGCTGGTCGAACGGTAATTCTGCTCGAGGCGGATGATCTTCGCGCCCGGGAAATCATGCTCGAACTTGAGGATGTTGGCGACCTCGGCGCCGCGCCACGAATAGATGGACTGGTCGTCGTCGCCCACGCAGCACAGGTTGCGGCGCGGCTCGGCGAGCAGCTTGAGCCATTCATACTGGGCCTGGTTGGTGTCCTGATATTCGTCGACAAGGAGGTAGCGGAAGCGCTCGCGATATTGCGCGAGGACGTCGGGGTAAGCGCGGAAGATGCGCAGCATGTGGAGCAGAAGGTCGCCGAAGTCGCAGGCGTTCAGGGTCTTCAGCCGTTCCTGATATTGAGCGTAGAGATCGGCGCCGCGGCCGGCGGCGAACGCCTCGGACTCGCCGGCATCGACCTGCTCGGGAGTCCAGCCGCGGTTCTTCCACCGGTCGATCAGCCCGGCAAGCTGGCGCGCCGGCCAGCGCTTCTCGTCGAGATTGGCGGCGGTGATCAATTGCTTGAGTACCCGCAACTGGTCGTCGGTATCGAGGATGGTGAAGTTCGACTGGAGGCCGACCAGCTCGGAATGGCTGCGCAGCATGCGGGCCGCGACCGAGTGGAAGGTGCCGAGCCAGGGCATGCCCTCGATGGCGCCGCCGGAAATTGCGGAGACGCGCTCACGCATCTCGCGCGCGGCCTTGTTGGTGAACGTGACGGCGAGGATCTGGCTCGGCCAGGCCAGCCGAGTCGCGATCAGATGGGCGAGCCGCGCGGTCAAAGCGGCCGTCTTGCCGGTGCCGGCGCCGGCCAAGACCAGTACGGGTCCATCGGTCGTCAGGACTGCCTCGCGCTGGGGCGGGTTGAGCCCCGCAAGATAGGCCGGTTCGGGACTCAAGGCAGGCGATTCAGGCACTTGGC
>JBJMVJ010000058.1:0-5369 GCA_045810685.1 Sphingomonas sp.
CGCGAGGTCGTGCTGGTCCCCGAAAGCGCGCACGGCACCAACCCGGCAACCGCCGCTTTTGCTGGCTACCGGGTCGAGAACATCCCCGCGAACTCGCACGGCCGTGTCGACCTTGCCGCCCTCAAGGCTCGCCTCGGCCCCGACGTGGCGGCGGTGATGATCACCAACCCGAACACTTGCGGGTTGTTCGAGCCGGACATGATTGCGATCTCCGAGGCGGTCCATGCCGCAGGCGGTCTGGTCTATTGCGACGGCGCCAACTTCAATGCCATCGTCGGCAAGGTCCGCCCCGGCGACCTTGGCATCGACGCGATGCACATCAACCTCCACAAGACCTTTTCGACCCCGCACGGGGGCGGCGGGCCGGGCTCCGGCCCGGTGGTGCTGTCGGAGGCGCTCGCGCCCTTCGGGCCGCTGCCGTTCGCGGCGAAAATCCCCGACGGCAGCTACAAGCTGGTTGAGGAGGAGCATGCCGCCGACGATCACCCGAACGCCTTTGGGCGGATGGTCGCCTTCCACGGACAGATGGGCATGTTCACGCGGGCGCTCGCTTACATTCTCAGCCACGGCGCCGATGGCTTGAAGCAGGTCGCCGAGGATGCCGTGCTCAACGCGAACTATGTGCTGCGCCGCCTCGAGGACGTGCTCGACGCGCCCTTCGCAAAGAGCGGGCCGTGCATGCACGAAGCGATCTTTTCGGACAAAGGGTTTGCCGAGGGACTCAGCACCATCGATCTTGCCAAGGCGCTGATTGACGAGGGTTTCCACCCGATGACCATGTATTTCCCGCTGGTGGTGCACGGCGCGATGCTCGTGGAGCCAACCGAGACCGAGTCCAGGGCTGGCCTCGACCAGTTCATCGCGGCGGTGCGCTCGATCGCCGAGCGGGCGAAAGCGGGGGATGAAAGCCTGAAAGCGGCGCCGGTCCATGCGCCGCGCCGGCGGCTCGATGAGACACTTGCGGCGCGCAAGCCTGTCTTGACCTATAAGGAACCGGAGCCGGCGCAAGCGGCGGAGTAGGGGAACATGCGTGAATCTTCAGGGGGGGCATTGGGCAGCAACGTTGCTGCCGTTCGTGATCATTGCCGTGGTGCTGGCGCTACGGTTTCGTTCAATCGGCAAAGAGCGGCCGCTCAAGCTCCAGAGCTTGTGGCTTGTGCCGGTCGTCTACCTGCTTCTCGTCGGATCCATGTTTTTGGCGCTGCCGCCGTCACCGGCCGGCTGGGCCGTCGTCGCCGCCGGCGTGATCTTTGGCGCGGCGCTTGGCTGGCATCGCGGCAAGCTCATTCGCATTGAGCGCAATCCCGAGACGGGTGAGCTGCGGCAGCAGGCCTCGCCGCTCGCGATGCTGCTCCTTGTCGTCCTCGTGGTGTTGAAGCTCGGGGCACGGACGATCTTCGGCGATTCGGCCGCCGCACACCCGGGAAGTGGGGCGATGCTGCTCACCGACGGGTTCCTCGGCTTCGCGCTCGGGCTGCTTAGCGCAACCAGGCTGGAGCTGTACCTGCGCGCCCGGCGGCTGCTCGCGACCGCGTGATGAGCGACGAGCGCCGGTTCTACGAAGCTCCTGCAGCGGGAAGTCGTAGATCAGCCCCGGCGGCCCTGCGGAATCGCGAGCCGATCGCCGAGGTGCTGCGCGAGTGGCTCCCGCCGAGCGGGCTCGTGCTCGAGATCGCCAGCGGCACGGGCGAGCATGCGGCGTACTTCGCCGAGCGCTTCCCAGCGCTCGAATGGCAGCCCAGCGACATCCACCCGGATGCGCTCGCGTCGATTGCGGGGTGGCGCGAAGCCGCGGCAGTGCCCAACCTTCGCCCACCACTGGTGATCGACGCCCGGTTGGCGGAGTGGCCAGTTGCCACCGCTGATGCCGTAATCAGCATCAACATGGTCCACATCAGTCCCTGGGCTTCGGCCCTCGGCCTGCTCGACGGCGCGGCGCGGGTGTTGGGGCGCGGGGCACCGCTGATACTCTACGGTCCATGGCTCAAGGACGATATCGAGGTCGCGGAAAGCAATCTCGCCTTTGATGCGGACCTCAAGCGCCGCGACCCGCAATGGGGGCTGCGAAGCGTGGAGGAATTCGACGGCGCGGCCCAGGCGCGCGGCTTCGCGCTCCAAGCGTGCCGATCGATGCCGGCCAACAATTTGATGCTGCTTTGGAGCAAAGTTTAAGCCGGGCTTTACCTCACTTCCATACGCCTTGGGCATGGACGAGAGCAGCATCTCGCAGAACCGGCGTTCGCGGCGATCGCCCGTACTCCTGGCCGCAACCATCGACGTCGACGGGGTCGCCAGCGGGGTCAAGCTCCGCAACCTTTCCGAGGCGGGTGCGCTGATCGAAGGCGACCAACTGCCGCCGGAGGGTGCCCAAACCCATTTCCGGCGCGGCGAGCTTGGGCTCAAGAGCCGGATTGTCTGGGTGCATGGCAAATTTGCCGGCCTCGCTTTCGACACGCCGCTAAAGCGCGAGGAGCTGTTGCGCCAGGTTCCCCCACCTCGGCCGAAGCGGCAGGTCGACTTACGCCGGCCGGGCTTAACCTGCCGGCCGCTGACCGATTATGAACGGCGGATGCTCGAGTGCTGGGTGGCGAGCGGGCAGATCGGCCCCCTCGGCGAATGATCAGCCGGCGGCGCGCCGCTGCGCATCCTGTTGCTGTTCCTGCAGGAAGCTCATCAGTTCGTTGACGGCAATGACCCTATTGAATCCGATGCCATAGCAATCTTCGTCCTTCCACTTCACCACACCGGCGGCGGGGGCGAGGCCCGGCAGGCTGACGATCACGTCGCCGCCGACGCCCAGTTCGGACCGGGTCTGGATGCACATTCCACCTTGGGAAATGTTGAGGGTTCGCGTGCGGTGGACGTCCGCGTCTTCGCGCACCAAGGCGGTGCACCGCAGCTCGATCCGCGGCATCCGAGGTTGCGGCGCATCGGCCGAGGCGGTCAGCAGGCCGACGACGTCCACGGGCGTGTCGAACGTCACGCCCAGCAGGTCATTGTCGGCCCATTGCGCCACTCCTTGAACCATCTCACCGTGCTTGAGCTCGATGGTTAGCCGGGTTCCGGGCTTGACCGGCGAATAGGGCCGAATCAGCATCCCACCGGCCGAGACATTGCGGATCAGGCATAGCTCGCGGCGTCCGTCGACGAGCAGCGCGCCAACTCTCAGCAAGCTGAGATAGCGCTCTTCAGCGCGGCGTTCTGAACGTACCGGGGCCTTCGCGGCCACAGAGTAACGAGTGGTTTCGACCTGTTCCTTGTTCAAGATGCGGGGCTCCGATTACCGACACACGCAACTTCCGTTGCCTACCCGTGCCGGCTTTCGCCGACCGGCCCCACGCGTAAGTCTCTACCACTCAAGGCTTACCGGATGGTTTCGTTGCCGCCGATCCGGCGGTTTGCCGATCGGTTGTGGTGGGCGTAGCATGACAAGGAAGCGGAGACTGGATGTGATTAGGCATCTTTTGCTGATGACGGCCGTGCTGGTCAGCGGCTCGAACCTTTCGGGGCAGCCCGTGACGAGGCTGGATGCGGTCGCGGGCGTGCCCCAAATCGACAACACAACCCAAACTCAGGACATTGCTTTTCGCAACCGCTACGACGACCGCATGACCGTGGCTGTGCGGCTCGCTGGGACTGGCCCATATCAGTTCCTCGTCGACACGGGGGCGAACCGCAGCGCGGTATCAAGCGCAATCGTCGCCAAGCTCAACTTGACGCCGGGCGCTGCCGTAACCCTGCACAGCACGACTGGAAGCACAGTCGTGAACACCGCTCGCGTCCCCAGTCTCGAGCTTACCCAGCCGCCGCAGAAGCAAATTGAAGCCGCGGTGCTCGAAGGCGTTAACATGGGCGCTGACGGGATCGTCGGGGCCGACGTGTTGCGCTCACAGCGGGTTCAGTTCGATTTTGAAAAGAAGATCATGTCGGTTGTGCCCTCGCGCACGGCGGATTTCCGTGACGAGCCTGGGACAATCGTCATCGAGGCGCGCCGCAAGAATGGCCGGCTGATCGTCACCGATGCCGTTGCCGATGGGCAGCCACTGACCATCGTGCTGGATACAGGCTCGGACCTTTGCGTGGGCAATCAGGCGCTGCGTGACGCGCTGGTTCGCCGCAGCCTCATCGACGCCCGGCAGACGGTCCAGCTTCAATCGGTCACCGGCGGCGTCGTTTCCGGCGACTATATGTTCGTGCGGCGGCTCGAGATCGGCGGGATCGACCTCGATCGATTGGCCGTGGTGTTCGCAGAGGTGCACACGTTCAAGCAATTGAAGCTCGAGAATAAGCCGACCCTGCTTCTCGGCATGAACGCATTTCGCGCATTCAAGAAGGTCTCGATCGACTTCGCCAATCTCAAGTTTCGGGTGGTGCTGCCGGAGCACAGTGAGCTCGGGTCGCAGCTCGCCTGGCATGCAGTGAAGCCCCTCCAATAATGGTCGAGCCCAATAGCTAATCAGGGCTGGTCCCGCGGCCTTTGGATGAGTGCCACAGACATGTATGTGAAGCTCCAACCAGATCGCTGCGGCAGCGATCGGGAGGGAGAATGGGTGCGTGCTTCTTTATTGGTCGATGTTCCTGGTTCTCACCTTGGGCGCCGTACTGAACCAGGAGGATGAGGCCCGGCGCTCCCGGGTGCTGTTCATCCTGTTCGCATCCATCCCATCGATCCTGATGATCGGCCTGCGGTGGCGTATCGGTCCCGACTGGGACAATTATCACGAAATATACAATTACTCGAGATTGTTTAGCTGGAGCCAAGCTTTATTCCATTCAGACCCCGGCTTCTCGACCTTGGATTTGCTACTTAGCCAGAACAGCGCACCTTACTGGGTGCAAAATCTGATTTGCGGATTCGTTTTTATCGCCGGCCTCACGGCATTCTGCTTGCGACAGCCAAACCCATGGCTCGCGTTTCTTGTAGCATTTCCATATCTTGTCATCGTGATCGGCATGAGCGGGGCGAGACAATCGATTGCGCTTGGTTTTCTCTTCTTTGCGCTGAACGCATTCGAGCGGGATCGGATTTACCGGGGTGCTATACTGATTGTCGCTGGCGCACTATTTCATGGAAGCGTCATCCTCATGCTGCCGATTTGCTTGCTCTCCTACGCCAGGAATACGGTGCAGAGGCTCGTTTTGCTGGTAGCTTCAGCGCTTTTGTACTTCTACGTGTTCCGCGACACTTTCAGCGTTTACGCACATCGATACTCATCTGAAAGAATCCAGTCAGCCGGGCTCGCCTATCGGCTGGCCATGAACGGATTGGCAGCCGTGTTATTCCTCATTTTCAGGCGGCGACTGGGCTTCGATGAGCATGACTCGAAGCTTTGGCGGAATATCTCGCTGTGCACCCTCGCGCTCATTCC
>JBJMVJ010000059.1:0-4035 GCA_045810685.1 Sphingomonas sp.
GAGGAAGTCGGTCGCCTTATACTGGTCACCGAAGGCGTGGCGGCCGATGACGATCGGGTCGGTCCAGCCGGGAATCAGCCGCGGCACATTGGCGATGACGATCGGCTCGCGAAAAATGCAGCCACCGAGGATATTGCGGATCGTCCCGTTGGGCGATTTCCACATCTTCTTGAGGCCGAACTCCTGAACCCGGGTCTCGTCCGGCGTAATCGTCGCGCATTTGACGCCGACGCCGTGCTGCTTGATCGCGTTGGCGGCGTCGACAGTGACCTGGTCTTCGGTCGCGTCGCGGTTCTCGATCGCCAAGTCGTAATAGAGGAGCTCGACGTCGAGATAAGGCAGGATCAATCGTTCCCGGATCCAGTGCCAGATGATGCGCGTCATCTCGTCGCCGTCGAGTTCGACGACGGGGTTCTTCACCTTGATCTTGGCCATTGCTGTCCTGCGTTTTGTTCGCGCCGCGCTCTAGGACCGCCGCCGCGGTCAGGCAACCGCGGCGTTGTGCACCCCATTGTGCACCATTAAGGGTCCGCCGATGCCAGCCCTCGACAAACACGAAAGCCCGCTGCCGACGACGACCGTCAAGTGGCGCTTCCCCTCGATCCATCCCGAGGGGCGCAAATATGTCGTCATCGCCGCCTTCATCACGCTCGGCGTCTATTCGCTCGCCAGCCATTTTCTTGGCTGGCTGCTGGTCGGCGCCACCATCTGGGTGGGGACCTTCTTCCGGGATCCTGTGCGCACCACGCCGCGCGGCGACAAGTTGATCGTCGCGCCGGCCGATGGCCTGATCACAATGATCGCCCGGGTTCCGCCGCCGCCCGAGCTGCGCGGAGCCGACGCCCTTCCCGACGGCGACTACACGCGCGTGTCGATTTTCATGAGCGTGTTCGACGTCCACATCAACCGCGCGCCGATCTCGGGGCGCGTCCGGCGCATCGCTTATGTGCCGGGCAAGTTCGTCAACGCCGATCTCGACAAGGCCAGCGAGGACAATGAGCGGCAGCATCTGCTGATCGAAAGCAGCGATGGCGTGCGCATCGGCTTCACCCAGATTGCCGGCCTGGTCGCGCGGCGCATCCTTGCCTTCGTTCGGGAAGGCGACGTGGTCGAGGCCGGCCAGCGCGTCGGCCTGATTCGCTTCGGCAGCCGGGTCGACGTCTATTTGCCCGCGGGCACCGCGCCACGCGTGCTGCTCGGCCAGCGTTCGATCGCTGGCGAAACGGTGCTCGCCGAGATCGGGGTCGACGTGGCGCTGACCGGGATCAGCCAGTGAGTGACGAGCGGGATCCGCGCCGGATCCCGTTTCGCGCGATGATTCCCAATGCGATCACCACGCTCGCCTTGTGCATGGGCCTGACCGGGGTCAGCCTCGCGGTGCGCGGCGAATGGGACAAAGCGCTGGGCGCGATCATCCTTGCCGGCGTGCTCGACGGACTGGACGGGCGAATCGCCCGATTGCTGAGGGCGGACAGCCGGTTCGGTGCGGAGCTGGATTCGCTCAGCGACAATATCGCCTTCGGCACCGCGCCGGCGCTGATCCTGTTCCTCTGGTCGCTGCAGATGGCGCCGCGTTTCGGTTGGATCGCGGCGCTGGCGCTCGCGGTCTGCTGCGCGCTTCGGCTGGCGCGGTTCAACGCCCGTCTCGACGCCGCCGAACAGCCGCACAAATCGGCCGGCTTCAACACAGGGGTGCCGGCGCCGGCGGGGGCGGGGCTGGCGTTCGTTCCGATCTATTTTTGGCTGATCACCGCAGATGACCGGTTCCGCGCGTGGGAGGGCGTGATGGCGTGGACCTTGCTGATCGCCGCGCTGATGATCTCAAGCCTACCGACCTTCAGCTGGGCAAGCATTCGCGTACGCCCGGCGTGGCGGATGTTCGCGCTCGCCGGTGTGGCCTTGCTCGGGGCAGCGCTGATCGTGATGCCGTGGCCGACGCTGCTGCTCCTTGCGGCCCTCTACCTCCTGATGATCCCCGTCGCCGGGCTGAGCTACCGGCGCGTCAAGCGACGGCGCGCCATTGCTCGCACTCCCGCCTAGGCTGATCAAAACGTGACCGGCTGCGCGTCCGGGCGGCCACTCGCACGGGATGCTGGCGCCTTGCCTTGATGGCGGCGGCCATTTTTCCGCCGCTCTCCTCAAGAACCGCCGCACCCATGACCACCAGAAGCCACAAGGTGGCGAGAAAGAAGAGGGTGCCCAGTGCTGCCGTCATTGCCTGCGTTCCTTTCGCTCAAGGCCGCGCAATGTTCCTGTTATGTTCTCATGTGTCAAGTGCCCATTTCGCGAGGGAGTGTCTCAGTCTGAGTTCCCGTCGCCAGGTCGGTCATCAGCTTCGCAAGCGGGTTCGGATCACGGAGGCGCTTGGGCTTACCGGTCGTTCGCGCTCGACTTCGGTTTGCGAGGGTCAAACTTACCGCGCCGCCGAAGCTCCGCCTTGGCAAGATCGGCAATCTTGCCGATCTTTTTGCGAAGCTCCTCCGTGGTGAGGGGTGGGGGCTCTCTCATGCCCCCAATATGGCCCGCCTCGCCAAGCATTCCAGTCAGTGCGAAGCCGAGTTTTTTCAAAGTGACCCAGTAGCTTTCGCTACAGACCAAGCGCTTGAAAGCGCGGGGCCATTCGGCTAGGGCCCGCCGCATTCCACAGATGGAGCATACATGCCGGTGCCCGCCGAAAGGCTGGTGACTTGGCTCCATCGAGGCAAAACCGGAAGGAGAAGACCAATGGCGACCACCGTCGTCACCATGCAGCAATTGCTCGAGGCCGGAGCGCATTTCGGCCACCAGACACACCGCTGGAACCCCAAGATGAAGCCGTATATTTTCGGCGATCGTAACGGGGTGCACATCATCGATTTGTCGCAGACCGTGCCGTTGTTCGCGCGCGCGCTCGACTTCGTTCAGCAGACCGTCGCTCGCGGCGGAAAGGTGCTGTTCGTTGGCACCAAGCGCCAGGCGCAGGACGCGGTCGCCGAGGCCGCCCAGACGTCGGGCCAGCATTTCGTCAACCACCGCTGGCTCGGTGGCATGCTGACGAATTGGAAGACGATTTCGAACTCGATCAAGCGTCTGAAGACTCTGGAGGAGCAGCTGTCGGGTGACACCGCCGGCCTCACCAAGAAGGAAGTGCTGCAGCTGACCCGCGAGCGCGACAAGCTCGAAAAGAGCCTCGGCGGAATCCGCGACATGGGCGGGCTTCCCGACGTCATGTTCGTGGTCGACACCAACAAGGAGGAACTCGCGATCAAGGAAGCCAATGTGCTCGGCATCCCGGTCGTCGCGATCCTCGATTCGAACAGCGACCCGTCGGGAATCGCTTTCCCGGTGCCCGGTAATGACGACGCCAGCCGCGCGATCCGTCTCTACACCGACGCCATCGCCCAATCCGTCGGCGAAGGCCGCGCCGGCAACGCCGCCGCCCGCGGGCAGGACATCGGCGAGATGGCCGAGCCGCCCGCCGAAGTCGCGCTTGAAGCATAGTCTGATGGCGCCCCTGCGAAGGCAGGGGCCCAGACCTATATTCTAGCTTTGGACTGGACCCCGGCCTTCGCCGGGGAACGAAAGGACTGATCAATGGCTGAGATCACGGCCGCGAGTGTGAAGGAACTGCGCGAGCGCACCGGCGCCGGCATGATGGACTGCAAGAAGGCGCTGTCCGAGACCAATGGCGAGATGGAGCCGGCGATCGACTGGCTGCGCGCCAAGGGCCTAGCCGCCGCCGCGAAAAAGGCCGGCCGCACGGCCTCCGAAGGTCTCGTCGGAGTCGTTGTCGAGGGCAACCGCGGAGCGGTCGTCGAAGTGAATTCGGAGACCGACTTCGTCGCCAAGAACGAGCTGTTCCAGCGGTTCGTGCGCAACGTCGCAGGGCTCGCGCTGCAGCACGGCACCGACGTCGAGGCGCTCGGCGCCGCCGCCTATCCCGACGGCGGCACGGTCCAGGAGCGGCTGACCGACAATATCGCCAAGATCGGCGAGAACCAGTCGCTGCGCCGCGCGGCGGTCCTAGAGGTGAACGAAGGAGCGGTCGTCCCTTAC
>JBJMVJ010000060.1:0-20118 GCA_045810685.1 Sphingomonas sp.
CAATGCCGAGGCGCTCGAGCTGGATTCGGCAACCGCTGCGCTAAGCGCCGCGCTGCAGTCCTATGGCGTTCGGGTGCTTGGCACCTACGAGAATGAGACCGGCATCTATTCGGAGCCGCTCGAGCTGTTGTCGGCGCTGTACAATGGCGAGACCCGACCGGTGCTGCTGCCGCGGCCCGAGCAGGATCTTGGCCAGCACCTCCCTTATTCGCGGGTCAGCTTCGGCCTCGACACGCTCGAGGTCCGGGGGCCTGCGCAGCGGACGTTCGCGAGCATGCTCGGGATCAAGGAATATCCCGACGCGAGCCGCGCCGGGCTGCTCGACGCGCTGCTGCGCGTTCCCCACGAGCTGGTCATCACCGAGAGCTTCGCGCCGATCGAACGCCAGACGGCGCGCGAGCGCATCGACCTGTCGCTGCGCCGCCTCAAGAGCGCCGACGAGGGCGCCGCGACCGAGCGCGCCGAAATGCTCGCCGCACGCGACGCGGTCGGCGCCGGCCAGCTCACCTTCGGCGACCATCACCTGAGCCTGCTGGTGCGCAGCGGATCGCCCGAAACGCTCGAGAGCGCGACCGCCGACGCCGCGGCCTCGCTTGCCGACATCGGCGCGGTGGCCGTGCGCGAGGACGTCAATCTCGAGCCCGCCTTCTGGGGCCAGTTCCCGGGCAACGAACAATATGTCGTGCGCCGGGCGCTGATCTCGAGCTCCAACGCCGCCGGGTTCATCTCGCTTCACGGCTTCCCGATGGGCCGCGCCACCGGCAATCATTGGGGCGAAGCGGTCACCGTCTTCGAGACCACCAGCTCGACGCCGTTCTTCTTCAACTTCCACGAGGGCGACCTGGGCAATTTCACGATCATCGGCCCGTCGGGCTCGGGCAAGACGGTGGTGCTCAACTTCCTCGCCGCCCAAGCGCAGAAATACGCGCCGCGGACGATCCTGTTCGACAAGGACCGGGGATCGGAGATTTTCCTGCGCGCGCTCGGCGGCCGCTACGAGCGGCTCACCCGCGGCGCGCCGACCGGGTTCAACCCGCTCGCGCTGCCGGACACGGCGGTCAACCGCGCCTTCCTGCGCGAATGGCTGACCGGACTGCTGGAGGCGACCGGAGCCGAAGAAGAGACCGCCATCGCCAAGGCGATCGACGAGATTTTCGCCCACGGCCCGGAGCTTCGCCGGCTGCGTTTCATGCGCGACCTGCTCGGCGGAGGCCGGCGCCCGCAGGCCGGCGACCTGCCGTCGCGGCTCGACCCGTGGATCTTCGACGGCGAGCATAGCTGGCTGTTCGACAATCGCGACGACGAGCTCGACTTCGACAACCGGGTGATCGGTTTCGACATGACCGAGCTGCTCGACGACCGGCGGCTGCGCACCCCCGTGCTGCTCTATCTGTTCCACCGCATCGAGGACCGGCTCGACGGCGCCCCGACGATGATCCTGATCGACGAGGCATGGAAGGCGCTCGACGATCCGATGTTCGCCTCGCGCATTCGCAATTGGATGAAGACGCTGCGCAAGCGCAACGCGATGATCGGCTTTGCCACGCAGTCGGCGGCGGACGCGCTGGACAGCTCGATCGCCTCGGCGATCGTCGAGCAGACCGCGACCGCGATCTTCATGCCCAACACCAAGGCGCGCGAGGAGCATTATTGCACAGGCTTCGGCCTCAGCCTGCAGGAACTCGAGTTCATCCGCAGCCTTCCGGCGCACAGCCGCAGCTTCCTCGTTCGGCAAGCCAACCGCTCGGTCGTGGTCCGGCTCGACCTCAACGGAATGCCCGACCTGCTGACCGTGCTCTCGGGCCGCGAGTCGAGCGTCCGCCGCCTCGACGAGCTGCGCGCGTCGGTCGGTGACGACCCCGCCAATTGGTACCCGCTGCTGACGCGGGCGCCGTGGCCGGGCACGCCGCCGAGCGACGACGACTTCTGGCTGGAAGCCGCCGAATGAACCAATGCGCGCCTTTCGGGGCCGACGGGCCCGCCGGCGTCGCCGACGCGCTGGCGAAGGTCGATTGCCTCGCGACCGACGCGACCGCCGTGTCGTTCGGCCGGCTGTTCGGCGCGCACGGCAGCTTCCAGGTCGCGCTGACGATCATCCTCACGCTTTATGTCGCGCTGCTCGCGTTCAACCTGCTGACCGGCCGGTCGGCGCTCCGGGTGTCGGTGCTGACCCCGCGGATGATGACGCTCGGGCTGGTGCTGACCTTCGCGACCTCGTGGATCGCCTATCAGTCGGTGGTGTGGAACCTCGCCACCGGCGCGCCGGACGAGATTGCGAGCGTGCTCGTCGGCACGCGCGGATCGGCGACGATGCTGTTCGCCCAGCAGCTCGACGGCGTATTCGGGGCGATCAACGATGCGGTGACCGCGGCGACCCCAAATGCCCCCGCCGCTGCGGCCGTTCCAGGACTGACGTCACCCACGGGCATCCTGTCGATCGCCGCCTTGATCCTGCTCCTCGGCACCGTCGGCGTGCTCGTCGTCTGCCGGCTCGCGCTGGCTGCGCTGCTGATCATCGGGCCGGTGTTCATCGTGCTCGCCTTGTTCGAGGGCACGCGCGGGCTGTTCGAGGGCTGGCTGAAGAGCGTCGCGATGTTCGCGCTGGTGCCGCTGCTGACCGTCGTCATGGGCAGCGGAGCGCTGGTCGCGATCGCGCCGATGGTCGGCGGCCTCGGCGCGGGCGGGGCGGAGATTTCCTTGCACCAGGCGGTGTCGATCCTCGTCGCCTCGATCATCTACGTCGCCCTAATGCTGGTGGTGTTCAAGGTTGCCGGTACGCTGACCAAGGGCTGGCGGCTTGGCCGCAGCCAGGCACTTGCCCAGACGCCGGCGAGTGCGGCGATGTCCGCGCACCAGGAGCGCGCATTGAGCCCCGCTCTCGCGGCCGCGCCGGCTAGTGCAATCGGTTCGGACAGGGTTCGCAGCACGGTCGCGAGCCTCGAGACGTTGTCGTCGAGCAGCCGCATTGCGGTTCAGGCGGCGATCGCTCCGGCGATTGGCGGTCACGCGCCGCAGCTCGCGCTTGCCGGTCCGCAGGACGCGCGCTCGCAACTTCGTTTCCTTCATCACCGGGTAGCCGGGATTTCCAACACTCATTCGCGAGAAATGGTTCGATGATCCGCAAGGTTAGTATTGCCGCATTGGCGGTTCTGGGTTGCACCGGCGCACATGCGGCGGCGGACAACCGCATCCGCTCGATGACCTATGACCCGAACCAGATCGTCAGGATCGTGGCCAAGCCCGGAATCCAGTCGACCATCGAATTCGGGCCCGACGAGCGGATCGAGAATGTTGCGGTCGGCGATTCGTCGGCGTGGCAGATCACGCCCAATCACCGCGCGAGCCTGCTGTTCCTCAAGCCGCTGGCGCCGCGCAGCCGGACCAACATGACGGTGGTGACCGACCAGCGGACCTATATGTTCGACCTGGTCGCCGGCGATAAGTGGACGACGCCGCTCTACGCGCTGAAGTTCAGCTACCCCAACGAGAAGCGGGCCGAGGAGCTCGCGAAGGCGGCGCCGCCGGCTGTCGCTGCAACGGTGGCGATGCCGCCGCCCGCGATCATGACCGCCGACAAGCTCCACTTCAACTGGAACTCAAAGGGCGAGCGCAAGCTGCTCCCCTCTCGCGTGTTCGACGACGGGGCATCGGTCTATCTGGCGTGGAGCCGGGAGACACCGCTGCCCGCCATCCTGACCGTCGCCGAGGACCGCCGGGAAGGACCCGTCAATTACCGGATGAGCGGCGAATATATCGTGGTCAGCCCGGTGCCGCAGAACCTGCTGCTTCGCTACGGCAGGAAGATGGCGACGCTGTGGCCGTCGCGCCGGGCCATCCCGGCTCCGGCAAGCGCACCGAGCAGGGTGGCGGTCGCAGCGAACGCACCGCCGCAGAACCAGCCGGTCGTGATCCAGGCGGCGCCGACGCAGGCTGCCCCGGCCCCAGCGGCAACCATGCCGGCAGCAGCAGCAAGCGGCTCGGTCACGCTTGCCGACATGACTTCCCTTTACTCCGACAAACTGACGGGCGGACGGCGATGAGCAGCAAACAAGGGACCATCGACACCCGCGGCAACACCGTCCGCGGGCCGTGGGACGACACGCTTCGACCGCCGCTCCCGGTCGCGGTTCCGGCGACCGACCCGCGCGTCGAGCTGACCGACCAGGCGCTGATCGTCGCCAGCCTCAATGCCTATCCGATCGTCGCCACCCAGAAGACTCGGCGGGACAATCTTGGGCTCGCCGCCGGCGGCGCGATCGCCCTGGTCCTCGGCTGCGCGACGTTCGTATCGCTGAGCTCGGGCCGCCACGCGGCGACGACTCCACTGGCCGGTTCGGCAGCGGGCGACGCCCAGCGCGGCTTGCCCATGCCGGCCACGGTACCTGGCAAACCGATGATCGCGCCTCCGGCCGCAAGCGCGAATGCTCAGCCGAGCGCCGCGCCGATGCCCACGGCGATGCCCGGAATGCCGGCGCAAAGCTCGCCGGTGCTGGTTTATGACGGCGGCTCCGCGCCGACGATGATTTCCGCCGGTCCCAACAGCCCGCGCGCGGCCGACGGTGCTCCGGCGCTGCTCGCGGGCGGCGGCGCGCCCGGGACGCGCGGCTTCGCCAGCGACAATAGCTCGGCGCGCTCGACCGCGCTGGCGGAGCCCGCGGCGACTGTCATCCAGGGCACGTTGATCCCGGCGGTGCTCGAGACCGCGATCGACACGGATGTGCCGGACTATGTCCGCGCGGTGGTGAGCCAGGATATCAAGTCGTTCGACGGCAGCCGTGTGCTGATCCCGCGCTCATCGCGCCTGATCGGCGAATATAAGGGCTCGACCCAGGCGGGGCAGCGGCGCGCTTACCTGATGTGGACGCGGCTCGTGCGCCCCGACGGCGTCTCCATCGCGCTCGCTTCGCCAGCGGTCGATTTCTCGGGCCAGGCCGGCATCGGCGGCGAGGTCAACAGCCACTTCTTCTCGCGCTTCGGCTCGGCGATCCTGCTTTCAGTCCTCGGCGGTGCGGGGACGCTCGCTACCGGCGGCGCATCGACCGTCATCGTCGGGGGAGCCGGCCAGAGCGCTGCATCCGTCGCTGCCCAGCACGACGGCAACCGAGGCCCGACCATCAAGGTGCGCCAGGGCGAGCCGATCCGCGTATTCACCGCGCGCGACCTGATCTTCTCGGACGGGACAAACGGATGAGCAAGTCGGAAGAGCCGCTTCCCGACGACGGCGCCGATCCGTTCCTCGAGGCCTATCTCGAGCCGTTCCGCGACTGGCTTGGCCAGGCCGACGTCACCGAACTGCTGGTCAACCGGCCGGGCGAGGTGTGGATCGAACAGCGCGGCGAGATGACCCGCCACGAATCGCCGGCGGTGGACGATGCCCTGCTGCAGCGGCTCGCCGAGCAGGTCGCGCGGATCAGCAACCAGGGGATCAGCCGCGAGCGCCCGCTGCTCGCGGCGATGCTCCCCAACGGCGCGCGCGTGCAGTTCGTCGCGCCGACCGCGACGCGGGCGCATTGGGCGCTGGCGATCCGGCGGCACTGCCTGCTCGACATGCCGCTCGAAGCGTACGGCAACGGCCCGCTCAAGCCGCTGCGCAAGGCGGCTGGAAGCTCCCCCGAAGCGGATCCGATCGGGTTCCTCCGCGAGGCGGTCGCGCAGCGCAAGACCATCCTGATCAGCGGCGGCACCTCGACCGGCAAGACGACCTTCCTCAACGCGCTGATGCGCGAAGTGCCGGTCGAAGAGCGGGTGATCGTGGTCGAGGATACCGCTGAAGTGCAGCTCCACGGTCCCAACGACCTCGGCCTCATCGCGGTCAAGGGCGAGCTCGGCGAGGCCCTGATCAACACCGACGATCTGCTCCAGGCGGCGCTTCGGCTGCGCCCGGACCGCATCCTCCTCGGCGAGCTGCGCGGAAAGGAGGCGGTGAGCTTCCTGCGCGCGGTCAACACCGGCCACCCGGGCTCGTTCAGCACGATCCACGCGAACTCGACCAGCGGCGCGCTCGAGCAGCTGGCGCTGATGGTCATGCAGTCGGGCCTCGGCCTGTCGCGCAGCGAGACCATCGATTATGCGCGCTCGGTGATCGACGTTGTCGTGCAGCTCGGCCGCGAGGGCGCCGAGCGCAAGATCGTCGCGATCGAAGAGCTTTCGGCAAGAGGGCCGCAGCCGTCGCTGCGCAATGCGATCGAGAAGCTCAGGGCGGCCTGAGAGCCGCGGCACTCTTTGCCGCTTGATCATCAATGCTGCCCGACGGTAGCGGAACGCTCAGCTAGGTCGTTGGCATGCGCCGGGAGCAGGGATGGGCAATGACGTCATCGAGCGCGGCAAGGGAGGGTTGCGCTGGCGCAGGGCGCGGGTGCTGAATGCCTGGGTCGACAGCCTGACGGTCGGGCAAATCCTGCAGGTCCTGGACGAAGGCGTTTTGTTCACGATCAACCCGGAACATCTCTATCAGCTGCAGCGCAACGCCGAGTTCGCGGCCGCGTACGCCGACGCGACCTACGTCTCGTGCGACAGCATCTATATTTACGCCGTGTTGAAGCTGCTCGGGCGCGGGGTCGATCACCGGGCGTCCGGTTCAGACATCGTACCCGCATACTGGCGCAAGCATGCTGCCAATCCCGAAGTCAGGATATTCTTGCTTGGTGCCGCGCCGGGCGTTGCGGAGCGGGCACGCGAGCGCATCAACCGGCTCGCAGGACGCGAGATCGTGGTCGGGGCGCACGGCCCCTCGTTCGGCTTCCTCGACGACGAGCAGGAGAACGCCGCTGCGGTTGAGATGATCAACACGTGCCGCGCGACCTGCGTGATGGTCGGGCTCGGCGCTCCCAAACAGGAGATCTGGATCTACCGGAACCGCGGCCGCATGCCCGGGGTCAAGGTGTACATGGGGATCGGCGCGACCATCGATTATGAGGCCGAGGCGGTGAAGCGGGCGCCGACGTGGATGCGGCACAACGGCCTTGAATGGATTTACCGCGTCGCCAGCGAGCCGCGCCGCTACCTGCGCCGATACATGCGCAACACCGAATTCTTCTGGCTGGCGCTGCTCGATGGGCTTGGACTCTACAAGCCGCCGCCTGCAGTCTCGAACGCGGCGGACGCGCGCTAGCCGATGATCCGATACGCGAGCCGCTGAAGCTTCGGCGGAATCCAGTCGTTGATGAAATGGTGCCGACGGACCGTCCAGTCCGATTTGTCCGTGCTGTCGGGACGCCGGCGGAAGTTCGTGGTCCGCTTGGGCAGCGCGGAGATGCCCTCCTCCGGCGCTGAATAATAATAAGTCGCAATCGAGCGGCGCGACCGCTCCGGCGGGCAATTGAGCGGGTCGGGGTGCCCATGGAAGCTGTCGAGAGCGGTGTTGAAGATGACCGCTCGTCCGAACACCGGTTTCACCCGAACCTCGCAGGCGTTCATCTGCCGGTCCCACAGTTCGAGCGCGCCGCCGTAGCTGTCGTCCCAGGCCTCGTTGAGGTAGATGAGGAGGTTGAGCTTGCGCTCGATCTTGAGGCGGCTGTGGACATTGAAGTCGGCATGGACCCCAAGGTGACCGCCGAGCTTGGTCTCGTGCAGACCGCCGCCTTCGAAATAGGGATCGGAGATCAGGCCGGGGATGCCGGTAAGCTCCTCAAGGAATCCAAGAAAAGCCTGACTGTTGAGCTCGGCGAACAGGTTGCGGACCAGCCCCGATGAGCTTTCGTGCGGTTGGTACTGGAACTTGAGCCGCTCCTGGTCGCGGTCGAAGAACTGCTTGTCCTCGCTCGGCGGGAATGCATCAAGCACTCCGCGAAGCACTTTGGGATCGATGAAATCGTCGATCACGATGTGCGGGAACGGCGATGCACTCCGGTATCGCCCGGCCAATGAACGTCCGAGCTCCCGGCATTCGTCGGGTTCGAGCGTCAGGTAGCCGTTGATCTTCGAGAGGTGCAGCATGGCGGGCATCTTAATGGCGGCGGCCCTTAAGCCAAGGGATCGATGCGTGTCCCGCAGCCATTCGCGCGCGTCCAGAACCGGAACAGTGCGTGGATTGACCCAGGCGAGGGTCCTTGGGCGAGCGCGGCCGAGCGATTAAGGGAGCAGCATGGCAGTGAGCGGGCAAGTGCAAGAAGGATCAAGGAAGCGGCGTCCGATGCGGCGCCCGGCCCTTTGAGCGAAAACAGCCCAATGATCCCCGGCTCCGTGGACGATCAAGCTGCCTCGGCTGCAATAGCCGCCGTGATCGTTAATTATCGAACGCCTGAACTAACCGCTGAGTGTCTCGCGAACCTTCGCGCCGAACGCCTTCTCCTGCCGCGACTGCGCGTCGTGGTGGTCGATGGCGGCTCGAACGACGGCTCGGCCGAGCGGATCGGGAAGTTGATCGCCAAGGCGGAGTATCGGGATTGGGCGAAATTGCTGCCGCTCGAATTGAACGGCGGCTTCGGGTGGGCGAACAACCAGGCGATCCTGGGGATGGCCCGCGAGGACGATCCGGCCGAGTTCATCTATCTGCTCAATCCGGACGCGTCGGTCACCGACGGCGCCGTGGCCGCGCTGGTCCGCGACCTTCTCCAGCATCCGCGCTGTGCCGCTGCCGGGAGCCAGCTCCTGAACGAGGACGGAAGTCTCGCGGCATCCGCGTTCCGCTTCCCCTCTGCAGGACGCGAGCTGACCGGCGCGGCGCGGTCGGAAAAGCTTGGGCGCGTTCTCGGCATTGCTCCGCTGGTGATCGAGGCGGGTCACAGCGTCGAGGTCGATTGGGTCACCGGAGCGAGCGTCCTGCTGAGGAGCGAGGCGCTTCGCGACGTCGGGCTCTTCGACGATGGGTTCTTCCTCTATTTCGAGGAGGTGGAGCTGATGCACCGGTTCCACACAAATGGCTGGACCGTTCGGCACGTTCCCAGCAGCCGGGTGTTCCATCGCGAAGGCTCGGCCACCGGTCTTGGCTCCGCCGCGGCGCAACCGTTCGCCCGATATTGGTATAGCTCCCGCCGAAGGTATTTTGCGCTCACCGGCGGGCATGCGGCCGTCGTCGGAGCTACGCTTGGCTGGCTTGGCGGACGGATCGTCGCACTGCCCAAGCGCCTGGTTGGACGGCCGACGGCGCTGCGCATCCGGCTGTTCGATCTGCTGCGATCGGGCTGGGCACGGCGCCGCGACCTTATTCCATCGGCACCGCGCTGGGGCGATCCGGCCGGAAAGCCGCCCAGCTGGATGGCGCGGCAGTGACTGACCAGGCGCGCATTACCGGCGTCGTGATCGGCCGCAACGAGGGTCAGCGGCTCGAGCCGAGCCTGGCTTCTGTCCAAGCGGCGGGAATTCCGCTGGTCTATGTTGATTCGGGTTCCACCGACGGCAGCCCCGCACGTGCGGAGGCGCTCGGCGTGCCCGTGCTGCGGCTCGACCCCGCCCGGCCCTTCTCGGCGGCACGGGCGCGCAATGAGGGTCTGGCCGAGGCGATGCGCCTCTCGCCCGGCGCGCAATTCGCCATGTTCCTCGATGGAGATTGCATCCTCGATCGGGCGTTCCCGTTCGAGGCGCTGGGGACCTTCGACTCCAATCCGGACTGCGCAATCGTCACCGGTCATCTGACCGAGCAGTCACCGCATGCATCCGTCTATCACCGGCTGTGCGCGATGGAGTGGCGCTCGCCGCCCGGCCGGATCCAGAATTTCGCTGCGCTGGGCGGCATCATGGCGGCGCGGATTGCGGCGGTTCGAAAAGTCGGGGGGTTCAACGAGCAGGTCATTGCCGGCGAAGACTCAGAGCTTGGAGTGCGCCTCACCCTATCGGGACACAGCGTGATCAAGATCGACCGACCGATGGCCGTCCACGACGCCCAGATGACGCGCTTCAGCGAATGGTGGAAGCGCTCCGTCCGAGCCGGTCATGCGCTCGCGCAGCGCTACGCGCTTAACGGCCGATCGCGGCTCCGGGACTGCCGGCGCGAGCTTGTCAGCGCCCTTCTGTGGGGGTTTGTGGTGCCATTCCTCACCATCGCGCTGTTCGTGCCGACGCGTGGGCTGTCGCTGCTGCTCCTGGGCGGGTACGGGCTGCTCGCGTGGCGCGTTTACCGACACTATGTCCGGTCGGGAGCGTCCGCATCCGACGCGGCGCTGGCGGCGCGCTTCATGATCTTCAGCAAGTTTGCCAATTTCGTTGGAGTTTTGCGCTTTTGCGTGAATTGGCTCCGCGGCAGTTTCCGCATCATCGAATATAAGTGAGCCAATGACGAACGCACCCGTAAAGGTCGGCATGGTCGGTGCCGGCTTCATCCTCAAGCCGCACGCGCTCGCTGTCTCCACGATTGCGGGAGCGGAGCTTCATGCCGTCGCCGATACGTCACTGTCCCGCGCGCAAAACGCGGCGCGCGAGTTCGGCTTCGCTCAAGCATTTGGAAGCGTCGAGGAGCTGGCCCGCTCGGACTGCGACGTGGTCCATGTGCTCGTTCCGCCGTTTCTCCACCTCGAGGTCGCGGAAACCCTGCTCAACGCCGGAAAGTCGGTGTTCCTCGAGAAACCGATGGGCCTGTCGGCAGCGGATTGCCTCCGGCTCGGCGCCATCGCTGAAGGCAAGGGCCTCCAGCTGGGGGTCAACCATAACTTCTTGTTCCTGCCCGGCTACGAGCGCCTCCGGTCGGCCGTCCATCAGGGCGCCCTCGGCCGTATCGACAATCTCACCTGCAACTGGAATTTCGAGCTGCCGCAGCTTCGATCCGGACCCTTCGACACGTGGATGTTGAGCGCGCCCGCAAACCTGTTCTTCGAGCTGGGCCCGCACCTTGCGGCGTTCGTCCTGGACCTCACCGGAGAGGCCAAGGTCAGCGCCGCGATCGCGAGCAAACCGAAGGCGCTGCCAACGGGGCAGCAGGCCTATCGGTGGTGGGCCGTGCTCGGCGAAAGCGAGGCGGCAAGCTTTTCGGTTTCGATCTCGACCAGCCCCGGCCAGCCCGAGCGGATTCTGCGCGTGCGCGCGAGCGGGGGCAGCGCACAGCTAGACTTCGGCAGGGATATCTATTGGGAAGAGCGTACCGAAACCGCCAATCCGGCCTTTGACGCTTATTCCGTCGCAAGCGGAATCGCGCGCCAGCTGCGCTCGTCGGCCGGTCGCGACCGTCGCTGGCGAATCGTCGCAGCGCTGCGCAAGTCGCTGGCCAGCGAGCCATTCGCCGAAAGCATGGCGAGGAGCATCCAGTGCTTCTACGCGAATTTCGGCGGGACGATGGATGAGCGCCACCACTGGCGCTTCGGGGCGCGCACCATCCAATTTTGCGAGGATGTCTGCGACAAGGCGGGAGTCGGCGGCCCAAGTCCTCGGCCGCTTTCGGTTCCTCTGCCGGACGCAGGAACCGCGCCCGCCACGGTCCTCGTCGTCGGCGGCACCGGCTTCATCGGCCGCGCGCTCGTCGGCAAGCTGGTCGAGAAGGGTATCGGCGTCCGCGTGCTCAGTCGCAGCAGGAACGCGGCGGCCGCGGCCTTTGCCGGCACGCCGGTCGAGATCGTCGAGGGATCGCACGGTGATGCGGAGACGGTGCGATCCGCGCTCGATGGAATCGATACCGTCTACCACCTTGCGAAATACGAGGGGAAGAAATGGGATGATTATGTCCGCGGCGACATCGAACCGACGCGCGTGCTCGCCGAGGAGGCGGTCCGCGCCCGCGTGAAGCGCTTCATATACACGGGCACGATCGATTCCTACGATTCTGCTCACCCGCGCACGCACATCACGAGCGCAACGCCGCTCGACCGGCGTATCTCCAAACGCAACCTCTACGCGCGCTCAAAGGCCGCGTGCGAACGGGTCCTGCGGGACATGCATGAACGGCAGGGGCTGCCCCTGGTCGTGCTTCGTCCCGCGATCGTCATCGGCCCCGGCGCGGATCCCTCCCACCTCGGCATTGCCCAGTTCGCGAGCGAGACCGAGGTGCATTACTGGGGGACGGGCGACAACAAGCTGCCGCTGGTGCTGGTCGACGATGTCGCCGATGCGCTCGTCAAAGCAATGGATGCGCCGGACGTCGTCGGCCGCTCCTTCGTCTTGACGAGCAAGCCGATGCTGTCGGCGCGCGACTATGTCGCCGAGGTCGGCACGCGGTCCGGGGTGAAGGTTCGCGCCCGCGAACGATCAGCGATGCGCTATTGGGCGGCAGACCTGGCGAAGGAGCTTGCCAAGAATTTGATCGGGCACCCGAACCGGCGCTGGCCGACCCTGCATGACTGGCGGTGCCGGGCTCATCGATCCTCTTACGACAGCAGTGATGCCGAGACGGCCTTGGGGTGGAAGCCGGTCAGCGATCGCGACACCTTGGTCGAACGCGGCATTCACGCGGCCGTCGATGAAGCGATCGGACGCGATCACAAGCAGGATTAGCGCGGGCGAGGCGAGGGCCTCCGCCGCTCAATCGCGTCGATCACCAGCTGCGCATTGCGGGTCGCATCGTGCATGCGCTGAACCCGTTCGCGGCCGGTGGCGCCCCTCGAGGCGAGGTCTTCCGGGCCGGCGTGGAGCGCCTCCGTCATGGCCCCAGCCAGCGCCTCTTCCGAGCCGGCAGGGACGAGCCAACCACATTGATCGTCGACCAGTTCGGGAATGCCGGCGATCGCGGTTGCAATGACGGGCCGGCCAAGCGCGAGGGCTTCCATCAGCACCACCGGCAACCCTTCGGCGAAACTCGGGAGGACGAATGCACGTGCCTTCGACAGCTGGTCGCGGATCTCGGCCGACGTGCATACACCGGCGAGCGAAACCACGCCCTCGAGCCCGCGCCGCCGGATCTCGGCTTCGAGTTCGGAGCGAAGCTCGCCATCGCCGATGATGGTGACCGAGAAACTCTCTCCCTGAGCCCGGAGCCGATCGCACGCCGCGATCAGCAGCGGCAGCCCCTTCTGCCCGGATAGTCGCGCGACGCAGACGAAGTCGGTGGAGGTCGCAGGGACGGCCTCGACGGGCGATTCGAGGAATTGAGCGTCGACGCCGCAGCGGATCAGCTCGAGCTTGTGCCAATGCTCTGGGGAACTCCAGCGCATCAGCTGGCTTCGGCCGTAGCTGCTGATCGCCGCGACGAAGCTCGCCGCTTCGATCTTGGCGGGCAGTGACAGCGCGATCGGCGCATCGAATTCGTCGGGACCGTGGACGGTGAAGCTGAACGGCGGGCCGCCCCAGGCGGCGACGATGAGCGCGACGGCGGCGGGATTGGTACCGAAATGGGCGTGGAGATGCTCAACCTGCAGCCGCTCGAGCCGCCGGACGAGCCAGGCCGCCTCCAACCAATAGACCAAGTGCAGCGCCTTCGACTTGACCCCCCGAGCGCTCAGGCGGCGAGCGGCATTGAGCGCGGCGATGCCGGCGAAGGGCCGCGCCAGGAACAGGATCAGCGCGGCGGCGACGAGCCTGCCGCCGCCGTGGCCGAGGACGGTCTCGGTAATCGCGGCCTCGCCGACGTCCGCCTGGTCCCTGAGGTCCGAGCGCGGCGGACGGATCGAGAAGCGGTGAACCTCATGGCCCGCGGCTTGAACGGCCGCGATCTCTCGCCGAACGAAGGAATGGCTGACAGCCGGGTAGAGGTTGCACAGATAGGAGAGGCGCACTCTCACTCCATTGCGGCTGGATCCCCGCCGCGACCATAGCAAAGTGGCGGGGGAATGCGTGAAGCGCTTTTAGAGGTGGCCGGCCGAAAGGGCCTTGGCGACGAGGTGCGGCTTGTTCTTTGCGTTGAGCTTGTTGCGCAAGTTCTCGACGTGGCGCTCAACGGTCCGCGGAGCGATGCCGAGCTGCTGCGCGCATTGCTTGGACGAAAGCCCGCTGGCGATGCACTGCAGCACCTCCCGCTCGCGCTCTGACAAGGTGACGAAATCTTCCTGTTGCCTGGGAAAATTCACCATGAACTCCGTATGAGCGCCTTTCGCTCGTGCCTTACTAATAAGATTGGTTATCACCTGCTTACAGTAAGTTGAACGCGCTGTGCCAAATTCGGACGAAACGCCTCCATGAAACGACGGCGCGCTTGATTTTCATCCCGCCCATGGCCGATCAACCGCTTACCCGCGGCGACCACGCCAGTGCGGGGTTCTTGGCAGTTTCCCGCCAACGCGATTAGCGGAAGTTATGGGTAACTCTGCTAAGCATAATGCCCAAGAAGGTTTGCTACGTAGCCGGCGATGATCAGGGTTAAGCGCTAGTTGTTGCGAATCGTTAAAAAAACGTTTAATCCGAATCACACTGAAGTCGTTTACGTAAGCAAGCGACCGAACGTGAGCAGGGGCTGTTCGTCCACACTTGATCTGCAGGTGCGAGGCGGCCCCCCTTCAGGGGCAACGGAAGGGAAAGAGTTATGCGACGCGTATTGAAAATTGCACTTGCTACTGCGAGCCTGGGCTTCGCAGCGGCACCTACGGCAGCCGAAGCCACAGCGGCTCCGGTTGGAATCAGCGAATGCGCGAGCGGCGCCAGCTGCGTGTCTGGGACGACCAACGTCAACCTCGGCGCGTTTACCAATAGCGCGACCGTCACCGGCTCGATCGGCATGAACGGCGGCGGAAGCGGCACGGTCTATTTCACCTCGGGCAACGGTAACCTCGACACGAATACGGGCGCCGCAACGGTGTTCCTCACCAGCGGCAACAATCTCACGGACCTGACCTTCTTCCTGCTCGGCGGGCAGGGGTTCGGGTCGGCCGAGTTCAACCTGGAGCAGGGTGACCCGAGTTCATTCACGGTGCTTCTCACCGACAGCCTCGGCGACATCTTCAACGCGTCGCTGACCCATTTGCAAGGCTCGAATATCTTCGACGTGGTCGCGCCTGCCGGTTTCATCATTACTAGCGTCCATTTGACCACCACCGGCGGTGGCTTCAAGGACCTCAAGCAGCTCCGGCTGACGGGAGGCACGATCGCCCTTCCGGAACCGGCGACCTGGGCAATGATGCTGCTCGGCTTCGGCGGGATCGGCATGGCCATGCGCCGCCGCCGTCGCAGCGCTTCCACGCTGATGCAGATCGCTTAAGCCGACCTGCACCTGCAATTACGGCCAAGCTTGCGGCCCGGCTCACGCCGGGCCGCTTTTTTTTGGGCTGAGCCTCTGCCTGACTTGTCCTCAGCCGCCTCTCGCGCCGTCCCGTGATGAAACAGCTTGTCGCCTGTCCCCCGCCCATCTGATCCGTTTCGGTCACGGTTGGCCGGGCTCCCGTTAAAGTTTCGTTTATTGTCCCGAAGGTCGCCACAGATAAATGAAGATGGCGAACAAAGTGTAACGAGGGCTCGCGAGTGGCACTCAGGTGCCGGCGAATCCTTTCAGGGGCAACGAAGGGAAATAGTCATGCGACGCGTACTAAGGATTGCACTGGCCGCCTCAGCGGTTTCGACGTTCGCGCTGGCTACGCCGGCGGCTGCGACGGTCAATGTGCCGGTAGCAGGCTCAAGCAACACGTGTGACACTGCACCTGCGGATACGACGCCCACTGCTACCAGCTGCGTCGGTTACTTTACCGGCCAGGTGATCGACCAGGCTGACACGGCAACGGTAGCGGCTGCTCTTGCTGCATTGGGTGTCAGCTACTCGGGTCATGTCAGTGACTATCTCACCCTCACCGGCCTCAGCGGTTCCGTTGACCTGACGGGCTTCGGGGTTCTCACGGGGGTGCAGACGATCGGTATTCACTTCGGTGCCGCCAACGGCCAAGACAACAATCTCGGCAACGTCTCGGCGTTCTACCAGATCGATTTCGGCAGCACCGGGAGCATTCTGCACCTCAACGTGCCGGGCTCGTCGTCGGCAACATTATTCACTCGGGCCGTTCCCGAGCCAGCGACCTGGGCGCTGATGCTGCTCGGCTTCGGCGGGATCGGCATGGCGATGCGCCGCGGCCGCCGCCGCAGCGGTGCGTTGATGCAGATCGCTTAAGCCAAGCTCATTGCTCGAACAGTTCCGCGGCCCGGCTTAACTGCCGGGCCGCTTTTCGTTCGAAGGCACGGCGCGATACACCGCGTAGGATTTGGGGATGCCCGCGACGCGTTCGGTGATGATCTTTCCATCCGGAAAGTAAGACCGCAGCTGCCGGCGCGTGATCACGGTCGTGCCTTCGATCATCCCTGCCCAATCTGGAAGCCTGAGCCGCCAGTGGTCGATCATCCGCTTGCGGACGGCTTGGGGGAGCGCCCACCAGAACGGCATGCCCGAGTGCGCTTCCAGCGGGAACCAGATCGATGGCGTCTGCACGTAATAGGCCCGGCCAAGCCTCCGCGCCTCGCGCGCGAAGGCACGCTCTTTCTGTTCGCCCCCGACATGCTCGATGACGCTATTGCTGAAGACCAGGTCGAAGTGGCCATCAGGAAATTGCTTCAAGTCGGTCGCGTCGCCTTCGACGAAGTGGAACTGGTGGCGACTGGCGCCCGAGCGCCGCACGTCCACGCCCGGCAGGTTGACGATCGTTATGTCGAGCGGAGTGTCGATGAAGTCCCAGATCTCACAGGTCCCGCCAAGGTCGATGACCTTGTCGCCGGCCTGGAGATTGAGGCGAGCGAGCTCCTTCATTCGTCGCCGCCGGGCTAGCGGCTGGGCGAAGCCGAGGAGGCTGTAAAAGGCGCGCATGCGCGATGAGAACATCGCTCTTCAGCAGCTAGAAGGGCTTGCGCCGGGCCGCAAGTCCACGCCCTTGAGCGGGACCAACTGCTTGCGGTCTGCCGATGCCGGGCATTCGTCCGAGGCTTTGGGCCGGTGCGGCTGCTGAGGCAGGGCCGCGCCGTCGATGAGCAAGGTGCCGGTACTCGAGTCCGCGAGCAGCGGGGAGGAGGGTTGCGGCGATGCACGCTCGACCTGCGGCGCGAGAACGGGCGCACCATCGTTGATCAGGGCGTTGGCGAGCTCTTGGCCCTCGGGTGTCGGAGGGATGACGACGGTCGTGCCGGGCTCGCGCACTGGCGGCTCAATCCCGCCATAATGCTGCGAAAAAGCCCGAGCTTCGCCGAGCGTGCTGCGCAGGCGATAGAAGATGTGGTGGCCGAGTTGAGCGCTCTTGTCGAGCGAGTCCGCCCAGTAAGGAAGCACGTAGTCGGCGTGATAATGGGTGGCATGCCCGACCGGCCCAAACGTGCGGCCGGCAAGCGCCTCCTCCGCGATCTGCTTTGATCGCGCCCACATCCATGGGATGGGAATCCGCTGCATCGACCCGTCGCAGGCGAAGCTGAACTGGCAACCGGTCGCGCGATCCGCGCCCTCGTAGACCACGCCGCAAATCGTAGAGGGGAACCCCGGGTGCCGCATTCGATTGAGCACCACCTGCGCAACTGCGCGGCCGCCGTCGACGCCTTCCCCGGCTGCCTCGTAATAGACCGCCTGCGCAAGGCAGGTCAGGGCCCGCGAGCGATTGTCGGTGTCGGCCCGGAGTACGAAGCGGCTTGCAGCTGCGTCGGGTCGAGCGACGAATGGCCGTTCCGCATTCTCCCTGGATGCCTCTTCCGGTGACAACGGCTTTAACAAATTGGGCGGCGGCAGCGCCTTGATGGCAGCGATGCTCTGCGCTGGCGGCGGAACGCGTACGGTCACCTCTCCTCCGCTCGGCCAGCTGACCTGGGTCGCAAGGGCGTACAATGCGACGGCGCCGAATGCTCCCACCGCAAGGAGGAGCGGACGACGGTTGCGGCGCCAAGCTGGCCGGCGCCTGATCGGCGTCCTCGGCGGCTGCTCCTCAAGATGGCCAAGACCTTCATCCATGAGTGGCTGGTCGGCGAAGAATGCGCCTCGCGTAGATTCGTTGCTCGCGGCCTCGCCAGGGCGGCCCGGCCGGTCGGTAGGAAGTTGCAGGTCCATCGGCTGTCCGTCCGCTCCAACTAATAAGCGTCGCGGTCGAACAGGACCGCGCGCACGGTTGCAGCCATGATCCATATGTCGAGCCAGAAGGACCAGTGATCGACATAATGCTTGTCGAGCTCGATACGGCGCTTGGCCCGCTCGATCGTCCGTACTTCGCCGCGCAGGCCTTTGACCTGGGCATAGCCGGTGATCCCGGGCTTCACCCTGTGGCGGCCGGCATAGCCGCGAACCGCCTCATGGTAGAAACGGTCGCCGACCATCATCTCGGTCCCGTGCGGGCGCGGACCCACCAGCGACATGCTACCCTTGAGAACGTTCAGCAGCTGCGGCAGCTCGTCGATGCTAAACCGCCGCAGGACCCGCCCGACCGGGGTCACACGGGGGTCGTCGCGCGTGGTAGTCTGCCTCGCGCCGAGGTCCGCCATGTTCGTGTACATGGTGCGGAACTTGAAGACGTTGATCGCCTCATTGTTGAACCCGACCCGAGGCTGGACGAACATGACGGGTCCCGGGCTGGTCAACCGCACGAGCAAGGCCGTGACCAGCAGCACGGGGGACAGCAAGACCAGCGCGACGGAGCTCATGACAAGGTCCTCAGCGCGCTTGACGACCTGGTTCATGTCGCGGAACGGGCGCTGCCATAAGGTCAGCACCGGCACGGACCCGAGCAAGTTGACGCGGTAGTTGGGCGCGAGCTCGATCGCCTGGGCGGGGATGAGCGAGACGTCGACGCACACTTCGCTGAGGCCCTCGACGATCTGCTCGAGCCGCTTCGGCGTGAATTGCGCGCCGCTGATCAACACCTGGTCGATCTCGCCGCGCCGCGCGCGCTCGCACAGCGCGGACAGGTCGCCGATCATCGGCAAGTCCGCGATGTCGGATGACCGCGCGCGATCATCGGCGATGCCAACGAAGCGAAGGTGCGGAAACTTGAGCGAAATCAGCAACTGCCGGGTGAGCGATACCGAATTGGGGTCGGCCCCATAAAAGGCAATGCGCTGCTCGATCTGCCCGCGCTCGGCGAGCCGGGTGATGATCCGGTGAAGGATCGGGCGCGACACCGACAGGCACACAACGACCGTCAGCAGGAACAGCAAAGTGATCCCGCGCGAATAATCGTTTACCAGGCCCGCCTGCCAAATGAGGGCCGACGCAATGAGGCTGCTGATCACCGCATCGAACGTCGTGTCGCTATTGTCGCTAAGGTCGAGCAGGCTGCGGCGGTAGGCCTGGCGCGACGAGCGGATCAGCAGAAAGCTGCCGAGCATCAGGATGAACGCCGTAATGTGGACAGAGGCGGCGATCGGCACGCCGCGCAGCACGGAATAAGCGGCGAGCGTGATCGGGGCGGCGAGCGCAAAGCAGATGATGTCGGTGACCAGGAAGAGCGACCCGACGACATTGGAGGTGAAGCGCAGCCCTCCCTTCGTACCGCGCTCCGCGGCCACCGGGACCAGCGGTCCCTCGTTGCAAGGTTCTGCGCCCGCCGCCGGGAGACACTCATCCATACGCATTACAGCAGGCCCCCATTGAGCATGCGGTCGCGCTGACGCGCAAATTCCGCATCGAGATCCTTAAGGGCTTCTGGGCTCCCTTTCCTGGTGGATTGAAGTGCAGCCAAGATTGTTTCGTCAGCGGGTATGTCCTGAAACGCCGACCACAAGGTTCGTTCCATCCACGCTTTGTTCCCGGCGGCTGCGAACGCGTGGGCCAGCAACAGCCGGTCTCTACCTGAGTTCGGAAGGACTGTCACAAGCTTCTGCGCGTCGAGCACCGCTGCCGACGCGCTGCCAGTCCGCAGCTCAAGCTCGGAGCGGCCGCGCAAGGCGGTGGCGTTGCCGGGATCAAATGCAAGCACCGCATCAAAGCGGGCCTTTGCGCCACCGATGTTGCCCATTCTCGACAACGCATCGGCCACGACCGCATTGGCTTCGGCATTCGCAGCGTTGACCGGCATCGTCGCGGTCGGGCCGGCCAGGCGCATCGCATCCGCGGGACTTCCGAAGCGGTTGAGAAACGCCGCATAGATCAGCCGTTGCTGCTGGCCGGTCGCTGCGGCTCCAAGCCGGCGGGCGTCCTCCACCCGCTGCGGCGACGGCCAATAATCCGCCCAGGTTTCGAGCACCGCGGAGACCAGGCTCGGCGGCGCGTCCGGGCGGAGCAGGTGGATGCTCGCATTGCGCGCCACTGCAATATCGCCCGAGCGAAGCGCCGCTTTGACCAGCAGCAGCCCGTTGTCGTTGTCCGCAGGGGTTAGCGCGTTCACCCGCTGGGCGAATTCAGTCACTTTGGACCAGTTACCGTCCCGCTCGTAGATCCTGGTCAGC
>JBJMVJ010000061.1:0-22039 GCA_045810685.1 Sphingomonas sp.
ACAAACAAAAACAACACCACGAACTTCCCATATACATGGGCGCCGATCTCGACCGTCGCCTTATCGGTCATGACGTCGACGAGCGGCTGGTCCTCCTTGATCGCCTCGCCGACGGCGACGTGCCAGGCGACGATCTCCGCCTCGGCAATTCCTTCGCCGATGTCGGGCAGCTTGAATTCAAAGCGGGCCATCAGTCTGCCATCACTTTCTCAAGCGCTGTCTTCATCCGCTTGGGCCCGGGGAAATAGGCCCATTCGTAGCTGTGCGGGTAGGGCGTGTCCCAGCCGGTCACGCGCTCGACCGGCGCTTCCAAATGATAGAAGCAACGCTCCTGGACCAGCGCGACCAGCTCGGCGCCGAAGCCGCTGGTGCGCGGCGCCTCGTGGACCACGAGGCAGCGGCCGGTCTTCCTGACCGAGGCCTCGATCGTGTCGAGGTCTAGCGGGACGAGGGTGCGCAGGTCGATGAGTTCGGCGTCGAGGCCCTGCTCCTCGACTGCGGCGAGCGCGACATGGACCATCGTGCCGTAGGCGAGAATCGTGAGGTCGCCCCCTTCGCGCACCACCGCGGCCTTGCCGATCGGCACGGTGTAATGGCCCTCGGGAACCTCGCTCGCGGGGTGCTTCGACCACGGCTTCACGGGCCGGTCGTGGTGGCCGTCGAACGGGCCGTTGTAGATCCGCTTGGGCTCGAAGAAGATCACCGGGTCGGGGTCCTCGATCGCCGCGATCAGCAGGCCCTTGGCGTCGTAGGGAGTCGACGGGATCACGACCTTGAGGCCGGCGATGTGGGTGAACAGCGATTCCGGCGACTGGCTGTGGGTCTGCCCGCCGAAGATGCCGCCGCCATAGGGCGTGCGGATGACCATCGGCATCGTCCATTCGCCGGCGGTGCGGTAGCGGATCTTGGCGACTTCGCTGACGATCTGGTCGTAGCCCGGATAGATGTAGTCGGCGAACTGGATCTCGATCACCGGCTTGAGGCCGTAGCAGGCCATTCCGACGGCGGTGGAAACGATGCCGCCCTCGCTGATCGGCGCGTCGAACACGCGGGTTTTGCCGAACTGCTTCTGCAGGCCCTCGGTGACCCGGAAGACTCCGCCGAAGTAACCAATGTCCTCGCCGAACACGACGACATCGTCGTCGCGCGCCATCATGATTTTGTGCGCGTCGTTGAGCGCCTGGATCATGTTGAGGTTAGGCATCAGCCGCCGCCCTCGCCCAGTGCCTCGTCGCGCTGCTCGGCGAGGTGCCAGGGGACCTGCGCATAAACGTCGTCAAACATCGAGCCGATGTCGTCCTTGCCCTGCTCGGGGAGGATGCCGAGCTTCTCCGATTCTTTCTGGGCCGCGCGGACGGCGGCGTCGGCTTCGGCGTTCATCGCCGCGTGCCGCTCCTGGTCCCACTCGCCGGTGGCGAGGAGGTGCGCCTTGAGGCGCTCGACGGGATCGCCGAGCGGCCACGCCTTGGCCTCGTTCGTCGGCCGATAGCCGCTCGGGTCGTCCGAGGTCGAGTGGCCCTCGGCGCGATAGGTGAAGAACTCGATGAGGGTCGGGCCGAGATTGCCCCGCGCGCGCTCGGCCGCCCAGTCGACTGCCGCGTAAACGGCGAGCGCATCGTTGCCGTCGACGCGCAGGCCTGCAATGCCGTAGCCGACGGCGCGCTGGGCAAAGGTCGCACGCTCAGCGCCGGCGATCCCGGAGAAGCTTGAAATCGCCCACTGGTTGTTCACCACCGCGAGGATGACGGGCGCATTGTAGACGGCGGCGAACGTCATCGCCGAGTGGAAGTCGCCCTCGGCGGTGGCGCCGTCGCCGACCCAGCCCATGCAGATGCGGCTGTCGCCCTTGATCGCGGCGCCCATGGCCCAGCCGACCGCCTGCGGAAATTGGGTCGCGAGATTGCCCGAGATCGAGAAGAAGCCGTGGGTCCGGTCCGAATACATGATCGGCAGCTGGCGGCCTTTGAGCTTGTCGCCGCGATTCGAGTAGATCTGGTTCATCATCTCGGTCAGCGCATAGCCGCGGGCGATGAGCAGGCCCTGCTGGCGATAGGTCGGGAAGTGCATGTCGTCGCGGTCGAGCGCGGCGGCGGCGGCGACCGCGATCGCCTCCTCGCCGGTGCACTTCATGTAGAAGCTGGTCTTTCCCTGGCGCTGCGATCGGTACATCCGGTCGTCGAAGATGCGTACGGTGACCATGTCGCGGAGCATCTTGCGCAAAGTATCGGGATCGAGCTTCGGGTCCCATGCGCCGACCGCGCGGTGATCATCGCCGAGGACCCGGACGAGCGCGGTCGTGAGCGGGTGGGTGTCGGCAGCCGGGATGTTGGTGTCGGGGCGTGGTGCGCTGCCCGCTGCGGGGATGCTGAGCGACGAGAAGTCGGGCGTGTCGCCGGGCCGGAATTTCGGCTCCGGCACGTGCAACGAAAGCCGCGGCCGGTTGGGCTTAAGCCTGGCGGGGTCCTTGTCGCTCATGTCCTCTCCCGAGCGCCGCTTAGTCGCGAGTCTGCGCGTCGGCAACTGGGTGAGTAAAGGATGCTTTACACCACCCTATTAATCGGCCTGCGTTGACCCTGAAAGCAGGGCGAGGCAAAGGCGCGGCGATGGCCGACGACAGCTCAGACACTCCGCCCGACCGCCTCTCGCTCGACCCCAGAAGCGAGCATTATGACGAGGCGCCGCTGAGCCGCGGCGTCGGAATCCGGTTCAACGGCGAGGAAAAGACCAACGTCATCGAATATAGCGTGCCGGAGGGCTGGATCCGCGTCGCTGCGGGCCGCAGCCGCGACCGCTACGGCCAGCCAATGACGATCAAACTCAACGGGCAGGTCGAGCCCTATTTCGAGCGGCCGGCTCAAGCCGAGGGCGAAGAGGGCGTCGCCTCCGAAGGATAGTCGGCGTGCGCGCGACGCTTGTTGCGCCACCTTTTCAGCGCCCATCCGCCAAGCGCCAGCGCGGCAAGCGTCGGCACGCTGCGCCTGGCGAGCGACGCCGCGCCGTAGCCGAGGATTGCGCCCTTGGCGCCTTCATGTTCGCCGGCGACCTTTTCGCCGAGCCACGCGCCAAACAATTTGCCGATCATACGCCCGAACTCCTCTGATTCTTTCGGAGAGTTGGACGCCCCGACGGGTGCGAATGTTCCCGGACCGAAGCTTGGGATTCGCCACCAACTGTTGGTTGGGAAATCCCGCCACTACCCCACACTGAAGGCAATTTATCGCAGTTTTGCGGGATTGGCACGCTCCTTGATTAGCAAGGGACATGAGCCTGCAAACAAATCAGCAGGCCGAAAAGGGAGATTAAGAATGTCGTCGTAGTCGCAATTCGCCCGGACCCTGATCGCAATGGCCGCAGCGCTCGTCATGAGCACGATCGCGGTCGGCGCGGCGGTCGGTCCGGCATCGGCTTATGCCAGCCCCGTCAGCCACTCGATCGAGGCCAACCTCAATGCCTGAACTCGAAATTCTCGAAGCCACGGTCCCGGTCCGTACGCCGGTGCTGGTCAAGGAAGCGGAGACCGCCTCATCGCGGTTCGCTCCAGTCGCCGGCTGGCTGAGCGGCCCAGTGTTCAGCCGCGCCCGCGACATTTTCGCGGCGAACATGACCGAGCTTCTCGACCGGGCGGAAGACCCGGCACGAATGATCCGAATGATCATCATGGAAATGGAAGAGACGTTGGTCGAAGTCCGCGCAACCGCGGCCCGCTCGATCGCGGACATCAAGGAGATGAGCCGCGCGGTGAGCCGGCTGGACGAGCTCAAGACCGACTGGACGGCCAAGGCCGAGCTGGCGCTGTCGAAGGACCGCGAGGACCTCGCCAAGGCGGCGCTCGCCGAGCGGCAGAAAGCGGCCGAGATGGCCGATGGCATCCGCGACGAGCTCCGCCAGATGGAGCAGGTGCTGCGCGGCTATGAAGCCGACATCGGCAGGCTCCAGGGCAAGCTGCGCGAAGCGCGCGCCCGGCAGAATGCGATCGCGGCGCGGTTCGAAAGCGCGCTGACGCGGGCCAAGGCGCGCGAGCTGATGAACGGCAGCCGGACGCTCGACGCGTTCGCCAAGTTCGAGCTGCTCGAGCGCCGTGCCGACTTTGCCGAAGGCCGTTGCGATGCGCTGGGGATCACCAGCCTCGAAGACGAGATCGACCAGCTCAAAGCCGATCAGCAGATCGACGTCGAGCTCGAAGCCATGAAAGCCGCGCTCAAGACGCGGGCAAACTGAGGAAAGGAAGGGGAAATGACGATGGCCCGGAAAATCTATCCATATTCGCTGGACCGCAAGGACGCGAAGGTCGCGGGCGTTGCCTCGAGCCTCGGCGCGATGGCCGGGGTCGACCCGACCTTCATCCGCATCGGCTTCGTCGCCGCGGCGATCTTCATCAGCTTCAAGCTGACCCTGATCGCTTATGCGGCGATCGGCATCTACCTCGCGGTACAGAAGAAACGCTCGATGACCACCAGTCGGCACATGAGCGATTTCGATCGCATGGCGGAGGTCAGCCGGCGCAAGCCGACGGTCCATGCGATGGTCAACGACCTCGATGAGAACGACCGCCGGCTGATGGCCGTCGATCACCACATCAACAGCCAGAATGAAGAGCTGGCGCGCGAAATCGAAGCGCTCCGCCAGGAGGAGAAGTGATGGACCCGATCACGATTGGCGTGCTTGCGGCGAGTGTGCTCATCGGCATGGCCGCGGCGGGCTGGGCCGGCCTCAAGGCCTGGAACGGCTGGCTCGAGTTCAAGAAGATGGAGCTTACGCAATCGCTCGGCGACCGTGGGCTACCCCCGGCCAGCGGCCGGATCGAGATCGCGGACCTGCGCGAGCGAGTCCGCAAGCTTGAAGCGATCGCCGCTGGCATCGACATCTAGTTCCCCCCGCGCGCATCGCTCCCCCAGGCGCGCGACACCGAGGCGGCTCGATCCCTTCCCGAGCCGCCTCTTTCTTTGCGCGGGCGCGGGGGATTTGCGCGGCAGGACGTGCCGCTGATCGGCGGCATAATTTAGCCAGCTTAGACACTGGCTATTAACTTTAGATAGTATAACACTCAGGTGAGCTCGCCCAGTTCGCGTCGCGGGCGCGGCTCCCATGATGGGCGGCCCGGCAGGCGTATCTCTGCCGGGCCGTTTTTCGTCTTTAGAAGCCGACGCGCGCCGTCAGCCGGATGTCGCGGCCGGCGAGCGGCGCGAAATCCTTGAGCTCGCTCGAATGCCGGCGCGCATCGACGTCGAACAGATTGTTGCCGGTCAGTGACAAGGTCAGTTCCGGGTTCTCCGCGAACGGGTGCCAGTCGAACGAGGCGTTGACCATCGTGTAGCCCCGCGTTGGTGTCTCGTTCGGCGCGGTGTCGTGCTGGCTCGCCACGCGCTCGACCTCCACCCGGCCGTCCACCTGGCCACGCGTGCCGGTCAGACCGGCGAGCAGGCGGAAGGGCGGGATCTCGGGAGCATTGCCGAAATGCTTGATTTTGGCCCGGACCGCGTCGGTGACGAGCTCACCGCCCCAGTCGATGCCGAGCGCCTTGCCAAACTTGACGTCGCTTTCCAGCTCGAAGCCGTAATAATCGGCTCTGCCTTCGCGATATTGGTAGACTGGCAAATCGTCCTGGATGGTGCCCGTCGGCGCCTCGAAGATAAAATTCGAGAAACGGCTGTAATAGATGCTGCCCTGAACGTGGACCGGCCCGGTCGTCCGATGGACGCTGAGCTCGACGCCGTTGCTTTTTTCGAGGCTGAGGTTGGGATCACCGAACAGGAATTGCTGGCTGCCGCCGTGCGGCCCCTGCGAGAACAGCTCGTCGATCGCCGGAGCCCGCTCGCTATGCGACAGCGACAGACCGGCGAGCCAGCCGTGCATGAACTCGTAATTGGCTCCAAGCGAACCCGATAGCGGCGTGAAGTTCAGGCTGAACGGCATCGTGCCGATAATCCCGCCATGTTCGGCAATGGTTTCGTCGGCGTCCGCACGCAGGCTTGCGAACTCGACCCGCGCGCCTGCCTCGAAGCGCACTTTCCCTTGCACGACCGACTGCAGGGTGAACAAGCCGAACTGGCGAGTGGTGCTGTCGGGCAGATATTTCTCGTCGCCGCTGAGGCGTACTGCCTGCTTGAGAAACTGGACGCCGCTCGTGCCGCCCCAGCCACCGCGATCGGTCTGGACGAGGTCGGCCCGCATCTCTCCGCCGCGGGTACGGAAGCTCGAGCCGATTGCCCCGTCCGGTTCCAGTTCGTCGTGATGATATTTGCCGATGCCGCCGCGGAACTCGAAAATCTTGAAGGGGCCGCCCCCGAGCGGAATGTTGACGCGGGCGTCGGCGCGCGTTTGCCGGCCGTTGAGGGTCGGCTCCTCAGGCTCGACATCGGGGTCGAGCGAAAAGCGGATAGGCACGCCGTAGCGAAAAGTGTGGTGGCTGACGGACAGGCCGATGTTGAGATCGCCGTCGACATAGGCGAGACCACCGGCGACATCGGCGAGGCGCCCGGCCGTGTTGGGCAAAATGTCCTTGAGATCGGCCAGCGCGCGGATTTCGGGGTCGGGGCTTGCAAGGGCCTGCTGGCGAAGCGGCTGCGAGAGGACGTAGCCGCCGATATGGAGGTCGTCATACTTCGAATAAGCGCCGTCGGCGTGGGCGACGAAATGTCCGCCAAGTGGGACGTTGACCCCAAGATTTCCCGAACGCTCGTGGGCTGCCGTGCCGTAATTGAGCAAGGCATCGAGCGCGACCGGCTTGTCGGGAACGCTGCGCGGAATGCGCGTGTCGATCACGTTGACGACGCCGCCGATCGCCGACGAGCCGTACAGCAGAGCGGAGGGCCCGCGCAGCACCTCGATCCGCTCCGCTGTCAGCGGATTGATCGAGACGGCATGGTCCGGATCGGAGGAGGAGAGGTCGAGGCTGCCGATCCCGTCGACCAGCACGCGAACGCGCTCACCCTGCTCCCCGCGAAGGATTGGTCTTGAGGCGGTTGGACCGAAGCTCGATGCGCTGACCCCGGGCAAGTCGGCCAGCGTGTCGCCGAGGCTCGGCTTCATGTCGTGGGTGAGCTCTTCCTGGTCGAGGATCGAGACGCCGCCGAGCACGTCGCCGGCCGAACGCTTGATGCCGGTCACGACGATCGCCTGGTCCTCGTCCGGATGTGCCTTGGCAGCGTCGCCCGGCACAGGCTTGTCGGCCTCGCCGCCGGCCGCGCCATTGTCCGACTCCACCAATTGCGGCTGGTCCGGAATGGGCGTCGGCTGGGCGGCAGCAGCGACGGACGGAAGAGCCGCCGCGAGCGCGGCGTAGGAAATCAATTGCAGTTTCACGGGGTCTCCGCTGGCGAAGGCGTTTTCGCCCGCCGCCTAAAACGAATGATATATTATCGCAAGTTGAACGCGCACGAACTGCCATTCAAATTCGACGGACGGAGGTTTGAGTCCGGGGTGCACGCTAGGCTAGGTGCCGCGTGATGTCGCCCCGCGAGCACCACCACAACCACGACGACGATTTCACCCGCGCGTTCGCGCTCGGAATCGCGCTCAATGTCGCGATCGTAGTGGTCGAGCTGGTCTTCGGCTTCCTCGCCAACTCGATGGCGCTGATCGCCGACGGCGGCCACAATCTGTCCGACGTGCTTGGGCTGGTGGTCGCGTGGGCCGGGGCGGTCATGGCCAAGCGCTCGCCCTCGGCGCGGTTCACCTATGGGCTGAAGAAAGCCTCGATCCTGGCCGCGCTGATCAACTCGCTGCTCCTGCTGGTCGCGGTCGGCGCGATTGCGGCGGAGGCCGTGCGCCGGCTGCTCATTCCAGCGGCGGCCGAGGCGCGCACGATGATCTGGGTCGCCGCCCTCGCAATCATCGTCAATCTCTTGACCGCGATGCTGTTCGCGCGCGGCCGCGAGCGAGACCTCAACGTCCGCGCCGCGTTTCAGCACATGGCCGCGGACGCCGCCGTTTCAGCAGCGGTCGTGTTCGCGGGTCTCGTCATCCTGTGGACCGGGCAGCAGTGGGTTGATCCGGTGATGAGCCTTGCCGTTGCCGCCGTCATCCTTTGGGGCAGCATTGGGCTAATGGGCGAATCCGTCGGCATGTCGCTGATGGGCGTGCCGAGCGGGATCGAGCTCGATCAGGTGCACGAAGCCTTGGCCGAGCTGCCCGGGATCGAGACTGTGCACGATCTTCACGTGTGGCCGCTCAGCACGACCGAGACGGCGCTGACGGCGCACCTCGTCGCGCCGGGAGTGGAATCGACCGACGCGTTGCTGAATGCAGCGCGGACCATGCTCCACGACCGCTTCCATATCGGCCATTGCACGCTGCAGGTCGAACGCGAGCATCTCAAGGATACGCGCTGCTAATGAACGTCACCCACCTCGAATGCTCGCTTACGGGGGAGCGGTACGAAGCCGGACAAATCCTTAATCTCAGCCGCGCGGGCAAGCCGCTGCTGGTGCGCTACGATCTCGAGGCGGCGGCGCGGACGCTGACGCGCGACAGCCTCGCGGGCCGCGAACCGGGCATGTGGAAATGGCGCGAGCTGCTGCCGCTGCCCGAGGGCGCCGAGCCGGTCAGCCTCGGCGAGGGCGAGACGCCGATTATCGCGCTGACGCGGACCGGCGGGCCGAACCTGCTGGTCAAGGACGAGGGACGGCTGCCGACCGGTTCGTTCAAGGCGCGGGGTCTCGCGATGGCGGTGAGCATGGCGCGGCAGTTCGCGATCGAGCGGATCGCGATGCCGACCAACGGCAATGCCGGTGCGGCGCTGGCGGCTTATGGCGCGCGCGCGGGAATCGAGACGATCGTCATCTGCCCGGCCGAGACGCCGGAGACAAACGTCACCGAGACCGCGGCTTATGGCGCGCGGGTCTATGTCGCCGACGGCCAGATCGACGAGTGCGGGGCGCTGGTCGGCAAGGGCGCGGCGCAAGGACTGTGGTTCGACTGCTCGACGCTCAAGGAGCCGTACCGCCTCGAAGGCAAGAAGGTGATGGGGTTCGAGCTTGCCGAGCAGCTCGGCTGGGAGCTGCCCGACGCGATCTTCTACCCGACCGGCGGAGGCACCGGCCTCATCGGCATGTGGAAGGCGTTCGACGAGCTCGAGGCGGTCGGGCTGATCGGAAGCAAACGGCCGCGCATGTATGCAGTCCAGTCCGAGGGCTGCGCACCGATCGTGCGGGCGTTCGAGGCCGGCGCGGAGTTCGCCGAAAGGTGGGAGCATGCGGCGACGGTCGCCACCGGCATCCGGGTGCCGAAAGCAGTCGGCGACTTTCTAATCCTGCGGGCGGTGCGGGACAGCGGCGGCGCCGCGCTTGCGGTTTCGGAGGAGGCGATCCTGTCGGCGGTCGAGGATGCGGCGCGGGACGACGGTTTCCTGCTGTGCCCGGAAGGAGGCGCGGTGCTCGCGGCGTGGCGCAGCGCGCGCGAGCGTGGACTGATCTCGGCGGATGAGCGCGTGCTGCTGTTCAACTGCGCCAACGCGAACAAGTACCCGCTGCCGGATCGGTCGAAGGGGCTGGTGCTGGCGGGGGCGGACCCGGCGGGGCTCTGAACGTCATTGCGAGGAGCCGAAGGCGACGCGGCAATCCGGTCTGGATTGCTTCGCTTCGCTCGCAATGACGGGGCCCATAAACGAGTAAACCCCGGCAACCGAAGTTGCCGGGGTTCCATGCTTCTTTGCTCTTTCGAGCTCCGAAGCACGAAACAACAATACATGAGCCCCACGGTTGTTCCAGCGGAATCGTGCCGACGGTTCGACAAAGATGGGGATGAATCGGTGGATAAACCTGTGCGACTCGGCCCGATGAACGGAATCGCGCCGCAGGCGGTTGTCTCTGGCGATGGCTGACAAGCGCCGACTGCGAATCGCGAGCTACAATGTCAACGGCATCAACGGCCGGCTGCACGTGCTCACCCGCTGGCTCGAGGAGTTCCAGCCGGACATCGTCGGTCTGCAGGAATTGAAGTGCACCGATGAGGCGTTTCCGCAGGCCGCAGTTGAAGCGCTCGGCTATTCGGCGATCTGGCACGGTCAGCGCAGCTGGAACGGCGTGGCGCTGCTGTCCCGCGTCGGCCAGCCGGTCGAAACCCGCCGCGCCCTGCCGGGCGACCCCAACCTCGAGCAGAGCCGCTACATCGAGGCGGCGGTGTGCGGGATCCTGGTTGGCAACATGTACGCACCCAACGGCAATCCGTGGCCGGGGCCGAAGTTCGACTACAAGCTCGCCTGGCTCGACGCGCTCAAGCGGCACGCGCAGGAGCTGCTCGACAGCGAGCTCCCCGCGATCCTGATCGGCGATTACAACGTGATCCCGACCGAGATGGACGTCTATAAAGCCGAGCGCTGGGCCAAGGACGCGCTATTCGCTCCCGGAGCGCGGACGAAGTTCAGCGAGCTCGTGGCGCAAGGGTGGACCGACGCCATCCGCCACCTCCACCCGGACGAGCGGATTTATACCTTCTGGCCTTATTGGCGCAATTCGTTCGAACGCGACGCGGGCATCCGCATCGACCATGCGCTGCTCAGTCCGGCGCTGGCCAAGAAGCTGAGGGGCGCGGGAGTCGACCGCACGCCGCGCGCCTGGGAAAAGACCAGCGATCATGCGCCGATGTGGGTCGAGGTGGAGGTGTGAGCGGTGCCGGTTGAGGGACTCGAACCCCCGACCTTCGGTTTACAAAACCGCTGCTCTACCAGCTGAGCTAAACCGGCCTCCGCGCCTCCTGCGTTATAGCACGCCGAAGGTCCAGCCTTCGGCTTCGGCGATTTCCGGGGTGAGGCCTGCGGGGTCGAAGGCGCGCGGTTCGGTCAGCGCAAGCGCGCGCATGCCGGCGGCGGTGACCAGCGCGTCCGTCTGGTGGTCGTTGGGCTCGAAGCGCAGACGCGCGGGTGGGCTGCCGAGGCCCTTGAGCGCGCGGTTGAGATCGGCGCGGCTGCGCAGCTTGACGCCGCTGAGCCCGGCGCGGCGCAGATAGATGCGGGTGTAGATTTCGACAACGACGCTGCCGTGATCGGGAAGCGGGTCCATCGGCCAAATCGCAACCTTGCCGTCGAGGTGGTGGAGGAAGCGCATTCCGGAGAAGCTGGCCTTCGCGACCTGCGCGGCGCCGATCGCGTCATAGGCGGACGCGATCTTGCGGCCTCCTTGCTCGTTGAGCCGCGCGTCGCACTGCCGGAAGTGCATGAAGCCGGCTTTCACCCCGTCCGCGATGCCGAAGTAGAAGTGCCGCCGGTGGGCCGTTTCGAGGAAGCTTGCGGCGCCGAGATCCTCGTCAGTGCTGACCCGGTCCACATAGGCCCACAACTCGCGGGCGGTCTTCGGCACGTCCGGCTCGCCGGGCAGATATTCCCCGCGCTCAAGGATCGGCGGAGCGGCGCTGAAATCGAACCCGAACAAAGTTGGTTCTCTTGCTGCGCGCCTGATCAGCCAGGCGAGCACCTCCTCGCGCGACCAGATGTGGCCCGGCCGGATCAGCCGCGGCGCCGCCTCACCTCGGGCCTCGCCGATGGCGATGCCCTTGTGCCTCTTGCCCTTGGCGCCCGACCAGTCGATCGCGACGTAGGCAGAGAAGTGCCTCACTTGCGCTTGCGCGGGCGGGGTTTTGGCTTGGCGCTGATCCAGTCGCGCGAACGGATGATGATCTCGCGGACGCGCTCCTCGTCGTCGCTGCCGTAGCGGACCAGCACGCCTTCCCAGCCTTCGTAATGCGGCGTTTGCCAGAAGGTATCGGGATCGGTCGCCTTGAGGATCTCGATGGTGTCGAGGTCGATCGCGACGGCGAACGACGTGCCGGACTCATGGCTCGGATAGAGAAAGGCGCGCCCGTTCGACGCTGCCTTGACCGCCGGCTTGCCATAGCTGGTACCGAGCTGCGTGTCCGGCAGCGTCAGAGCGAAAGCGACCGCTTCGTCGAAGGTCATCAGACCAGCGGCGGCTGCTCGTCGGGCTCGGTGACCCGCTGGCGCAACCGGCGGGGAGGCGGCGGCGGAGCGGACGGCGCGCTGTCGACCCAGCGATCGAGGACACTGGCCGCGGCGTCGCGCCCGCCAAGCCCGAAGGCGAGCGCGCACGCAACTGCCGCCGAGCCGAGGATCAGGCCGAAGGCGAGGATCACGATCTGGTCGGCAAGGCCCATGAAGGTGAGGCCGATCGCCGTGAACAAGGCGATGATCGCGTAGCGCACGAGCGTCTGCGCATAGCCTCCTTCGCCGGTTCCGCTGCCCACGAGGTTGGCGATGATCCGGGACAGCAGGATACCGACGACGATGATCAACGTGCCGAAGATCACCTTGCCGCCAAGCGCAGTCACCTGGGCAAGGAAGATCGCGATCTCATCGCCGCCGAGCTGCCGCGCCGCCTCGATCGAAGCGCCGAGGATGATCGCGAGCATGGCGATGTTGGCGACGATCCGCGACGGAAACGCCGCCGCCGGAAGCACGCCGGTCGAGCGGATCGCATCGTCAAAGCCGGTCGGCGGCAGGATGGCCTCGATGATCGTCTTCAGGAACCGCGCGGCGATGAACGCAATGCCGATCCACAACGCGGCGGCAAGCACGCGCGGGATTGCCGTCAGGATCTCCTGAAGCATCAGCGTCGCCGGCCCGGAAATCGCATCGATGCCGAGCGCCTGAAGCGCGGCGATGGCGACGGGGATGATGATCAGAGCATAGACGAGCACTCCGGCGGCACGGGCGAGGCTGGCGCGGGTGCTGGCCGGCGCCGCCCCCGGAGGCACCGCGGCCGGGTCAGTTCGCGTCGTGCCCTCCGTCGATCCGATGCCGACCCGCGCGAGCAGTCCGTCGATATTGGCGGCGATGAGCACGGTTTCGACCAGCCGCTTGACGATGCGCGCGACGACCAGGCCGACGAAGAAGATCAGCCCGGCGGCGATGAGGTGCGGAAGGAAGGCGAAGATCTCATTCACCAGCTCGTTGATCGGGGCGAGGATCTGCGGGAAACCGAGGAACTGTAGCGCGGCCATGATCCCGACGAGCCAGATGATGAGCCCGGCGATGGTGCCGATCTGGTGTCCGACGGTTTCGTCGGGGCCGCCCGTCATGTGCTTGCGCAGCACCGGCGTCCGGTCGATCGCTTTCTGCAGCATCCATTTGACCGCCCGGGCGACGATCCAGGTGGCGATGAGGATCAGGATGGCGATGAGGATCTTCGGACCCCAGTTCATCAGCTGGGCCTGCCAGTAGGCACTCGTATCGTACATTTGCGCCTTACTCCCTTCGCGTGTTCTGCAGCTCCTTGCGCCGCTCGTTCCAATAGTCCAGCCGCTCCCTTATCCGCGCCTCGAGGCCGCGGTCGGTCGGCTCGTAGAAACTCCGCGGCTCCATTTGCTCGGGCCAGTAATCCTGCCCGCTGAACCCCTCGTCTGCGTCGTGGTCATAGGCGTAGTCCTTACCGTAGCCGACACTCTTCATGAGCTTGGTCGGGGCATTGAGGATGTGCATCGGCGGCATCAGCGAGCCGGTCTCCTCGGCCGAGCGCCAGGCCTTCTTCTGCGCCATGTAGGTGGCGTTCGATTTGGGCGCTGATGCGAGATAGAGGCACGCCTGGACGATGCCGACCTCGCCCTCCGGCGACCCGAGGAAGTCGTACATCTCCTTGGCCGCGATGCACTGGAGCAGCGCATTCGGATCAGCGAGGCCGATGTCCTCGACTGCTGCGCGGGTCAGGCGGCGGAGCAGGTAGAGCGGTTCCTCACCGGCGACGAGCATTCGCGCCAGATAATAAAGCGCCGCCTGCGGGTCCGAACCGCGGATCGATTTATGAAGCGCGGAAATGAGGTTGTAATGACCCTCGCGATCCTTGTCATAGACCGGGAGTCGGCGGTGCAGCAGGTCGCTGAGTTCGGCCGGGCCAAGCGGCTGGTCGATCTCGACCGAGAACAATGTCTCGGCCTGGTTGAGAAGGAAGCGCCCGTCGCCGTCGGCACTGGCGATCAGCGCCTCGCGAGCTTCGGGGGTGACGGGCAGCGGCCGGCCCTCGAGCGCCTCCGCGCGGCCGACGAGCTCGTCGAGCGCGTCATGGTCGAGCCGCCGAAGGATCAGCACCTGGCAGCGCGAAAGCAGCGCGGCGTTGATCTCGAAGCTCGGATTCTCCGTGGTTGCGCCGACGAGGGTGACGGTGCCGTCCTCGACGTAGGGCAGGAAGCCGTCCTGCTGCGAGCGATTGAAGCGGTGGACCTCGTCGACGAACAGCAGGGTCTGCTGGCCAGCGCGGGCGGCGGTGCGCGCTTCGGCGAAAATCTTCTTGAGGTCGGCGACCCCCGAGAAGACCGCCGAAATAGCGACGAAGCGCAGGCCGACGGCGTCGGCGAGGAGACGGGCGATGCTGGTCTTGCCGGTGCCCGGGGGGCCCCACAAGATCATCGACGCAAGGCGGCCCGCGGCGACCATCCGGCCGATTGCGCCGTCGGGCCCGCTCAGATGCTCCTGGCCGACGATCTCGTCGAGCGACCTCGGCCGAAGCCGATCGGCAAGCGGCGCGGTGGCCGCCGCCGCGTCCGGCAAGCGAGTGGGGACCTCCTGGTCGGCGAACAGATCGGCCATGGAAGCTTCGGTAAAAGTTAGCCGGACAAAATGCACCTGCTCTCTTGCGTAAGATGCAGCTAAGATATATCTTAGATGCATCAGAGGAGGAGTGAAGTTGATGACTCACAGGCGTCATGGATGCGATCCGCGCGGTCACATCGAGATCCAGGTTCCCGAGGCGCTGCTGGCGATGGGCGGCGGCCGCGGATGGCAGGGCCGTTGGGGCCCATTCCACTTCGATTTCGGCGAGGAAGGCTGGGGCGGCGGCCGCGGCCGGCGCTACCCCGGCCGCAAGCGGATGTTCGAGGGCGGCGAGCTGCGGCTGGTGCTCCTGAAACTGATCGCTGACGAACCGCGCCACGGCTACGACCTGATTCGCGCGATCGAGGAACTGACCGGCGGCGAATATGCGCCGAGCCCCGGCGTCGTTTACCCGACCCTGACGCTGCTCCAGGACATGGGCTTCATCGAGGAGGCCGAGGGTGAGGGCGCGCGCAAGCCGTTCCAGGTGACGGATGAGGGCCGATCGCACCTCGAGGAAAACGCGGAACAGATCGCAAGCCTGATCGAACGACTGCAGGACATGAAGCCGGCCGAGCGGTCGGACGCCGGTCCGGCAATCAGCCGCGCGGTGCGCAACCTGATGACCGCGCTCAGCCACCGGATCGGCCGCGATGGGCTTGACGAGGAGCTGCTGCACGAGATTGCCGCCATTCTCGACGAGGCGGCGCAGCGGATCGAACGCGTCAAATAGTTAGCGTCCAGTCATCCGCGCCAGGCGCTGGCGCTTGACAATGGCGTGCTTGTAGGCGCGGATCACCGCCGAGTTGATCGAATCCCAGTCGCGGGTGCGGGCAATGGCCAGGCCGGCCTCGCCGTGACGCCGACGCAGCGCCGGATCGCGCGCATAATCGGCGAGCGCGTCGGCGAACTCGTCCGGCTCCGTCCCGTCGACCAAGGTGCCGGTGAACCCGGAGCGCACGAGGTTGGTGGCGCCGGTCGCGTCGGCGGCGAGGACCGGCAAGCTGCACGCCATCGCTTCCAGCGTCACGTTTCCGAACGCCTCGGTGATGGAGGGGTTGAGGAACAGGTCCGAGCTTGCCAGCGCGATGCCGAGCTCGTCACCGGTCAGCAGCCCGGTGAAGATCGCCTGGGGCAGCTGCTGCTCGAACCACGGCCGAGCGGGGCCTTCGCCGATCACCAGCACGCGGTGCTTGAGCCCGAGCGGCTCGAAGGTCTTGATTGCGTCGACGAACACGTCGAGCCCCTTTTCCATCACCACGCGCCCGAGGAAGGCGATCGCCATTTCGTCGTCGGCGATGCCGAGCGAACGCCGCCATTCGAGGCTTCGCCGCTCGGGATTGAATTGATCGCGGTCGACGCCTCGGCCCCAGATCACGATGTCGCGGTTCATCCGCTGCGCGCGCAGGATCGCTGCGGTCGATTCGGCGGGCGCCATGACGACTTCGCAGCGGTGATAGAGGCGGCGCATGATGCCGCGGGCGAGCGGCTCCAGCGCCTGCAGGTGATAATAAGCGAGGTAGGTGTCGAAGCGGGTGTGGACCGACGCGACCGCTGCGACCTGGCGGCGGCGCGCCCAGGTCACCGCGCGGTGACCGACGAAATCAGGGCTCGAGATGTGGACCACGTTCGGGTTGAACTCGGCAAGGTCACGGCGGACCCGCGGAGCAAGCGAGACGGGAAGCCGATATTCGGCCCGGCCGGGGACCGGGACCGCGGGCACGTCGACGAGGTCGCCGGTTGCCGGGAACGCTGGGTGTTCGACCGTCGGGGAATAGACCCGAACGTTCACGCCCTCGCGCAGCAGGTAGCCGACCAGGCGGTTGAGCGCCTGGTTGGCGCCGTCGCGCACATAATTGTAATTGCCCGAAAAGAGGGCGACCCGGAGCTCACTCGATTTCACTGGGGCGCGCTGTAGGGGTTAATTGGTGAGCGTCAAAGCCGGTTTGCCGCCGATCGCCCGCCCAGACGCACGGCTGTTCCTGCTCGGCAGCCTTCCGGGCGCTGCTTCACTCGCTGCGCGGCGCTATTATGCGCATCCGACCAACCAGTTCTGGCGGCTGCTCGGCACGGCGATTGGAGAAGAGCTTGACGCGCTCGATTATGAGGAGCGGCTGGCGCGGCTCGCGCTAAGGCGGATCGGCCTGTGGGACGTGATCGCCTCGGCAAGCCGGCGCGGCAGCCTCGACCAGGCGATCCGCCAAGCCCAGCACAATCGAGTCGAGCACCTGCTGCATGACTTTCCCGATCTCCAGGTCATTGCCTTTAACGGAACGACTGCGGCTGCGGCGGGGCGCAAACTGATCGGCGCGCCGCCGCCTGGTCTCACATTGGTCGACCTGCCGTCGTCGAGCGCGGCCAATACGCGGCCGCTTGCCGACAAGGCCGCTGCGTGGGCGACGCTCCGGCAATATGTTCAGCCGTAGGAGCTTTGACTTGCGCGGCGCGTAGTTGGCGCCATGATCTCCGTAATGATTCCCGCCGACGACGATGTGACCGACACCGACAAACGGCTTTCGATGGTCGACGAAGCCCTGGTCGCGGGCACGATCGCCAATACCAATGGCCTGCTTGTGATCCTCGCCAAGCTGGTTGCGAGGGGCGTGTTCGACCGCGCCGACCTCCAGAGCTTCTCAGACAGCTATTCCAAGCCGCTCGATCATGTCGGGATGCGCGAGAACGAACTGGTCAGCCAGATGCAGGACCAGATGGAATCCACCCTCGCCGAGCTGATGCGCTTCCTCGCTGAACGCGAGAAGGACGAGTGACCTGCCGCTGATTGACTAGGACGGCCCAAGTCCACATATGGCCCGCCTTCGCGCCGCTTCGGCCCCTTCGTCTAGCGGTCCAGGACGTCGCCCTCTCACGGCGAAAACACGGGTTCGAGTCCCGTAGGGGTCACCACAATTTCAATAACCGCCGCACGAACAAGCGGCGACCTGCAAATGATCAGGGAGCCGTTGCCAAGGAGCGGGCTAAATGCGGGCCCTGAGGGACGCCGCCTGGACGGCGCGATCACGAATTGCGGCGGTATCCGGCGCCGGGCCCGCAGGGACGATCCAGCTGCCGCCAACGCAAACTACCGCGGGCACCGCGAGCCATTCGGGCGCGGTCTGGAGATCGATACCGCCCGTCGGACAGAACCGAACATCGCGGAAGACTGACGACAGCCCCTTCAATGCCGCAAGTCCGGCGATGGTTGCGGGGAAGAATTTGAGCCGCGAGAAGCCGTAATCGAGCGCGTTCATGACCTCGCTCGCGGTGGTTACTCCCGGCAGGAAAGGAACGGGTCCGTTCGCCGCGGTTTGGGCCAGCGTGGAAGTGAGGCCCGGGCTGACGATGAACTCGGCCCCAGCCTCGCAGGCTTGCTCGTACTGAGCAGGATTGAGGACCGTTCCCGCGCCAACGATCGCCCCCGGAACCGTCCTCATCGCGCGCAGCGCGTCCAGTCCCGCCGGCGTTCTGAGCGTGACCTCGAGCACTGGCAGGCCGCCCTCGACGAGTGCCTGCGCGATGGGAATCGCGTCTTCGGCCCGGTCGACGACGAGCACCGGAATGACGGGCGCCGCCGTCAAGATCGAATCGATGTCACGCACGCACCATCTCCATGTTGATCACTTCGAGCACGGCCTCGCTCTTCATCCGATCTGACGAGCGGGCGCGGGGGCCAATGCCTCCGCCCCTATGTCTTGCCCTTGGTCTTGTCGATCCGCCCGTACTGATCCTCGAACCGGCGGATATCGTCCTCGCCCAGATAGGTTCCGCACTGGACCTCGACCAGCTCGAGCGGCACCTTGCCCGGGTTTGCGAGGCGATGCCTGGTGCCGGCCGGAATGTAGGTCGACTGGTTCTCCTGGAGGATCGTGACCTCGTCTCCGACCGTCACTTCAGCCGAGCCGTGGACCACCACCCAATGCTCCGAGCGGTGAACGTGCATCTGGAGTGAGAGCGCTTCGCCGGGATCGACGATGATGTGCTTGACCTGGAAGCGCGGTCCGTCGGCGATCGTCTCGTATGTGCCCCACGGCCGCACCACCCGCGCCGGCATGACGACGCAATCGCGGTTGTCGTCGGCGAGGCGCTCGACGAGAGTCTTGACCTCTGCCACGCGGTCCATGGGCGCGACGAATATTGCATCGCGCACCGCGATCACTGCCATCTTGTCGAGGCCGACCGCCGCCAGCAGCGTCTTGCCATCGCTGCGCAGCAACGAATCCCGCGTGTCCAGCGCGACGACGTCGCCTCTCGTCAAATTGTTGGACGAATCCCTCGGCCCGAGTTTCCACACCGCATCCCAGGCGCCGAGGTCCGACCAATCCATGTCGACGGCGGCGACGACGACGACCCCGCGCGCCGTGTGTTCCATGATGCCATGGTCGATCGAGATGCTGTCGGCGTCCACGAAGGCGTGGGAAGGCCGCACGAACAGGCCATCGACCGTCGCATCGGCGAGCGAGCGGGTGATCGCATCGAGGCTTGCGGGGAGGAATTCGCGCATCTCGTCAAGCAGCACGCCGGCCTTCACGAGAAAGATGCCGGAATTCCAGAAGAAGCGGCCGCTATCGACATATTCGGCGGCTTTGTCGGCGCTCGGTTTCTCGACGAAGCGGGCGATCGGATAGGCGCCATCGTCGGAAGCCGCGCCGGCGTCGGCCTGGATATAGCCATATTGGGTGTTCGGGCCTCTCGGGCGCGCGCCGAACGTGACGATCGCGCCGCGCTCAGCGTGAGGCAGGCCGGTGGCCACGGCCTGATGGAAAGCGGAGACATTGCCGATCACATGGTCGGACGGCATCAGCAGCATTACCTCATCGCCGCTGCGCGATTGGAGCCAGCTCGCGGCAAGCGCGGCTGCCGCGGCCGTATTCCGAGCGGCGGGCTCGAGGAGGATCGCCTCGACCGGCGCTCCGGCAAGCTCGAGCTGGCGCTTGATAAAGAAGCGCTGGTCCTCGCCGCTGACGATCAACGCCGGCGCGAATTCCTTTCCGGACACCCGCTTGGCGGTCTGCTGAAGCAGTGACTCATCACCCGTGAGCGGCAGGAGCTGCTTGGGGAAGTGCTGGCGCGATACCGGCCACAGGCGCGTGCCCGCGCCTCCACAAAGGATCACCGGACGAACGATGGTTAGAGCCTCCTCGAGTAGATATTGCGAGCCGCCTTGCCGCCAACGCCTATCGCAGCCGCAGAGCCGCGACAACGGGCGCAGCCCGCCTGCCACCGTGTTTACTTATCATTAACTCTGCCGCCTCGGGCGACGAGCCGTTTGTCCACAGATTCCACAGAGGGGAGGGTGCATTCGGTCGGTGGTCAGAATCGCTCTATCGTAAACAAATATTAACTATCTCCCCCCAACGTCCTTCAGGGTGCAAAGTGGTCTTTGAAGGCCCGGGGGTGGGTGGAAATTGTTGTCTGAATTCCAGCTGCGTCGAGACGCAGAATCATGTCGTGCAAGGCGTCGGTTGTGCCTTTGCGGGGTAGCCGCAGCGGCCGCCGCGGCCGTTTTCGCGTCGCCGGCCGAGGCGCAGGTCATGGATATCGCCTCCGACGGGACCGTTTCGGTCCGCCAGGGCGCGGGCGCGGCAACGTGGGAAGTGGTCAGCGCTCCAGCGTCGGACAAGACGGTCGACGAGAATGGGCAGGCGATCGTCCCGGCTTATGCTTACAGCGACACCGCTCCAGCGCCTGTCCCGGCTGAATTTGCCGCCCCATTGAAGCAGGCAGCCGCGGCGGCGAACATCAGCCCGTCGCTGCTCGCGGCGCTGGTCTGGCAGGAGAGCCGGTGGGATCCAAAGGCCGTCTCGGTCAAGGGCGCGATGGGGCTTGCCCAGCTGATGCCGGCGACCGCCCGCTACCTCGGCGTCAACCCGGCCGATCCGGCGGCCAATCTGCTCGGCGGCGCGCGCTATCTGCGCGAGCTGCTCGACCAGTTCGACGGCGACATCGAGCGGGCGCTGGCGGCCTACAACGCCGGCCCCGGCCGCGTGCGCAGCGCCGGCGGGGTCCCGGCGATCGCCGAGACCCGCAACTATGTCGCCTCGATCGTCCGGCGAATCTCATTTTCCACTGGAGGCTCCCAATGAACATCGCCCGCGGCCTCGCCGTACTCCCACTGATCGCGCTTAGCGCGCCGGCCGCCGCGGCGGGGCAGGTCAATCCGCAAGGATCGGGACCGATCGTCGCCGCGCTGATGTGGCTGCAGGGCACCTTGCTCGGCAACGTCGCCACCGCCGTGGCGGTGATCGCGGTGGCGATGGTCGGGTTCATGATGCTGACCGGCCGAATGAACTGGCGGTTCGGGGCGACCGTGATCATCGGCTGCTTCATCCTGTTCGGCGCCGGCGCGATCGTCAGCGGCATCCAGTCCGCGGCAACGGCGGGCTAAGGCCGATGGCGCTGTCGAGGTCGCCCGTGTTCCGTGCGCTCACCCGGCCGCAGATGTTTGCGGGCGTGACCTACAGCTATTTCGTGATCAACGCCGCGGTGACCACCGAGGCGTTCCTGATCACTCGCAGCTATCTCGCGCTTCCGGTCGCCGCCGCGGTGCACGTGATCGGCTATTTCGCCTGCCTGCGCGAACCGCGGATCTTCGATTTGTGGATCACCAAAGTCAGCCGTTGCCCGCGCACCAGGAATTGGAAGCGCTGGGGCTGCAACAGCTACGCACCTTGAGACGAGGACGTTGAGAATGGCCAAGTGGTTGGGACCGGCAGCCTGGAGCAAGAAGGAAGCCCGCGCCGGCGACCGGCTGCCCTATGCGTGCCACGTCGACGCCTCGACCGTGAGGCTGCGCGACGGCTCGCTGATGCGCTCGATGCGCCTAGCCGGGTTCCCGTTCGAAACCGAGGATGACGAGGTCCTCAACCATCTGCTCGCGGTTCGCGACGTGGTGCTGCGGAGCGCGCTCAACTCCAAGGCAGTCCTCTACCACCATTTGATCCGGCGCCGGGTCGAAGTCGACCTTGCCGCGCGCAACCCCGATCCGCTGTCCACCGAGATCGACCGCCGCTGGACCGCGCAGCTGAGCCAGGGGCGGTTGTTCCTCAACGAGCAGTTCCTGACGATCGTCATCCGCCCGCCGCGGGGCAAGGCTGGCCTCCCCGAGCGGCTGAGCAAGATCGGCGCCAAGTCCGGCGGCCCGCTGACCAATGCCGAGGCGCTCGAGCTGGATTCGGCAACCGCTGCGCTAAGCGCCGCGCTGCAGTCCTATGGCGTTCGGGTGCTTGGCACCTACGAGAACGAGACCGGCATCTATTCGGAGCCGCTCGAGCTGTTGTCGGCGCTGTACAATGGCGAGACCCGGCCGGTACTGCTGCCGCGGCCCGAGCAGGATCTTGGCCAGCACCTGCCTTATTCGCGGGTCAGCTTCGGCCTCGACACGCTCGAGGTCCGGGGGCCCGCGCAGCGGACGTTCGCGAGCATGCTCGGGATCAAGGAATATCCCGACGCGAGCCGCGCCGGGCTGCTCGACGCGCTGCTGCGCGTTCCCCACGAGCTGGTCATCACCGA
>JBJMVJ010000062.1:0-4168 GCA_045810685.1 Sphingomonas sp.
CCGCTGCTGACCCAGGAAAGCCCGATCCCACCCGAATGGAAGTCGCGGCTCCTGACGCTAGACGACGGCGACGTGCTCCTCCACCGCTTCTCGCCGACCGGCTTCTACTCATCGGCGGTGCGAAACCCATTCTTGCGGAACCTTGAAGCGCGCAGCGAGCGCCAGATCGCCTTCACCAAGGAGCCGATCGGCGACCATCATTTCCAGCTCGACGTTGGCGTCGGCACCAAGAAGAACTTCTGGGTGACCAAGGGCGACTTGATCCACGCGCGCGAATGGTACGCCAAGGGCTTCACCAACGCGATGAAGACGCCCGACGACACGCTGATCTTCGTCAAACCCGAGGAAGAGAAGCAGATCCGCGTCGACCAGGCCGAATGCATGGGCTGCCTCAGCCAGTGCGGCTTTTCGTCCTGGGCCGACAATGAGAAGAATTCGACCGGTCGCCTCGCCGACCCCCGCAGCTTCTGCATCCAGAAGACGCTTCAGGACATCGCCCATGGCGGTCCCGTCGAGCATAATCTCATGTTCGCCGGCCATTCCGCTTACCGCTTCAAGAGCGACCCATTTTATTCAAACGGCTTCATCCCGACGGTGAAGCAGCTGGTCGATCGGATCCTGACGGGGGCCTGATGCGCTGGTCGGGGGCGCTCACCGCATTGCTCATCCTTGCCGTGGCTTCGCCTGCCGCGGCGCAAGAGAAGCAACCGCCTTATTGGGCGTCGATCGCCAGCGGACAGGCGATGACCCGCACCGGCCCGGGCAAGAATTATCCCGGCGTGTGGCTCTACCAGCGCCGCGACCTGCCGGTCCGGGTCCTCAAACGGTATGACAATTGGCGGCTGGTCCAGGACCCCGACGGGGCGCAGGGATGGATGCTGGTGAGCCTGCTGAGCGACCGCCGCACGGCGATCGTCAAACCCGGAGCGCCGCGTCCGGTCCGCGTCGGGCCCTATGATGGCGCCAAGCCCCGCTACATGGCCGAGCATGGCGTCGTCGGCCGCATCAGCAAGTGCAGCGACGGCTGGTGCCGCATCGAGATCGGCAAGCGCGACGGCTTCATCCGCACCTCAGATGTCTGGGGTGTCGCGGACGATGAGGTGGTCGACTAAGGGAGCGGTACCATGACCCGCGGCGGACCCGAATATCTTGCGCGCTCAACGCTCGGCGATCGGCCGCTCCCGTTCTCCTCCGCCGTCCGGATTGGCGACATCCTCTACCTGTCGGGTCAGATGGGCTTCCGCGACGACGGCACTCTTGCCGAGGGCATGGAAGGGCAGGCGCGCCAGACACTCGAAAATATCCGCGTCGTGCTGGCGAGCGCCGGGCTTGGCTTTCGCGACGTGTTCCACTGCACCGTGATGCTCGCCGACATGGGCCAATGGTCGGCGTTCAACGCGGTCTACCTTGACTATTTCAGCCACCCGCTGCCGACCCGCAGCGCGTTCGGCGCGAGCGGCCTCGCGCTCGGCGGCTTGGTCGAGCTCGAATGCCAGGCCTACGCTCGCAATAAGTAGGCGCTTCGACCTTTTCGCTTACTTGGGCATGCTCATCGGCTTGTAGGCGACCCGCGTGACCGTCAGCTTGTGCCCCTTGTCGCTCGTCGTCGCCATGGAGTGACCTACAGCAACCGCATGCGTGGTCCAGCATTCTTCGCCATTGGAGTTCATGGCGCTGGTAAAGCAGGCTTTGCCGTCCTTCATCACCGCGGTGCCGTGGTCGATGTGCTTACCGCTGACCGCGTTCTCGATGTAGTTGCCGTCGGCATCGATGGATTCGCGCGCCTTCACCTTCGCGTCGGGGTCAACGTACGTCCATGAGGTCTTGTTGAGCTGGAAAGCGGCATGCTTTGACGTTTTCGCATAGGACAGCGTCGAACCGGCACACAGTGCGAGCGCGGCTGCAAGATAGATCGTCGAGCGCATTGGCTTTCTCCCCGATTGAGGAGCCCGCATTTAGCACCAGCGCATGACAGCGGCGAGTCCCGCGTCAGACCAGCTCTACCGCCATCGCCGTTGCTTCGCCGCCACCGATGCAAAGGCTGGCGACGCCCCGCTTCAAACCCCGGTCCTGCAGCGCCGCGATCAGCGTCGTCACGATACGCGCGCCGCTAGCGCCGATCGGATGGCCGAGCGCGGTGGCGCCGCCGTTGACGTTGATCTTGTCGTGGGAGATTCCGATGTCGCGCATGGCGATCATCGCGACGCAGGCGAAGGCTTCATTGACCTCGAACAAGTCGACGTCGCCGACGCTCCAGCCGGCCTTGTCGAGCACTTTCTGGATCGCCGGAACCGGCGCCGACGTGAAGCGCTCAGGCTCCTGCGCGTGGGCGGCGTGGGCGACGATGCGAGCAACCGGCGTCTTGCCGAGCTTGTCGGCGACGCTCTGCCGAGTCAGCACCAGCGCTGCCGCGCCGTCGCTGATCGAGGATGATGTCGCGGCCGTGATCCGCCCGTCCTTCGCGAAGGCCGCCTTCAATTGCGGGATCTTCTCGGGATTGCCCTTCCCTGGCTGCTCGTCGACGTCGATTGTCACCTCGCCCTTCCGGCTGACCACGGTCACCGGCGCGATCTCCTTGGTGAACCTGCCATGGGTGATCGCCTCATTGGCGCGCCGCAGGCTTTCGATCGCAAAATCGTCCATTTCCTGGCGCGTGAACTGATATTCCTGCGCCGCTTCCTCGGCGAACGTGCCCATCGCGCGGCCCGGCTCATAGGCGTCCTCGAGCCCATCGAGCATCATATGATCGTAGACTGTGTCGTGACCGATGCGCGCGCCCGAGCGGTACTTCTTCGACAGATATGGCGCGTTGGTCATGCTCTCCATGCCGCCGGCGACAATCAGATCTGCCGAGCCCGCGTCGAGCATGTCGTGCGCGAAGATCGCCGCCTGCATGCCCGATCCGCATACCTTGTTGATCGTGACCGCTTCGGCCGAGCGCGGAAGCCCAGCGCCGATCGCGGCCTGGCGCGCCGGGGCCTGGCCGAGACCAGCGGAGAGCACATTGCCCATGAATACCTTGTCGACCTGCTCACCCGACACGCCGGCACGCTCGATCGCGGCTTTGACCGCAGTGGCTCCGAGCTCGGTCGCGGCGAGCGGCGCAAGCGCTCCCTGGAAGCTGCCCATCGGCGTGCGTGCGTAGGACAGGATGACGATGGGATCGGCGGCGGTGGTGGCCATTTGGGGTCTCCGGAGTCGGGATGTTGCAGTGCACATAAGGGTCGTGCGGTGCTTGTTCAAACGCTTCGCGCTCTGCTAGCCCCCGCCCGAACAGGAGATGCAGCATGTCGGATGGCGGACTCGACTTCGGCCTCGGCGAAATGGCCGATACCATCCGCGAAACCACGCGGCGCTTTTCCGACGACAAGATCGCGCCGATCGCCGCCGAGATCGACCGCACCGACGAATTCCCGCGGCATCTGTGGAAGCCGATGGGCGAGCTCGGGCTGCATGGCATCACGGTCGAGGAGGAGTGGGGCGGGCTCGGCCTCGGGTATCTCGAGCACGTCATCGCGCAGGAGGAGGTGGCGCGCGGCTCCGCCTCGGTGGGCCTCAGCTACGGCGCCCACTCGAACCTGTGCGTCAACCAGATCCGCCGCTGGGGCAATCCGGAGCAGAAGCGGAAATATCTCCCCAAGCTGATCAGCGGTGAGCATGTTGGAGCGCTGGCGATGAGCGAGGCGGGCGCCGGCAGCGACGTCGTCGGCATGAAGCTGAAGGCCGAGCGGTCGGGCAACGGCTACCGCCTCAACGGCACCAAATTCTGGATCACGAATGGCAGCCAGGCCGAGACCCTGGTCGTCTACGCCAAGACCGGCGAGGGCAGCCGCGGGATCACCGCTTTCCTCATCGAGAAGGCCATGGACGGCTTTTCCGTCGGGCAGAAGGTCGACAAGCTCGGCATCCGCGGCTCGCCGACCGCCGAGCTGGTGTTCGACGATTGCTTCGTCCCGCCCGAGAACATTCTCGGCGAGGAGAATAAGGGCGTCGAGGTGCTGATGAGCGGCCTCGATTATGAGCGGACGGTGCTCGCCGGCATCCAGATCGGCATCATGCAAGCGTGCCTCGACACCGTCCTGCCTTATGTGCGCGAGCGCAAGCAGTTCGGAAAGCCGATCGGCAGCTTCCAGCTGATGCAGGCCAAGATCGCCGACATGTACGTCGC
>JBJMVJ010000063.1:0-14038 GCA_045810685.1 Sphingomonas sp.
AATGGGTGGGGGAAGAAGCGGGGATTGTCCACCTGGTCGTCGGGCTGGGTGAAGCGGCTGCCGACATACTGGAAGCTTGCGGTCAGCAGCATGTCCGCGCTCGGCATGACCTGCGTCGTGTAAGCGGCGTTCGCTGACATCTGGAAGTTGGGCACGGTGGGCAGGCGATTGCCTTTCCTCAGGCCCGGGATCTGCGTGCCGTTGCCGCTCAGCACCGTCGAATCGAACTTCGACGAGATCAGGCTCCCCGCCAACGAGAAGTCGAGCCCGGTAGCCGGGCGCAGCGACAGTTCGGCCTCGACGCCTTCGGTGTGAGCCTTGGGTACGTTGAAGGAGATACGCGATGAACAGCTGCCGGCGGTCAGCGTAACCTGGAGGTTCCTGATGTCGTTGTAGAAGGCCGCCGCGTTGAACGTGATCGGGCCCTTCGAATATTTGAACCCACCCTCATAGTTCCACAGGGTCTCGTCCTTGAACGTCTGATACTGGCCGAAAATCTGCACGTCGTTGCCTTTGCAGATCGGCACGTTGAGCGGATCGTTGACGCCGCCGAGGCGGAAGCCCTTTGCGACTTGGAAGTTGACGCTGAGGGTGCGGTCCGGAATCCAGCTGATGATACCGCGCGGCGAGAAGCCGTTCGACTTCACCTTGTCGGTCTGGGTGACGTCCGGAGCGAAAATGCCGCCGTTGCGGAATTTGCGTGTTTCCTTGAAATTATACCAGCGGCCGCCGGCGGTCAGCTTGAATTGGCCGAGCTGGTAGCTGCCTTCCCCGAACAGCGCCGTCTGCGTGCTCTTCAGCGAATAGGCGGCGTTGTAGGGCGAGTTTAGTGCAAAGCCGTTGGCCAGGTCGACCGATGTGAGTGGAACTCCGGGTGATTTGCAATCTGCCGGCGTCGCGGCGCAATCGGCGGCGAGGAAGGCGTTGACAAAAACGTCGTAGCCCGGCGTCGGCAGGGTCTGGCTATAGTCCCTCGTGCCGTCCGAATAAAATCCACCGATGACCCACTGGAACGGACCCGAACTGGTGGAGGAGAGGCGGACTTCCTGGGTCCACAACTTGAGCTTGGTTTCGTCGACCAGGTTCGATGGGATCGACGCCGCCGTCGGGCCGAAGCCGAAGTCGAGCGAAATCGAACCGGTGAGCGCGGAAGCATCGCGCGAGACCAGCAGATGACGGTCAGTGTGACTCGTAACGGAGGTGAGCTCGGCCGGGCCGAAATCATACGATGCAGTGAGATCGGCCAGCGTGACCCGATCCTTGAACGCTTCGCGCAGGAGCAGATATTGCTGGCGTTTTCCCAGGTTCAGCGGGGGAACGGTGAACGGGTTGGCGAAGAGGTTGAACACCTCCTGCCGGTTGAAGCCGTTGGTCTTGATCTTCTGATAGACGATGCGCGGCGTCAGCCTGAGCCCGGGCAGCGGCTCCCACAAGATCGACGCGCGGCCGCCGGCGCGATATCCATCGTTGATGTTGTTGCCACCCGCGGGGCCCTTGGCATCGATGAACCCGGCGTAGTGGGTTCCGTAGCCGACGGCGCGAAAAGCGGCGGTCGAGCCGAGCGGAACGTTGATCGCGCCCTTGAGATGGTACCCGATGTCGCCGCCGGCCAGCATGTTGACATTGGCTTCGACCGAACCTTCGGTCCGGTCCAATCTCGGCTGGTTGGTGATGTAGCGGAGCGTGCCGCCGACTGACCCGGAACCGAAGAGCGTGCCCTGCGGTCCGCGGAGGGTCTCCACGCGATTGAGGTCGTAGAGGTCGAGATCCGGAGTGAACAGCGACAGGGAAATCACGCTTTCGTCGAGGTAGACGCCGACCTGTTCCTTGACCCCCGGCTGATCGCGCGCGACCTGGCCTGCCGAGACACCGCGGATCGAGACCTGGCTTTGGCCCGGCCCGAGGTTCTGAATGGTGAGGCCGGCGACGTTGCGGCTGATGTCTTCGAGCGTCGACGCATTGGCGCGTTGGATGTCCTGCTCGGTCTGGGCGTTGACGGAGAACGGCACGTCCTGGACGCGCGACGCGCGCTTCGTCGCAGTGACGATGATCGCCCCTTCCTCCTGGACCTGCGTCGCCGGAGCATTCGGCTGCGGGTTGAGCGCCTGCGCCCTTTGTTCCTGTCCCGTTTGCGCGGCAGCTGGCGCCGCCATTGTCGTGATGCAGGTGCCGATCAGCAAAGCGGCTGAATAGCGCATGGGAACCCCCTTTTTGTCGTCTGACCGACTTATGCCCGAAACGGCTGTAGAGGCGGAAGAGCAGCCGTTGTCTCTCGGCAACTTTCGTGTGCCCGCTGTTGCAATATTGTGACACACGCGCAGAGGCGGCTGCTCAGCCGAAAGGCAGCAGCTCGCGCGGCGGCAGCACCGGCACCGCGGCCCCGCGGTCGGCGAGGAAGCGATGGCGGACGATTTCCGCTTGCTGCTCGATGCCGTAGCGGTGGAACGGTTTTCCCGGCGCCAGCGCGTAATCATAGCGGCAGAACGGATGCCGCATCAGCGGCAAATAGAACCGCCCGCCTTTCTGCGCCTGCCAGACATGCGTCATCTCATGGATGACATAGCCCTGCTGGCTGAGCGGCTCTTTGGAGAAATCCTCCGACCAGCCGCCGCCGTCGGGATGGAACCATATATCGCCCATCGGTGCCATCGCAGAGCGCCGCGGCTGGAAGGGCCACCACTTGCCGTGAAACAGCCGTACTCGCTCGACATCAAGCGCGTCGCCGAAGATCGAGCGGACAAGATCGATTTCACCTCGCGTGAGGCCGCGCGACTGCATGATTGCGAGTTAGGCGGGGCAGCGGCGCTGACAAGTGGCGCGCACTTGCGGGGTGACGGGACCGCCGCTAGGGCTGCCGCAAAGACAAAACGGAGGAAGCGTCAACATGAGCGAGACCACCGATCGGGTGAAGAAGATCGTCGTCGAACATCTCGGCGTCGAGCCGGACAAGGTGACCGAGGACGCGAGCTTCATCGACGATCTGGGTGCGGACAGTCTCGACATCGTCGAGCTGGTCATGGCCTTCGAGGAGGAGTTCGGGGTCGAGATCCCGGACGACGCCGCGGAGAAGATCACCACGGTTCGCGACGCGATCGAATATATCGACCAGAACAAGGGCTGATCGGGTCCGCCAACTGCTGACCGCCTGCGCCGAACGGCGGCTCGAACGGCTTCCCGAACCATTCGGGAGGCCGTTTGTTTTGGAGGGATGACGGAAGTGGAGAACATGCGCCGTGTCGTGGTGACGGGCCTCGGGCTGGTGACGCCGCTCGGGGGCGATGTCGAAACCAGCTGGAAGAATATCATCGCGTCGAGGAGCGGCGCGGGACCCATCACCAAGTTCGACGCCAGCGACCAGAAGTGTCGCATCGCTTGCGAGGTCAAGCCGGCGGACCACGAATATGGCTTCGATGCGAACAAGCGCGTTGACTACAAGATCCAGCGCCAGGTCGATCCGTTCATCGTCTTCGGCCTCGATGCCGCGGGCCAGGCGGTCGAGGATGCCGGCCTCCTCGATATGGAGGAAGCGACCCGGCTGCGCGCGGGCGTGTCGATCGGCTCGGGCATCGGCGGCCTGCCGGGCATTGAGAGCGAAAGCCTGGTACTGCACGAAAAGGGGCCGGGGCGGGTCAGTCCGCACTTTGTCCACGGTCGCCTCATCAACCTTATCTCGGGCCAGGTCTCGATCAAATACGGGCTGATGGGCCCGAACCATGCCGTCGTGACCGCATGCTCGACCGGTGCCCACTCGATCGGCGACGCGGCGCGGATGATCGCGCTCGACGACGCCGACATCATGCTCGCCGGCGGCGCCGAAGCGACCATCTGCCCGATCGGGATCGCCGGATTCGCGCAGGCGCGCGCGCTCAGCACCCAGTTCAACGACCAGCCCGAGAAGGCCAGCCGGCCCTATGACAAGGACCGCGACGGCTTCGTCATGGGTGAAGGCGCGGGCGTGGTCGTGCTCGAGGAATATGAGCACGCCAAGGCGCGCGGGGCAAAGATCTATGCCGAGCTTGTCGGCTACGGCCTGTCCGGCGATGCCTATCACGTCACCGCCCCGCACCCGGAAGGCTCGGGCGGCTATCGGGCGATGGAAATGGCGCTGAGGAAATCGGGCCTGACCCCTTCGGATATCGACTATATCAACGCGCACGGCACCTCGACGCCGCTCGGGGACGAGCTCGAGCTGGGCGCCGTCCGTCGCTTGTTCGGCAACGCCATCGCCAACGTCTCGATGAGCTCGACGAAGTCGGCAATCGGCCACCTGCTGGGGGGCGCCGGGGCGGTCGAAAGCATCTTCTGCATCCTCGCAATGCGCGACCAGATTGTCCCGCCGACGCTCAACCTCGACAATCCGAGCGAGGGCACGACCGGCGTCGATCTGGTGCCGCACAAGGCCAAGAAGCGCACCGTCCGAGCGGTCCTGAACAACAGCTTTGGCTTCGGCGGCACCAACGCCTCGCTTGTCATGAAGGCGGTGTGAGGAAGCGGCTGCTGGCGGGCGGAGCGCTCGTCCTCGCCGCGCTGATCGGCCTTTATCTGCTGTGGTGGGGCCCAGGGCCCAAGCCCGGGCCGCACATGATCACCATCCAGGAAGGCGCCAGCCTCCGCTCCGTCGCGCGCCAGCTCGAAAAGCAGGGCGCGATCCCCGGCACCGCCAGGACCTATTATGTGATGGCGCGGCTGCTTGGCTCGCATGACCCGGTTCAGGCCGGCGAGTTCAAGATTCCGAGGGGCATGGGGGGCGCAGAAATCCTCGATCTGCTCCAGCACGGCCGCCCGGTGCAGCGGTTGATCACCGTCACCGAAGGGATGCCGGCGGTCATCGTCGAAGAGAAGCTCGCCGCCAACCCCTATCTTGCGGGACCGTCGCCGACGATCGAGGAAGGCTCGCTGCTGCCCGACAGCTATGGCTATCAGCGCGGCGAAACGCGTGCTGCGCTGGTCGGGCGGATGGAGCAGGCGATGAGCAAGGCTATCGCAGAGCTGTGGCCCAAGCGCAGCAGCGACTGTCCGATCACCACGGCGGAGCAGGCGGTGATCCTTGCTTCCATCGTTGAGAAGGAGACTGGAAAGGCCAGCGAACGGCCGATGATTGCAGGAGTTTATTGCAATCGGCTGCGGATTGGAATGAAGCTCGATGCCGACCCGACCGTGATCTACCCCGTGACCAAGGGCAAGCCGCTCGGCCGGCGGATCCTCCGCTCGGAACTGAATGCGGACAATGAGTACAACACCTACCGGCGAGCGGGCTTGCCGCCGACGCCGATCGCCAATCCAGGAAAGGCGAGCATCGAAGCCGTGCTCCACCCGGCGCGCACCGACGCCTTCTATTTCGTTGCCGACGGAACCGGCGGCCACGTCTTCGCTCACTCTTACGCCGAGCAGGAAGCGAACAAGCAGAAGTGGTTCGCAATTCGCCGCCAGCGGGGGCAGATGTGAGGAACCGTGGGATCGGGCGCGGGCGGATGTTCTTGGGCGGCCTGCTGCTGTTCGCCGCAGTTATCGCCTGGGCGACTGCGTTGATGATGAGCCCGCATGGCGAAGTCACTGCTGTAGGGACGCAGCATGTGCGCACGACCGTGGTCGTGTTCCTTCGCAACAGCGCAATCGGGACCCTGCTGCTGTGCGCCATTTCAGGCTGGCTGCTGTTCCCGGCGCGGCGCCCAAAATGGCCGGCGCGGGATTGGGCGATCATCGGCCTGATTGCGCTGATGGTACTGACCAGCCTCTACCAGCTTATCTGGCTAAGGAGCGTCGTGCATTAATTCTTGAGCGCATCGCTCCGGACATAGCCGACGCGCCGTTCCGCGCCGGCGTAACCCCATGCCCAGCCGAGGCTGTCATCAAGCATCGCGAACGGCTCGTGCGGTTCGAGACCACGGACCACCTCGGCCTCGTCCGACGCCGCCGTTCGAAGCGGCGTCGCGACGCCAACCGAGCAAGCGACGGCCTCAGCATAATGCGATGCGATCACTCGGCCCGCGAGCTTGATATCGGCGAGGTCCCGCCGGTAGGCATGGAAGTTCGGGTCCGGCGCCTCGGACGGGCCGGTGAGGGCGAATTGCTCAGCGCTGGTGGGCGTAGGCCGGTGCTTGACCGATGATCGGGCGGTGGGCCGCGGAGCCGTTGTCGCTCTCGCGGAGGTTGCGCTTGAACCCTTCAAGAAATTCTGTCCCGCTGCTGGTCCGGACGACGAACACGTTGCGGCGGTCGTCCTGATCCCTCTCGCGGCGCAGATAGCCGAGGGCGCCCAGCGTGTTCAAGGCGCGAGTGACGACTGGCTTTGAAACACCGAGGATTCGGGCGAGGCCGCGAACCGTGTGCGGACCCGGGGTCAGATAGACAAGCATCAACAGCGCCATCTGCCGATTGGTGAGGTCGGGTTCGCCCGATCGGACGTAGGCGATCAGTGCCTTCATCCAGCCGCTAAGCGAAACCTCGCTCATAGCTGTCGTACTCCATCACGTGCCGCGTAGGTCCGTTTCTAAACCGGCAACGACGCGAAATGTTGCAGCGAAACGACAGGAATCGCGGGAAAAATGGCACGCTGCTGGTTACAGCCATGTCAGTCAGCCCCTCGGGTAGCGTTGCTCCAGCACCCGAAATAGCGTCCTCAGGCCGAGCGCTTCCCCACCCTTGGGCCGGCCGGGCTTGGCCGAATCGCGCCAGGCATAGGTGTCGAGATGGGCCCAGGCCAGGCCGTCGGGCACGAAGCGCTTGAGGAACATGGCGGCGGTGATGCAGCCGGCCATCGGGGAGTTGGTGGCGTTGGCAAAATCGGCGATGTCGCTCTTGAGCATCTCGTCATAAGGCTCCCACAGCGGCATCCGCCACAGCGGGTCCTCGACCTCCCGCGACGCAGTCTGCGCCTCGGCGGCCAAATCCTCGTCATTGGCGAAGAAGGCGGGCAGGTCGGGACCGAGGGCGATCCGCGCTGCGCCGGTGAGGGTCGCAAAGTCGACGATCAACTCCGGCTTCTCTTCCGCCGCCCTGGTCAGCGCGTCGGCCAGGATGAGCCGCCCTTCCGCATCCGTATTATCGATCTCGACGAAGGTCCCGGCGCGTGATTTGACGATGTCGCCGGGCCGGTAGGCCGTTCCGGACACCGCGTTCTCGACCGCCGGAATGAGGAGGTGGAGGCGCACCGGCAGGCGCTCGGAGGCGATCAGCCGCGCGAGCGCCAGCGCATGCGCCGCCCCGCCCATGTCCTTCTTCATCAGCCGCATGCCGCTCGCGCTCTTGAGGTCGAGCCCTCCGCTGTCGAAGCACACGCCCTTGCCCACGATCGCAATGCGCGGGTGTCCGGGCTTGCCCCATTCGAGCTCGATCAACCGCGGCGCGCGGTTCGCCGAAGCCGCTCCGCCGACCGCCGCGACGAGCGGATAGCCGCTGGCGAGTTCCTTGCCGCTGGTCACGCGGACTTGTGCCGCCATGTCGCCGGCTGCGTCGCGGACGGCTTGCTCGAGCTCGGCGGGGCCAAGGTCGCCGGCCGGCGTGTTGACGAGGTCGCGGACGAGCGCGGTGGCCTCCGCAAGGCGTACCATCTGCTCAATCTTCGCCGCCTCACCGGTGACGAGCACGCGTGCGCCGCGCTCGGCCTCCTCTTTCTTTGAGCGATACGTGTCGAACCGATGTTGCCCGAGCAGCCAGCCGAGCGCCGCCGGTCCGGGCTCGCCCCCGGCCAGCTTGTAGGAACCCTCGGGCAACCGCTCGGCGAGTTTGGCGAGGCACCAGGGCGACAAGCTGTCGGCAGCCCTGACCGTGCTTACGACCTCGAAATCGCCGCCGCGCGGCAACAGCGCGAAGCTGAAGGCGGTCTTGCCGTCGAAGCGCTGGGCGTCGAGGAGCGCGCGATCTTCGGTGGGGCGCTTCTTCAGCCAGCCATCAAAGCCGCCCTTGTCGACGAGATGGATCGGACGCGCCATCTGGCCGCGATCGGGCGCGAGCAAGGATGCGAAATCAGTCATGCAGGAAGCTCTAAAGCGCGGTTGCGGCCGGAGCCACCCCGCCACTCAACCTTCATGCTTGCAAGGATCAGCCGGGGCTGTTCGGGACCGGGTGGTGATGTTCCCTGGTCAGGAGATAGACGTCCAGGCCAATCACTCCCAGCCACACGAGCAGCACCGGAATGGGCGGAGTCACGAACCCGCCGGCCCGAGCGGCTGCAGCTGGGGGGACCGCCGGGGGCATGTCGACCGGCTGAGCAGTAACGGTCGCGCCGCCAAGCGCGGTGGCGCCGGTCGGCGACAGCATGCTCAGCATCATCCAGGCGTCTTGCTGGGCTGGAGCCGGTGCGGGCGCTGCCGCAACCGCGGCGCTCGACGTCAAAAGCAGCGCGGCCGATGCGGCTAGCGATGCGATGATCTTGGTCATTGAACGCATGTCAGTCGCTCCTGCGGCAGCGGAAACCTACCTGTGTTCGGCTTGAACTTCGACGCTTGCCGGGCGCGGAAAAGGCACAACCCATCGTTGACCGGAGTTAATCCGTTTTGGCGCGTCTAACGCGAGACGGTGACGAAGGCGTTAAGAGGCGATCAGCGCGGCGCCGGCCGAACGACGAGGGAGCCGGGCGGCGAGGGGCCAAGCAGCTCCGCTGCCGGGGCCTGGTGGTCGAGCCATGCGCGCCATTGGTCGGGCCGAAGCAGCGCGACCTGACGGTTGTGGTAGGGCGCAACGTCCGCGCCCGGGGTGGTCGTCAGCAACGTGAAGGCCTCGCCGACTTCAGGGCTTGCGCGGACGATCCCGGCGATCCCCAGCGGTGCACCGTCGGCGGCGGTGAACAGCCAGCGGTCCTTGCGCTTCTGCTTGGGATCGGGGGACGCGGTGAACTCGTAAAAGCCGCTGGCGGGGATGATTACCCGGTCCGCCGAAAATTCGCGGTTGTCCGAGCGGAAATTGTACACCGGCTTGCCGCCGCCGCCGGGCCAGCTCCACCGGCGGACAACCAGCTCATAGGTACCGGGCGCATCCGCAACCGCGCGGACGATCGGCGCGCGGTCGGTGATGCAGGTGTCGCCGGCGAGGTTTGGTACGCCGTCGGGAAAGGTGAGCGGCATCTGCAGGTCGCGGAACACTCGCGCGATTTCATCGACCGATTTCGTCTGCGTGTAGAGATTGCACATCGGCCGCCTCGCTAGGCCGGGACCCCATAGAGGTCGTGCTCGTCGGAGTCCTCGACGCGGACGCTGACGATGTCGCCGGGCTGGGGTCCGCCGGAGTCGCGCAGTTGGACCTCGCCGTCGATCTCGGGGGCGTCGGCCTTGGAGCGGCCGGTGGCACCGCCGGTTTCCGGGTCGACCGCATCAATCAGGACGTCGATGGTCGAGCCGACCTTGGCGGCGAGCTTTTCCGCGGAGATTCGCGCGGAGAGGGCCATGACGGCTTCGTAGCGCTCCTGCTTCACGTCCTCGGGGACCTGGTCTGCCATGGAGGTGGCCGGGGCGCCTTCGACCGCCTCGAACTTGAAGGCTCCGACGCGGTCGAGCCGCGCTTCCTCGAGCCATGCCAGGAGGTAGGCGAAATCCCGCTCAGTCTCGCCGGGAAAGCCGACGACGAAGCTCGAGCGCACGGCGAGGTCGGGGACCTGCTCGCGCCAGCTGCGGATGCGCTGCAGCACCTTGGCGTCGTTGGCCGGGCGGCGCATCTGGCGAAGCACGTCGGGGCTGGCGTGCTGGAACGGGATGTCAAGGTACGGAAGGACGAGCCCCTCGGCCATCAGCGGGATGACGTTGTCGACGTGCGGGTAGGGGTAGACGTAGTGCAGCCTGACCCAGGCGCCGAGCTTGCCGAGCTCGCGCGCAAGGTCGGTCATATGGGCGCGGACCGGTTCACCCTTCCACTCGCGCGGCTGGTGGCGGATGTCGACGCCATAAGCCGACGTGTCCTGGCTGATGACCAGCAGCTCCCTGGTCCCGGCCGCGACCAGCTTTTCCGCCTCGCGCAGCACCGCGTCGGGGCGACGGCTGACGAGATCGCCGCGCAGGTGCGGGATGATGCAGAAGGCACAGCGATGGTTGCAGCCCTCGGAAATCTTCAAATAGCTGTAGTGGCGGGGCGTCAGCTTGAGGCCCGCTTCGGGCACCAGGTCGATGAACGCGTTCGGGACGGGCGGCGCAGCCTCGTGCACGGCGGCGACGACTTCCTCATATTGCTGAGGGCCGGTGACGGCGAGCACTTGCGGGAAGCGGTTGCGGATCACGTCGGCTTCCTTGCCCATGCAGCCGGTGACGACCACGCGTCCGTTCTCGGCGATCGCTTCGCCGATCGCTTCGAGGCTCTCTTCCTTGGCGCTGTCGAGGAAGCCACAGGTGTTGACCAGAACCACGTCCGCGCCGGCATAATCGGGCGACATGTCATAGCCGTCGGCGCGCAGCTTGGTCATGATCCGCTCGCTATCGACCAAGGCCTTGGGACAGCCGAGCGAGACCAGCCCGACGCGCGGGGGCTTGGGGAGAATTGTGACGTTCATCGGAAGGGCTGCGCCAATATAGGAAGTTTTGCGGGAAATCGAGCGCCTTAGCAGCGCGCTTGTTCATGACGCCAAAGCGCGGATAAGAGCCGTGCCAGTTTGAGGAGTCCCAATGCGTATCGCGATGATCGGCACCGGCTATGTCGGCCTTGTTTCCGGCGCCTGCTTCGCCGATTTCGGCCACCGCGTGTGCTGCGTCGACAAGGACAAGGCCAAGATCGACGGCCTCAATAGCGGCGTGATGCCGATCTGGGAGCCGGGGCTCGAGGCCATCGTCACGGCCAATGCCGAGCGTGGGCGGCTGACCTTCACCACCGACGTCGCCGCTGCGGTCGAGGGCGCCGAAGCGGTGTTCATCGCGGTCGGAACGCCGGCGCGGCGCGGTGACGGCCACGCCGATTTGACCTTCGTGTTCGAAGCCGTGCGCGAGCTGGCGAAGGTGATCAAGCCGGGAACGGTGGTCGTCACCAAGTCGACCGTGCCCGTCGGCACCGGCGATCAGATCGAGGCGATCCTGCGCGAAGAGGGGGTCGACAATGTCTCGGTCGCGTCCAATCCCGAGTTCCTGCGCGAAGGTGCGGCGATCGCCGACTTTAAGCATCCCGATCGGATCGTTGTCGGCGCCGAAGATGACCGGGCCCAGGAGGTCCTGCGCGACATCTACCGGCCGCTGTTCCTCAATCGCGCGCCGATCCTGATCACCGGCCGGCGCACTGCCGAGCTTACGAAATATGCCGCCAACGCGTTCCTCGCCGTCAAGATCAGCTTCATCAACGAAATCGCCGATCTGTGCGAAGCGGTCGACGCCGACGTCCAGGATGTCGCGCGGGGCATCGGCCTCGACAACCGGATCGGTCCCAAGTTCCTTCACGCCGGCCCCGGCTATGGCGGCAGCTGCTTCCCCAAGGACACGCTGGCGCTGCTGCAAACGGCAGAAGGGGCGGGGGTCGACCAGCGGATCGTGCGCACCACGGTGTCGGTCAACGACGATCGCAAGGCACAGATGGTCGAGCGGGTCGCGCGCGCGCTCGGCGGCGAACTCTCCGGCAAACGGGTCGGCGTGCTGGGTCTCGCGTTCAAGCCGAACACCGACGACATGCGCGAGGCGCCCTCGGTCCCGCTGGTCAAATCGCTGGTTGAGCGCGGCGCCGCAGTCTCGGCATTCGACCCTGTCGCGCGGCACCAGGCCGAGCAGGTGCTCGCCGGAATCGAGTTTGCCGAGGATGCCTATGGCGCCGCCGAGGGCGCCGACGCGCTCGTGATCGTTACCGAGTGGGACGAGTTCCGCGCGCTCGACCTGGAGCGGATCGCCGCCCTGCTCCGCGGCAAGATCCTGATCGATCTCCGCAACGTCTATGACCGCGGCGAAGCCGAGGAGGCGGGCCTTACTTATTACGGCGTCGGCCGCGGCCGAACCGCTATTTCCTAGCGCGGAGATTTAATACATCCGAACTGGTTAGGAACCGTAGCCGAATTGGCGCAACCGGTTATAGTTGCGCCAAAATGGCTGATCATCCGCGGATTATCATCATCGGTCTTGGCTATGTCGGGCTTCCGCTCGCGGTTGCCCTTGCGCGCAAGTTCGACACCATCGGCTTCGACATCGACGAGGAGCGGGTAGCGCAGCTCCGTGCAGGGCACGACCGGACTCGCGAAGTCGATGGCGCGGCGCTTGAAACCAGCCGGCTCGAGCTCACTACCCGGCCCGAGGATTGCGCCGGAGCGGACGTTTATATCGTCACGGTCCCAACGCCCGTCGATCAGGCCAACCGACCCGATCTCGGCGCGGTGATCGCGGCGACGCGCATGCTCGCCGGCCTGATCGACCCTGAGCGACGCCCTACCATCGTTTACGAAAGCACGGTCTTCCCCGGCGTCACGGAGGAGATTTGCGGACCGGAGATCGAGCGCATGGCCGGGCTGAGGCGCGGCCGCGACTTCCGCCTCGGCTACAGCCCCGAGCGGATCAACCCAGGGGATCGCGAGCATAGCATCGACCGCATCACCAAGGTCATCGCGGGTGAAGATTCCGAAGTCGTGGAGCAGCTCGCCGATGTATACGGAGCGGTGACCAGCGCCGGCGTTATCCGCGCGGCGTCGATCAAGGCGGCTGAGGCGGCAAAGGCGATCGAGAACGCCCAGCGTGACATCAACATCGCCTTCATCAATGAGGTGACCCAGATCTTTGCGAGGATCGGCGTGTCCGTGTGGGACGTGCTTGCCGCGGCGCGGACCAAGTGGAACTTCCTCGGCTTCGAACCGGGCCTGGTCGGCGGCCACTGCATCGGGGTGGATCCTTATTATCTGAGCCATCTTGCCGAGCGGGTCGGCCACGATCCGCAGGTGATCCTTGCCGGACGCCAGACGAATGACGGAATGGGCGCGTGGATCGCCGACTCCCTGCACGATCGCCGCCGCAAGGCCGGGAGCGCGCTCGTCCTTGGCCTCACCTTCAAGGAAAATGTCCCCGACCTCAGGAACAGCCGAAGCTTCGACCTGGTGCGGCGGCTGATCTGGCTCGGCCATGACGTCGAGGTCGCCGACCCGATCGCCTCGGCAGAAGAGATCGAGCGCGAGCACGGCCTCAAGGTGACCGAGCCGGACGGGCGGCGCTACGACCTGGTGGTCGGCACGGTCGCCCATCGCGACTATCGCGAGCTGCCCGACGAACGGCTGGCCGCGCTCGTGGCGCCCGGCGGCACGCTCGCCGACCTCAAGGGCATGTGGCGCGAGCGCCAACTCGATCCGGCACTCGACCGGTGGACGCTGTAAGGGGCCCGGCGATGCGCCACGATCAGGTCCGCGCCGCGCCGCCCTCGGTCCTGGTCCGACGCCGATTCCAGTTTGCCGGCGCATTGCTGATCGGCACGTTGCTGCCGTGGATTATCCGGGGGCCGATTCTCCCCGGAACGATGTTCGAGCCGGCCAGCCTCAACACGCTTGCGGGCAATGCCCTCGCGGTGATGATCGCCTTCTGGACGCGGCTGTCGATCGAAACCTATCCGGGCATCCGCCGCAGCTCGGTGATCCTCCCCGCTGCCCTGAGCGGCCATGGCACGGTCGTGGTCTGGTTCTTGCTGACGCGCTTCCCCTACGATCGCGTCGGACTGGCCGCCGGCTTCCTGCTGCACGTCGCCTGGCTTTACCTACTCTACATCTACGCCGAGCGGAGGGTTCGCCGGCGAATCGCGATCGTCCCGTTCGGGGCGACCACGGCGTTGACCGCGATTGCGGACGTCGACTGGCACCTGCTGAAGCGCCCGCGGCTTAGCGATACGCGCTCGTGCAACGCGCTCGTTGCCGACTTCAGCGCCGATCTTCCCGACGAGTGGGAGGCGTTCCTGGCCGACGCCGCGCTCGCCGGCCGGATCGTCTACCAGGTCAAGCAGCTCGCCGAATCGCTGACCGGCCGGGTCGAGCTCGAGCACCTGTCCGAGAACAGCTTCGGCTCGCTGCTGCCTGCCCGCGGCTAATACCACCTGAAGGGGCTGATCGAGTTCATTTGCGCCATCGCTCTGCTGCCGCTGGCGTTGCTCCTGATGGCGCTGGTCGCTGTCGCCATCC
>JBJMVJ010000064.1:0-14843 GCA_045810685.1 Sphingomonas sp.
GAGATCACGCGCCAATATTACAACCGCTACCGCCTGCCGGTGATGCACACCGAGACCAATTTGTGGGAGGGGCAGCACGGCGACGAAGCGGTCAAATGGTTGTGGAAGGAATGGGCCAACGTGCTGCGCCTACGCAACGTCGGCATCCCCACCGTCGGATTCACCTGGTACAGCCTCACCGACCAGGTCGACTGGGACACCGCGCTTCGCGAGCAGAACGGCAACGTCAATCCGCTCGGGCTGTTCGACCTCGATCGCAAGATCCGCAATATCGGCAAGGCCTACAAGCAGCTGATCGCCGACTGGCGCAACGTGCTACCGGCGCAGAGCGTTTGCCTGATCGTGCCGATCAAGAAGATTGGCGACTATCCGGCCGAAGACGATGCCGCCGGGCGCGATCTTGGCGGCAGCGGCACTCAAGCGACCGAGGCGGAAGGGTGACCACGCGCAAGATCGGCAAGATCGAGACCTTCCTGGTGCCGCCGCGCTGGCTGTTCGTCCGCGTCGAGAGCGACGACGGCGCGTTCGGCTGGGGCGAAGCAAGCCTCGAGGGCTGGGCCGAGGCGGTCGAGGGCGCGTTCGAAGCGTTCCGCGATCGCTTCATCGGCGCCGACCCGTTCGCCATCGAGGACATCTGGCAGGTCGGCTACCGCGGCGGCTTCTACCGCGGCGGCGCGGTGCTGATGTCGGCGCTGTCGGGGCTTGAGCAGGCCTTGTGGGACTTGAAGGGCCGCGCGCTCGGGCTGCCGGCGTGGCAGATGCTCGGCGGGCGGGTGCGCGACAAGGTGCGTTCCTATGCCTGGATCGGCGGCGACCGGCCGCACGAGATCGGCGACGCCGCCGAGGTCCGCAAGAAGCAGGGCTTCACCGCGGTCAAGATGAACGCAACCGCCGAGCTCGACTGGATCGGCACCAGCAAGCAGTTCGATGATGTGGTGAAGCGCGTCGAGGCGGCCCAGGCACTGGGCATGGACGTCGGGCTCGACTTCCACGGCCGGGTTCACCGCCCGCTCGCCAAGCAGCTTGCAAAGGTCATGGAGCCGCTCGGCCTGCTGTTCATCGAGGAGCCTTTGCTCTCGGAAAACATGGATGGCCTGCCGGAGATCGCCGCCCACACGACGACGCCTATCGCGCTTGGCGAGCGGCTTTACAGCCGGTGGGAGTTCAAGCCCTTCTTCGAGCAAGGCGCCGTAGACATCATCCAGCCGGACCTCAGCCACGCCGGCGGAATCCTCGAGGTTCGCAAGATCGCGGCGATGGCCGAGGCCTATGACGTCGCGGTCGCGCCGCACTGCCCGCTCGGGCCACTCGCGCTCGGCGCCTGCCTGCAGATCGCCGCCTGCACCCCCAACCATGCGATCCAGGAGATCAGCCTTGGCATCCACTACAACACCGGCGGGCACGACCTCCTGAATTTCTGCGTCAACAAGGAGGCACTGAGCCCGGTCGAGGGTTATCTGCCGGTGCCGGAAGGGCCCGGCCTCGGCGTCGAGATCGACGAGGCGGCGGTGCGCGAGGCCGACAAGGACCGCCATCGCTGGCGCAACCCGATCTTCCGCACCAAGGACGGGAGCTTTGCCGAATGGTGATCCTCCTCGTGCTTGCCGCCGCGGCCGCGCAGCCGTCCGTCGAGGCGCTCAAACTTGGACGCGAGCTTGCCGGCCACGGGACCCTGGCCGCGCTGCTGCCAATGATGAAAGCGAAGGAGGTCGACGATCTCCTCGCCGCTCACAAGGAGCTGAACGCCGCGGACCAGGAGCGGCTGCGCAAGATCGCCGGGGAGGTGTTCGACCAGGGCCGCGAGCGCATCTTCGCCGCCGAGGGGCAGGCCTATGCCAAGGCGCTCAGCGTCGACGACTTGCGGGCGATCCTTGCCTTCTACCGCACCCCTGCGGCGGATCGTTTCCAAGCCGCATTGCCGCAGGTGATCGGCGGCACCGTTGCGGCGATGGGGAAGATGGACTTCAAGGCGGACGGGACCGCGGCGTATTGCAAGCAGACCGGGAAGCTGTGCGGCAAATAGCCTAGTGGCACTTGAAGCGTTCGAACGGCTCGAGGCACGCCTTGCAGCGCCATTGCGCCTTGCACGGCGTCGCGCCGAAGCGGCTGACCTCGACGGTGTCGGCCGAGCCGCATAGCGGGCATTCGGCGGTCGCGGACGGGCTCGGCGGGGCGATGCCGTAGGCGTTCAGCCGCTCGCGACCCCGCGCCGTGATCCAGTCGGTGGTCCACGGCGGAAACAACACCCGCTCGATGTGCACGTCCTCGAACCCGGCTTTATCGAGCGCCTCGCGGATCATGTTCTCGATCGCGACGGTTGCCGGGCAGCCGGTATAGGTCGGGCTGATCATCACTCGCGGCGGGTCGTTCCGGATCCCGCGCACGATGCCGAGGTCGGTGATGGTCAGGACCGGAATCTCCGGGTCCGGAATCGTCTCGAGGACGGCGGTGATCGCCGCTTCGTCGAGCATCGCTTCCGTGACCCCACCCATGGGCTTCCTCTTACACCCGTTCGAGCGCGAGCGCGATTCCCTGGCCGACGCCGATGCACATGGTCGCAAGGCCGAGCTTGCCGCCGCTGCGCTGCAGCTCCTCCGTGGCGGTGAGCGCGAGCCGCGCGCCGGACATGCCGAGCGGGTGGCCGAGCGCGATCGCGCCGCCGTTGGGGTTCACCTGGGGACTATCGTCGGGCAGGCCGAGCTGGCGCAAGACCGCGAGCGCCTGGGCGGCGAAGGCTTCGTTCAGTTCGATCACGTCGAAATCGCCGATCCTGAGGCCGAGGCGCTTCATCAGTTTCTCCGACGCCGGCGCCGGGCCGATGCCCATGATCCGTGGGGGCACGCCCGCGACGGCAGCGCCCAATATGCGCGCCTTCGGCGTCAGGCCGTTGCGTTTCGCCGCGTCCTCGGAGGCAATGATCATCGCCGCCGCGCCGTCGTTGACGCCCGACGCGTTGCCGGCCGTGACGGTGCCGTCGGGCCGCACGATCGGCTTTAGTCTGGCGAGCGCTTCGAGCGTCGTCTGACGCGGGTGCTCGTCGGTGTCCACGACCACCGCATCGCCCTTGCGCTGCGGGATCTCGACGGCGACGATCTCGGCGGCAAGGCGCCCGTTGGCCCGCGCCTTGGCGGCCTTGTCCTGGCTGCGCTGGGCGAAAGCGTCCTGGTCGGCGCGGCTGACCTGAAACTCCTGCGCGACATTCTCGCCGGTGCTCGGCATCGTGTCGTCGCCGTAAGCCGCCTTCATCCTGGGATTGACGAAGCGCCAGCCGATGGTCGTGTCGTAGATCTCGGCGTTTCGGTCGAAGGGCTGCGAAGCCTTGGGCATGACGAACGGCGCGCGGCTCATGCTTTCGCTGCCGCCGGCGATGATCAGGTCGGATTCGCCGCCGCGGATCGCTCTTGCGGCCATGGCGACGGCGTCGAGCCCGGAGCCGCACAGGCGGTTGAGGGTCACGCCGCCCGAGCTGTCGGGGAGGCCGGCGAGCAGCCCGGCCATGCGCGCGAGGTTGCGGTTGTCCTCGCCCGCCTGGTTGGCACAGCCGAGGATCACGTCGTCGAGCTCGGACCAGTCGACGCCGGGATTGCGGTCGATCAATGCCTTGATCGGGATTGCGGCGAGGTCGTCGGCGCGGACCGGCGAGAGAGCGCCGGCGTAACGGCCGATCGGCGTTCGAACATAATCGCAGATGTAGGCTTCGGTCACTTCATCATTCCGTCATTGCGAGCCGAGCGAAGCAATCCAGCGGGGCCAAGGTGGATTGCCGCGTCGCTGCGCTCCTCGCAATGACGGCGCGGTGCGAAGAGTGGAATGCTTCGTCGCTGCGCTCCTCGCAATGACGAACCACTAAAGCACCCCGCGGCGCATCTGGTCGAGCTCTATGCTCTCGAACAACGCCTTGAAATTGCCCTCGCCGAAGCCCTCGTTGCCCTTGCGCTGGATGATCTCGAAGAAGATCGGGCCGATCACATTCCTGGTGAAGATCTGCAGCAGCAGCCCCTGGCCCTCGGTCGGGGCGCCGTCCATCAATATGCCGCGCCTCTTGAGCTCGGGGATATTCTCGTCGTGCCCCGGGATGCGCTCCGGAAGCAGCTCGTAATAGGTCTCGGGCGTGTCCTGGAACTCGATTCCGCGGGCGCGAATGATGTCGACGGCAGCATAGATGTCGCTGGTGCCGAGCGCGATGTGCTGGATGCCCTCGCCCTTATATTCGCGCAGGAACTCCTCGATCTGGCTCTTGTCGTCCTGGCTCTCGTTGAGCGGGATGCGGATCTTGCCGCACGGGGACGTCATCGCCTTGGAGAACAGGCCGGTCTGCTTGCCCTCGATGTCGAAGTAGCGGATCTCGCGAAAGTTGAAGAGCTTCTCGTAGAAATCGGCCCACACGCTCATCCGCCCCCGGTTCACGTTGTGGGTCAAATGGTCGATGTAGGTGAGCTTTGAATCGGCTTGCTCCATCCGCTGCTGCCAGTCGGGATGGAGGTCGAAGTCGACCGCGTAGATCGAGCCGTCGATGCCCGAGCCCTCGCCGTAGCGGTCGACGAAGAACAGCCGCGAGCCGCCGATCCCCTCGATCGCCGGAATGTCGAGCTCGCCGTCGCCGCGCGAGACCTGGACGTTGGTCGCGCCGAGCCGGATCGCCCGCTGGTGCGCGGCCTTGGCGTCCTTGACCCGGAAGGCCATGGCGCAGGCGCTCGGGCCGTGGGCCCTGGCATATTCCTCGGCGTAGGAGCCGGGCTCGGCATTGATGATGAAGTTACAGTCGCCCTGCTTGTGCAGCGTGACGTTCTTGCTCTTGTGGCGGGCGATCTCGGGAAAGCCCATGCTGGTGAACAAGGAGCGCAACAGATCGATGTCGGGCGCGGTATATTCGACGAACTCGAAGCCGTCGGTCCCCATCGGGTTTTCCAGGCCGAGGATGGTCTTTTCGGCGACTTGTGTGGCCATGGTGTTGACTCCTTAGCCGCCCAACTGCTCCTGCAGCGGCGCCATTTCAAGGGAGTGAGCGACGATGGATATCCCTGCCGGATGGGCGCTCGAGGAGGGCGGCAAGGCGCTGCAGCGAAGCCTCAAGTTCGAGGATTTCAGCGAGGCGTTCGGCTTCCTCACCCGCCTCGCCCTGCACGCCGAGAAGGCGGACCATCACCCGGAGTTCACCAATGTGTGGAACCGCGTCGACCTGCGCCTCACCAGCCATGACGCTGGCGGAGTCACCGAGCGCGACGTGAAGCTCGCCGAAGCGATCAACCGCCTGCTGCCAGGCGGCTGACCGTTTCGCTCAGGCGGCCATGCCCATGACCTTGGCCCAGCGGCCTTCCTGCTTGATGTGCTCGACCATCTCCGGCGCAAGCCGTTCCTCGAACGTCACTCCGCATTCGTCGCCGAGCGTCCAGGCGATGGTCGCGAACAGGTCCACATTGCCGACGTGGACCATCACGTTCGGGTCGAGGGTCGCAAGCTCGCGGCCCTGCAGCTTGGCGCCTTGCGGCGATACGTCGGTAACCACCACCGGGCGCGACGATTTGAGGCTCAGCGCGGAGCCGGCAAGGACCACTTCGTCCCTGAGCACGCCGCGACGGCCGGTCGGGCCGTCAATTCTCTTTCCAAAATTCGCCATGACGGGTTCCCACTAATGTCCTTGAGACCACGCAAGCCTAGATTCACCCCGCGACGGTTAAGGACGGGTCGCCAAACACGGCGAAGCGCGCGTTTACCAGGGCGTCGGTCCGCTCGCCGCGATTAACCACGAAGCGCAAGCATTTGGCAGGACCGTGCGAAGGAGGATCGCCACCGGCCGCATACTGGGCCGCCGCCATTGTTAACCAAGGAGTGGGCGATGCGCAGGTTAACCCGGATTCTCGTCTGTGAGAAAGGCGCCAATGCGATCGAATATGCCCTGGTCGCGTCGTTGATCGCAATCGCCGCCGTCGCCGCAATGCAGAATCTCGGCGGCAAGATCGACACGATGTACAACAATGTGTCGAACAATCTCTGATGGAGCCAATAACGGCCATTGATCGTTCAGGCGCAAGGTTACATAGGCCGCTTGCAATGATGCGTTCGTTCGTCCCCGCTGCTCTCCTGCGCGCCGCCGCGGCTGCGCCGGTGAGCTATTATTATGTGCGGGAGGCTGGAACGAGCTGACGCTTGCCTGAGCGACCACTCGACAGCCTCCACACCCGCCAGCGCCAGCTCGGCGGGTTTTTTATTGCCTACGGAAAGGAAGACCGATGTTTCAGGAGACGATCAGCAGGGACCGGTCGCCGGGCGACTGGGCGGGCTATGTCGTCCCGCAATGCTGGGAGGCGTTCAGCGACGAGGACCATGCGGTCTGGGACCTGTTGTTCGCACGGCAGGTGGAGCTGCTCGGCACCCGGGTGGTTTCGCCGTTCCTCGACGGGATCGACCTGCTGCGCCTGTCCCACCCGGGCGTGCCGGAGCTGGCCGAGCTCAATTTGATCCTCGAGCCGCGGACCGGCTGGCGCACTGTCGCGGTGCCGGGGCTGGTGCCGGACGAGATTTTCTTCGCGATGCTGGCGGCGCGCGTCTTCCCGGTCGGCAATTTCATCCGCAAGCGCGCGCAGCTCGACTATCTCGAGGCGCCGGACTGCTTCCACGACCTGTTCGGCCACATTCCGATGCTCGCCCATCACGATTTTGCGGCCATGGCCGAGCATATCGGCCGCCTCGGCGTCGCCGCGATCGCTGCCGGGCAGGGCGAGCGGGCGGCGCGGATCTACTGGCACAGCGTCGAGTTCGGGCTTGCCCGCGAGGGCGGCGATCTCAAGATCCTCGGCGCCGGGCTCGCGTCGAGCTTCGGGGAAGCGCATTTCAGCCTGGAGAGCGGAGCCGTCGAGCGGCTGCCGTTCTCGGTCGAGCGGGCGGTGAACACGCCGTACAAGCACGACGCCTTCCAGCCGCGCTACCTCGTGTCGGAATCGGTTGAACGGACGATCGCCAACGTGCTCGCGATTACGTCCGAGATATTGCTGGCGCTCTGACGCTCGGCGAGCCTGCAAGGAGCTCGAATTCGCTCCGGTCAAAGCCCCCCTTGGCCGCAAGCCGGCGAAACAAATAGCGGTGGGCTTCGGGAATCGTTTCGAAGTCGGCGGGATCAATGTTGATCCTCGGCTGGCCCCGGAAGTTGACGGTGTCGGTGAACCACGGTCGGCAGTAGACGATGTACAACATCGGCCGCGAACGGGCTGAGCGGTTGGCCGTTCCCTGATGCTTGGTCCGGTAGTCCATGATGAAGCAGTCGCCGCGCGCCGTGTTCGGAAGCTCGGCACGGCCCGCTTCCTTATCTCGCGGAATGCCAGGAAACAGCTTCATCGTCCCGTTTTCCAGAGTGAGATCGATCAGCGGGATACCGACAATGACCCCGAACGGAAGGAGCTTCCAATTGAGCTCGCCGGCTCCTGGAAAAAGCTTAGGGTGATCCCTGTGCGGCCTTTGATCCTGAGCGCCCGGGAGGGCGACAACGCACGCAAAGCTGTCGATCAAGATGTCGTCGCCCAGGAGTTGGGTCAAGATCGTCACCAGCAGCGGGTTGGCATAAAGCCGGCTGTCCAACAGCGGCCCTTGGAGGCGAACCATGAGCTGCATCCGCTGGTCGCCAAGCATCTTGACCCCAGGAGCGTCGGGACCGGCTGCGACGAGAGCGTCGTACTGGCTTTCGAACTCGTGGCGAACCGAATCGATGAACGAAGGTTCGAAGATGCCCTGAACCCTCAGCCAGCCTTCGGCTGAAAACCGCTCCTTGAAGTCCATTCCATTCTTCCGGTCGTGAGGCGGCACCTTATCGCCCACAGCCCGAGGGCACCAGTTCGCCGATCGGCCCTTAGCTCTCGAGCCTCATCGCTCACGAGCTAGAGGGGACCGAAGCGGTCCGATCACGGCTGCGGGGGCGCAATCGGGGTCGCGCCCGCCGGCACGTCGGTGCATTCCTTGCGCACCTTGATCTGGGTTCCGAGCGTGTCGTCGCTGACCATCTTGCAAACCTGGGTGGTCGCGGCGCTGCCTGCCGCCTGCTGGGCCGTGGCGGTCGAGGCCGCCGGGGTGCCGGCGCAGGCCGAAAGCGCCAGTGGAAGGATGATCGAGAACGCCAACGCAACCGAAGACTGAGACATGTGATACTCCATTGATATTCCATCCGAAACCAAGATCGTTGGCGGGTGGGCCCGGCGAACGGCAGAGGATTTCGACGAACGGTGGATAAGCCTCGTCGGGTTGCGCCCCGTCAAGCGATTCAATCAGGGAGTAGAGGATTGAAACGGCGGCGCTATAGGCCGAGCCATGGCCGACCAGCCGGCGAAAGGCGAATATCGAAGCGGGCATGATCCCCGAACCCTGCGCGACGCGCTCGGCTGCTTCGCGACGGGGGTGACCGTCGTCACCTGCCTTGGGGCGGACGGCAGCCCGGCGGGGCTCACCGTCAACAGCTTCACCTCGGTCTCGCTCGATCCGCCTCTGCTGCTGGTGTGCCTCGCCCGGGACGCTCTCAGCGCAGCCGCGCTGACGCAAGCCTCGCACTTCGCGGTCAATGTCCTGCAGACCGGGCAGCAGCCCGCCTCGATCCGTTTCTCGACCCGGGACGAGGACCGCTTCGGGACCACGCCGTGGTCGTGCGGCGAGGCGGGAGCGCCGATCCTCAAGGATTCGCTCGGCGTGTTCGAATGCCAGCGCCATGCCGTGCACGACGGCGGCGACCACCACATGCTGATCGGCCAGGTGATCAAGGCGAGCTTCGACGCCAGCCTCGACCCGTTGCTTTATTTCCGCGGGCGCTACCGCCGGTTGCACTTCGACTAGCTTGCGCTTGGGCCGGTGACTGCTAGCAGTCGCGACCATGCTGGCGCTGGATTTCGTCAAAGCCAATCGGGCGACGGTCGAGCAGGCGATCCGCGACAAGGGCCTGGATCTCGATCTCGGCGCGGTGCTTGCGCTCGACGCGGAGATCCGCGCCGCCAAGACCGAGATCGACCGGCTGCGCGCGGAGCGCAATGCCGTCAGCGCGAAGTTCAAGGACGCGGCGCCGGAGGAGAAAGCCGAGCTCGGCCGCAAGGCGAAGGAAGCGGGCGCCCGGGCGTCGGCGCTCGAGAGCGAGCTTGGAGACAAGGACTCGGCGCTGAAAGCGCTGATGCTGAAGCTGCCGGGCATCCCCTACGAAGGCGCGCCGGTCGGGCCTGACGAGAGCTTCAACACGGTCATCCGCACCGTCGGCGAACCGCCCAAGTTCGATTTCGAGCCGCTCGACCATGTCGCGCTGATCGAGAAGAACGAGTGGGCCGATCTGTCGCGAGTGAGCCAGGTGTCGGGTAGCCGCACCTACTGCCTCAAAGGCGCGCTGGCGCTGCTCGAGACCAAGCTCATGGCGTGGGCGCTGGAGAAGATCGGCGATGCCGGCTTCACTCCGATCACGGTTCCGGCGATCGCCCGCGAGCAGGCGTTCCTCAACCAGGGCCAGTTCCCCGGGCACCGCGAGGAAACCTATGAGCTGTGCAACGACGATTTGTGGCTCGCCGGCACGGCCGAGGTGGTGCTGACCTCGCTTCACTCAGGCGAGATCCTCGAGGCGGACCGCCTGCCGGTCCTCTATGGAGGCTTTTCGCCCTGCTTCCGCCGCGAGGCCGGCAGCGCCGGCAAGGACGTGCGCGGGCTGCTTCGAGTCCACCAGTTCGTCAAGGTGGAGCAATATGTGATCTGCGAAGCCGACGACGCGCAATCGGCGAATTGGCACGCGACCTTGCTCGAGCTCGCCGAGAGCCTGCTTCGGGAACTCGAAATCCCTTATCAGGTGATCGAGACCTCGACCGGTGACATGGGCCTTGGCAAGTACCGCATGAACGACCTTGAGAGCTGGGTTCCCTCGCTCGGCAAGTACCGCGAAACGCACAGCTGCTCGACGCTGCACGACTGGCAGGCGCGGCGCGCGAACATCCGGTACCGCGGCGCCGACGGAAAGGTGCGGTTCGCGCACACGCTCAACAACACCGCGCTCGCGAGCCCGCGGATCCTCGTGCCATTGTTGGAGAACCACCAGACGGCGGATGGACGCGTGCGGCTTCCCGATGCGATGCAGCGCCTGATGGGGCGGGAGTTTCTCTGAACCGTCACGGGCAGCACTGGACCGGCGACGACGCCCCGCCGAGGCACGGCAATTGGGGCGAGATCGCGTGGAACCTGGCGCGCATGCTCGGCACGTTCCGCAAGCGCGGCCCGCGCGGCCCGCTCGATGGCGAGCCGGTGCTGGTCATCCCTGGCTTCCTGTGCAGCGACCAGACGACCTTCTCGCTGCGTCGCGAGCTGGCTCGGGCAGGCTTCCGGGTCCACGGCTGGAAACAAGGCTTCAACCTCGGCGCGCGCGAGGACACGCTGGAGCGGCTGGGCGCACGGATCCACAGCCTCGGCCACGACCGGCCGATCGTCATCGTCGGCTGGAGCCTCGGCGGGCTCTTCGGCCGCGAATATGCGCGCTACCACCCCGACGAAGTGAAGGCGCTGATCACGCTTGGCTCTCCTTTCTCGGGCGATCCGAAGCAGAACAATGTCTGGCCGCTCTACGAGAGGGTGGCCAGGCATCCGGTCGACCAGCCGCCGCTGCCGCGGATCACCGACAAGCCGCCGGTGCCGCATCTGGCCTTGTGGTCGCGGCGCGATGGGCTGATCGCGCCGCGGTCCGCGAGAGGCCTCGAGCATGAGCGCGACAAGGAAGTCGAGCTCGACTGTCACCACATGGCGTTCGGCATTTCGCCCAAGGCGGCGAAGAATGTCGTGCGCGAGGTGGTGCAGTTCCTGAACGAAGTCGACGCCGAATCGTCAGGGCGGGCGTAGCGGAGCAATCCAGCGGGCATGGATTGCCGCGGCTCCTTCGGAGCCTCGCAATGACAGCTGCGAGTCGCGTGATTGACTCTCCTGGGCGACTCACGGGATAAGAACAAAAGCAGAACAGAAACGTTGTGAGTCGTGTGGCAAGAGGCTTATCTCTGGTCGCCGGCGGAGCCATCCGCGCGCGCTCCGTACCGGCTGAACCCTGTGCTCCTGCGAAGGCCGGAGCACAGACGCACGTCGGCGCTCAACCGCTTCGCCCGGCTGGGCCCCCGTCTTCACAGGGGAACCGGGACCTGCCCCAGCCTCAGCGCCCTACCCTCTCCGAAATCTTCGCAACCCACCCGCGCGACGGCGGCTGGACGGGGTTTTTGCTGGCGCAGCTGGCGACGGACAAACCCTTGCTGTGGGTGCAGGAGCGGATGGCGATCATCGAGAGCGGGCGCATCCATCCGCCGGGCCTTCCCAGCGAAAACCTCATCCACGTCGAGGCCCGCGACGCCAGGGACGCGCTGTGGGCGATGGAGGAGGGCGTAAGATGCTCGTGCCTCTCGGCCGTGATCGGCGAAATCTGGGGCGACCCGCGCGCGCTCGACTTCACCGCGACCCGTCGGCTCGCGGTCGCCGCGGAGCGCAGCGGCACGCCCTGCTGGCTGGTGCGGCTCGGCGGCTCGGCGAACCTCAGCGGCGCGCGGATGCGCTGGCGGATCGCGAGCGCACCCTCGCTGGTCAATGCGCTCGATCCGCGAGCCCCCGGAACGCCGGCGGCGGACGCCGAGCTGTTCCGCGCGAGAGGCGCGCCGCCGGGGCGGTGGAGCGTCAGCAGTGACGCGGATTCTTTCCATCTGGTTGCCGCAGCTGGCGATCGAGCGCTGGGCGAAAAGCCGCGCCTTCGCGCCTGACAGCCCGGTCGTCCTCACCGTCGAAGGCACGCACGGGCTGATCATCCACGCGGTGACGCGAGCCGCCGCCGAGCGCGGCGCCCGGGCCGGGGCGCGGCTGACCGACGCTCGCGCGCTCGACCCGGCGCTGGTCGCGGTGCCCGCCGATCCCGACGGCGATTCGGCTTTGGTCGGGCAGCTCGCGCGCTGGGCCGGGCGCTGGTCGCCTTTGGTCGAGATCGACGGCGACGGGTTGCGCCTCGACATCGGCGGGGTCGCGCATCTGTTCGGCGGCGAGGCGGGGCTGATCGACGATGTCCAAGAGCGGTTCGCGCACGCCGGGCTGACGGCGCGCGTCGCGATTGCGCCGACGGCGGCGGCGGCGTGGGCGCTGGCTCATCATGCGCAATGTGTGTGCGAGCCTAGCGAGCTGGGGGCGGCACTCGCACCGCTCCCGGTCTCGGCGCTTCGCCTCGACGCGGGCACGGTGCGAACGCTCGAACGGCTTGGGCTCAAGACGATCGGCGCGCTGATCGCTGTGCCGCGGATCGCGCTGGCGCGCCGGTTCCGGGGAGCCGAAGACGTCGTCGATGCGCTCGACCGGGCGCTCGGCAACAAGCCCGAGCCGCTAACGGCAGCTCCCGCCGAGCCGCCGCCGCGCGCGCTGGTGCGGCTCGAAGAACCGGCGACCCACCCCGAAGCCGCGGCCCAGGCGCTCGAGCGGCTGATCCCCGCCTTGGTCAACAAACTCGAGCAGCGCCGGCTTGGCGCCCGGCGGCTGACGCTCACCGGCTATCGCGTCGACGGCAGCCTCGCCGAGGCGAGCGTCGCCACGGCGATTGCCAGCCGCGAGCCCAGGCACCTCCAGCGGCTGCTGGCCGACAAAGCGGCGGCGCTGAACCCGGAGTTCGGCTTCGACGCCTTCGCCCTGACCGCCGATTGGAGCGAGGACCTCGGCGCCGCGCAGGAGAGCCTGGTAGAGGAGCCCTCGGCAACGCGCGAGCTGGCGCGGCTGGTCGACCGGCTGACGGTGAAGCTTGGGCCGCGCGCGGTCCGGCGGCCGCAGCGGCACGAGAGCCATTTGCCTGAGCAAGCGAGCGGGTGGGTTGCAGCTGTTGCGTCATTGCGAGGAGCCAAAGCGACGAGGCAACCCAGCGGCGCAAGGCCGGATTGCTTCGCTCCGCTCGCAATGACGGCAAAGAGGCCCCAGCATCTGTTCGACCGGCCCGAGGCGATCGACGTCATCTACGCCACCCCCGAGGGCATGCCGCGGCGGTTCGTGTGGCGGCGGGCAGTGCATGACATCGCCCGCGCCGAGGGGCCGGAGCGGATCGCGCCCGAATGGTGGCGGCAGCCGTCGTCGGCGCGGCTGCGCGACTATTATCGCGTCGAGGATTCGGCTGGGCGGCGCTACTGGATTTACCGCGAAGGGCTCGCCGGCGACGGGCGCGGCGGGGCGCCCGGCTGGTTCATCCACGGGCTGTTCGGATGATGCCTTTCCCTGTGCGTCATTGCGAGCGAAGCGAAGCAATCCAGAACGACGGCTGGATTGCCGCGTCACCTCCGGCTCCTCGCAATGACGAAGAGAGAAGCGGCAGCTGATGCCCGAGAAGGTCGGATTTTCCCGGCTCAAGCTGGTGCGCAAAGCGGACATGCCGCCGCCGCCCGCGACCCGCTCGCCGTACGTCGAGCTCGGCGTCGCCTCGCCTTTCTCCTTCCTGCGCGGGGCGTCGGACGCGATCGAGCTGGTGCTGACGGCGCTGGGCCACGGCATGGACGCCATCGGCATTGCGGACCGCAACACGCTCGCCGGCGTCGTGCGCATGCACAGCGCGTGCATCAACGCGGGCTTGCGGCCGCTGATCGGCTGTCGGCTCGACCTCACCGACGCACCGAGCCTGCTCGCCTACCCGATCGACCGCGACGGCTACGGCCGGCTGTCGCGGCTCCTCAGCTTAGGCAAGATGCGCGCCGAAAAAGGCGAATGCGCGCTGACCCTCGATGACGTCGCGGCGCACCAACAGGGCATCGCCTTCATTGCCTGGCCCGACGATGCCGATGTTTTCGAAGGCGAGTTGCCAAGGCTTCGCACCGCCTTGACGTCACTTCGCCATATCGCGGCGAGCTGGCTTTATCGCGGCGGCGATGCGGCGCGGATCGAGCGGCTCGACCGGCTGGCGCGCGCGAACGGCTGCACGATCCTCGCCACCAACGACGTCCATTACCACGCGCCCGACCGCCGGCCGCTGCAGGATGTCGTCTCCTGCATCCGCGAGAAAGTGACGGTCGCGACAGCCGGCTATCTGCTCAACCCCAACGCCGAGCGGCACTTGAAGTCGCCGGCCGAGATGGCGCGGCTGTTCGCTCGCTGGCCCCACGCGATTGCGGCGACGCGCGAGTTCGCCGACGCGCTTCACTTCAGCCTCGATGAGCTCAGGTACGAATATCCGCGCGAGAGCGTTCCCGACGGCCGCTCGCCGCAGGAATATCTGGAGGTGCTGACCTGGGAAGGCGCGAAGCAGCGCTGGCCGGACGGAATCCCGGACAAGGTGCTCGCTCAGCTCAAGCACGAGCTCGCGCTGATCCAAAAGCTCGACTTCGCGCGCTATTTCCTCACCGTCCACGACATCGTCGCCTTCGCCCGCTCGCTCGATCCGCCGATCCTGTGCCAGGGCCGAGGGTCGGCGGCGAACAGCGCGGTCTGCTATTGCCTCGGCATCACCGCGGTCGACCCGGCGACCAGCGACCTGCTGTTCGAGCGGTTCATTTCCGAAGAGCGCCGTGAGCCGCCGGACATCGACGTCGACTTCGAGCATGAGCGGCGCGAGGAGGTGATCCAGCACATCTATTCCAAATACGGCCGCGACCGGGCGGGGATCGCCGCGACCGTGATCCACTACCGCCCGCGCTCGGCGATCCGCGAGGTCGGCAAGGTCATGGGGCTTAGCGAAGACGTCACCGCCGCGCTCGCCTCGACCATCTGGGGCCATATGGAAGGCGAGCTCGAGGACGCGCGGGCCAAGGACGCGGGCCTCGACCTCAGCGATCCGCACCTCCGGCGCACGGTCAAGCTCGCCGAGCAATTGATCGGCATGCCGCGCCATTTGTCGCAGCATGTCGGCGGCTTCATCCTCA
>JBJMVJ010000065.1:0-6410 GCA_045810685.1 Sphingomonas sp.
TACTCCGTCAGCCTGCTCTATCCGATGGTCATCCGCGACCTTGAGCTCGAGCGGCTCGGGTTAAAGGTCATGCTGAGGAAGACCGACAATTTCCTTCCTGGCGACGGCGATTATCTGCTCGCAGGGCGGGGCGGACTCACCCGTAAGGAAATCGGCCGGCACGTGAAGGCGGATGCGGAGGCCTACGACCGCTACATCGCCGAGCTCGGCACGGTCGTCCGGCTGCTCAAGAAATGGCTGTTGCGTGCGCCGCCCAACGTCGGTTCGAGGGTCAGCGCCATTCCAAAGCTGCTGAGCCTTGGCCGCGACATGGCCGGCCTGTCGCTCGCCGAGACCCGGATCGTCCACGACTTCGCGGTGCGCAGCGCGGCCGAGCTTCTCGACCGCCATTTCGAGGGCGACCTCGCCAAGGCCCTGTTCGGCTTCGACGGCGTAGTCGGTAATTTCGCGTCGCCGCAGTCGCCCGGCACGGCCTATGTCCTGCTTCACCATTTGTTCGGCGAGGCGGCTGGGGTTCCGGGAGCCTGGGGCCATGCGATCGGGGGCATGGGCGCGATCACGCAAGCGATGGCGCGCGCTTGCCGCGAGGCGGGGGTCGACATCGTGGTCAGCACCCCGGTCGAAGAAATTATCGTCAACGATGGGCGCGCAGCGGGCGTGGTCGCCGGCGGCAAAGCGTGGCGCGCGAAGAGCGTCGTTGGCGGCGTCAACCCGAAGCTGTTGTTCGATCGGCTGGTGCCTCGCGGTGCCGTCGATGCCGACGTCGCTTCGCGCATGCACGCCTGGAAGTGCGAAAGCGCGACCTTCAGGATGAACGTCGCTCTGTCCGAACTGCCGAGCTTCACCGTGCTGCCCAAGAAGGGCAACCACCTGACGGCAGGCATCATCATGGCGCCAAGCCTCGATTACATGCACCGCGCCTATCTGGACGCGGCGGTGAACGGCTGGGCGAAGCAGCCGATCATAGAGATGGTGATTCCGTCGACGCTGGATGCCACGCTCGCGCCCAGGGGCAAGCATGTCGCGAGTCTCTTTTGCCAGCATTTCCGCTACGACCTTGGGCCGGGGCGCAGTTGGGACGACGAGCGCGAGAAGGCGGCAGACGCGATCATCGCGACAGTGGATTCGCACGCGCCGGGCTTCGCAAAGTCCGTGCTCGGGCGGCAGATCCACTCGCCGCTCGACCTCGAGCGCCGCTTCGGCCTGATTGGCGGCGACATTTTTCACGGCAAGATGGGCCTTGATCAGTTGTTCAGCGCGCGGCCGATGATCGGTGCGGCGGACTATCGAATGCCGCTCAAGGGGCTCTATCTATGCGGCTCCGGGGCGCATCCCGGTGGCGGCGTGACCGGCGCCCCGGGCCATAACGCTGCGCACGCCGTGCTCGCCGACCGCCGGTTCTGGAAGCGCAAGTGAAGCCGCTGGAGGGCCTCAAGATCCTGGACCTCAGCCGGGTGCTCGCGGGCCCCTGGTGCACGCAATTGCTCGCGGATCTAGGCGCCGAGGTCACCAAGATCGAGCGGCCCGGAGCGGGCGACGACACCCGGCACTGGGGCCCGCCCTGGCACGGCCAAGGCGAGGACCGCGTCGCTGCCTATTTCCTCAGCTGCAACCGCGGCAAGAAGTCCGCCGCGATCGACTTCGCGCGACCTGAGGGCGCTGCGCTGCTGCGCGATCTCGCCGCCGACGCCGACGTGCTGGTCGAGAATTTCAAGGTCGGCGGCCTCGCAAGGTTCGGCCTCGATGCGGCGTCATTGCGAACCGCGAACTCGCGGTTGGTCTATTGTTCCATCACCGGCTTTGGCCAGACGGGCCCCTATGCCGACCGCGCCGGCTATGACTTCATCATCCAGGGCATGGGCGGGATGATGAGCGTCACAGGCCTGCCCGACGGCGAGCCGGGCGGCGGCCCGATGCGCGCGGGCGTCGCTATCGCCGACCTTTTCACCGGAATGTACAGCTGCGTTGCAATCCTCGCCGCCCTCTACCAGCGCGCACGGACGGGGGAGGGCGCGCACATCGACATGGCGTTGTTCGACACGCAGCTGGCGGTGCTCGCAAATCAGGCCGAAAATGCGCTGATCTCGGGAAAGGACCCGCCGCGGCAGGGCAATACGCACCCCAACATCGTGCCTTACCAACCGTTCGATGCGGCGGATCAGCCGATCATCATCGCCGTCGGCAACGACCGTCAGTTCGCGCGACTGGCGCAAATATGCGGTCATGCAGAATGGGCCAGCGACGAGCGCTTTGCCACGAATGAGGCGCGCGTGGCGAACCGTGCCGAGATTGTCCGGCTGGTAAGCACCGCGATTAGGCAAAAGCCCGCCACGGATTGGCTCGACCAGCTGGAGGCTGCCGGCATTCCGGCCGGACCGATCAATTCGGTGACTCAGGCGCTTGCGGGCGTCCAGACGCAGCACCGGCACATGGTCCGCAATATTGCGGGCGTGCCGCTGGTCGGCTCACCGGTGCGGGTCGACGGCGAGCGCGCCGACAGCGATCTGCCGCCGCCGGGGCTCGGTCAGCACACGATCGAAGTGCTCGAACGCCTCGGCCTCGACGGCGCGGCGATCGAACGGCTGCGATCTGAAAAGATCGTCGGCTAGGCCGCTATTTCGGCGCCGTCTTGCTCGCGCTTTCGACCAGCAGGTCGAGCTGCTTCTGGCAGCCGTTCTGAATCAGCACCTGCGCCGCGCCGACGAGGTCGCCGGGAGTTCCCGGCACGGTGATGAAGTTCAGGCTGCTTTTTTCGCCGGTGTCCGGCCATTCGATCTGGTAGCTCGCGCCATTCTTGATCGGCAGCGCCGCGGGCCATGCCGTGAGTGCGTTGCCCGCCGCCCAGCTCAGCTCCTGGCTGTTGCCGTCGGCGGCATGAATCTGCACCGTCGCCGCCGTTTCGCTGTCCGGCCGCCACAGCTGGACCTTCGAGGCGTCGGTGACGCAGATCTTGCCGCTCTGGCTGACGTCGATGTCCCAGATGCTCGGATTGTGCGCGACTTCGGCGGCGCGGAGCGCTCCGAACCGGCCGCGCTGACCGGCGGCGGAGGCGAGAGCGACCTGTTTCGCGTCGAAATTGCCCGGTCCGCGCAGGGTCTGAGCGCTGGCGGGCCCGAGGACGGTGACCACATCTCCGCCCTGCAGCGAGATTTTCGCGCTCTCAGGCAGCGTCTTGCCGGGCGGATAAGCCTTCGACGACGGTCCAAGCGATTTGACGACGACGACATTGGCCACGGCCGCAGTCGAACTTAGGGCGATCGCGATTGCTGCGCCCCACAGCATTTGCTTCGCAGGCATCATCCAGGCTCCTCGTTGATATTCGCTAAAAATCGAATTCCCGCATCGCCAATGGGGCGGAGCGGCCGAGTCGGACTTCAGTGTCGCTTTGGCAGCAAATTATGCTTCGAATTGAACGGGGTCAATTAACTCTGCATTTACTGCAGCAGCAATGGTCAGGCGCTGCGCGGGCGCGGACGCCCGGCGGACAGTGGAGCCGCAGCGAGCAGCGCCTCGAGCGCTTCGATCCGCCGGGCATTTTCGGCGATCAGTTCTCCGACCTGAAGCTCGCGCGCCTCGCGCTTGATAACGGTGCGGATTGCACGCGCGACCGACTCGCGGACCTCGGCCAAAGCCTTTTGCTCATCGCGGCTGGGGATGGAACCGTCCGGTCGCGGTCCGACGAGCAGGTAGCCGATCGGCTCCTCATCGTCGGAGCTGGGAATGAGCGGCACCCGGATCGGGAACAGCCGGTCGGTGGGCTCGCAGCTATCGTTCTTATAATCCTGCGCGAAGCGGGTGCTTCGCCAGCCTTCGACCTCTTCTAACGACAAGCCTCGGGCGCGCAGCACGCAGCCGTTGACGATCGCCGCGCTGCGCACGGCGCGAACGCCGCGGTCGACGCGGGCGAGAATCTCGTCGAGCATGTCGCCTAGCGAAGCCGTTTCGCGCATGTCGCGGGCGACCTCCGGGAGATCGTCGCGCAGCAGGAAGAGGTTCTTCTGGAAGCGGCGCTCGGACCAGCGCTGGACCCGCTCCTGGATCGGATTGATCAACACCGTCGACAGCGCCGCGGCGAAGATGATCGGGCCCTCGTTGTTGCTGTCGCCATAATAATTATAGATGATCTGCTTCACGCCGTCCGCGGCGCCGGCGAAGATGGCGGCGACTGCCAGCGTGATCAGCGCCACGTTCACCGACCGACTGATCACGAAATCGGCGTCGTAGAGGCGATAGCGAACCAGCGCGATCAGCAGCCCGACCTGGAGCACAAGCACGGCCAGCGCAAAGCTGATCCCGGCCCCGATCTCCACCAGCAGTTGGTGGCCGAAGCTGCTGGTCGACCATTTCATGTAATCGGCGACGATCGAAATGCAGCGGAGCACCGCGTAGCCCGTGATGCCGAGCAACGCCCAGTGGATCTGCTGCCGCTGCTCGGCCGAATCCGTCGAACGCAAGGTGCGCAGCAGCGTGAGGACGGCAATGATCAGGAAACAGACAAAGAAGGTCTGATAGAGCGTTCCGTGGAGGAACATGAGGATCGGTAACGCCCCGATCAGCGCGACCTTGCGCCACGACAGATTGCCGTGCGGAAAGAGCAGGATCCCGGCAAGCAGGAGCACGTTGCCGAGGTCGAACATGGCGACATTGAGCGAGCGCGGGACGCCGATCAAGGCAAGGAACATGGACGAGGGCTGCTCGGCGGCGATCGTCAGCAGCACGGCGAGCGACAGGATCGAGCTTACCGCGTCGCGCGAATTGCGGTGGTGCAGCAGCCACGCCGCCCACAGCAGGAAGGGGTAGGCGAGAACGTGCAGCAGATCGATGAAGTTCAGCCATTTGGGCGAGATGCCAAGTGCGAGGGCGCCGTCGTCGATATGGTTGTCGCCGGTGACGACGACGACATCGCGCACCTTGCCGTCGGGATCGCGCACGGTGAGCGGCACTTGGGCATTGTCGGTGCCGAACAACAGGTTGCCGAGCGCGATATAAGCGGGGTCGTTGGCGTGCTCGGCGAGCGCTTCCTCATTGACCGGCATGCTCGGCGGCAGCGCCAGCCCGTAGATCGCCGTGATGTGGTCGCCAGCGACAACGCCGGCGTCTTGCGCTCGCGGGCCGACGGTAAAGCGCACGAGGGTCGCGTCGCGCGGCGACACCGCGAATCCGGCGCGGCTGCCGAGCAACAGCTGGCTATTGTTCCCGGGTTCCTCATAGCGCTCGTAAAGCCCGGCGAGCGGTCCGACGACCGCAAGCGCGAAGACGGCAATCCACAGCGCGGTGAACAGGCGGTAGGCGAGGGTGCTGAACGGCGGCAAGCTTGCCGGCAGACGCGGCGCCCCGTTGTGCTTCATGCCAGCATTGGGCAGGGCAAGCTGCATCCCCGTCAGCTCCAGCCGCAATTAACTCAACATTATCATGGGCGGCGCTGCGCCGCCGCGCAAGCTCAACTGCTCGGAGCGTCTTCGCTGGCGATGCGCTGCTCGCCGTAGCGCGCCTCGATGAACCGGCCCTGCGTCTCGAGCGCGGCGACGTCGGCGCGGGCGAGCTTCTCCGACACTTCGGATAGCGCCGCGCGGCCCGCTGCAAGGCCTTCGACGAGGCGCTGGTCGACGGTTTTGCCTTCGCCGTCGAGCTCCTGGCGGAATGCCGGAGGAACGCGCTCGTAGCGGTCGATAAGCCCGGGGAGATGAATCGACATCAGGCGCCTCGCGTCCTGCGCCTCGGGGTCGAGCGTCTCGCGCCGGGCGAGCGTCTGCTTGAGCGAGGGGAGCATTCGGCCGATCGCGTCGATCTCGGCCTGCGCCGGCGCGGGCAGGGCAGCGCGCGCGCGATAGACGTAGGAATCGAAGCGCTCGACCATGGCGCCATTGGGAAGATCGGTCGACGGCGGCGGCGCCGACAGCGCCTGGCGGCCGCCGCGCGCGACCAGCACGGCTGCAACCACGACCGTGGCGAGAAGCGCGGCGAGGAAGCCGAACATGCCGATCGGCATGATCAGACCGACGACTATCGTTGCCAGCCAGATCACGCCGAGCGTGACGGCGACGCGCACGAAGGTGCGGCCGAGGCCGGCGTTCAGCCGCTGCCGTTCCCGGCGAGCGGATTCCCGGGCGGGCCCGCCGCGCTCGTCCATGTGGCGCGCGACCCGTTCGAAACGGGCGATCGCCCTCTCAACCTTGTCCGTGACCTCGGTCATTTGCTCTCAATAGGGGTGAGCGGCGAGACACCGCCCTCCAGCTTGGACTGGTTCACGCCCTCGGCCCGGGCGATATAGCCCTTGGACTTCTCGACCTCCTTGCCGAGGGTGTCGACGGTCTGCTTCATGTTGCCCAGCGCCTCGAGCTTGAAGCGGTCGATCTGGTCCATCGTGTCGTAGATGTTCTGGAACGCGCGCTGCAGCGTCTCCAGCGGAA
>JBJMVJ010000066.1:0-19229 GCA_045810685.1 Sphingomonas sp.
AAATATATCTCGGTCGCCTCTGAAATCCTCGGGGAAGCGGCGGCTTGAGCGCAGCCAGCCGCGAGGTCGTCATCACGAACCAACGCGGGCTCCACGCCCGGGCCAGCGCCAAGTTCGTCAACCTGGCGAGCGAGATCGACGCGCAGATCGAGGTCGAGAAAGACGGCAACCGCGTGTGCGGCACGTCGATCATGGGCCTGATGATGCTCGGTGCGGCGGTCGGCGATTCGGTCATCATCCACGTCGATGGGCCTCATGCCGACGAGGCGCTCGAGAAGCTCGTCGCGCTGGTCGAGAGCCGCTTCGGCGAAGATTAGTGCCGCGCCAGGTCACCGCCTTTTCCAACGCGACCGTCAAGCTGCTCCGCTCGCTGCGCGACAAGAAGGCGCGGCGGGCCGAAGGCCTGTTCCTCGCGGAAGGCCTGCGCATCCTGGCGGAGGCGCGAGACAGCGGCCGCTTGCCCGAGATCATCGCGTTCGCGCCCGAAGGTGCGCGGCACCCTCTGACGGCCGAGATCATCGCCGCGACCGAGGCCGCCGGCGGCGACGTCGTCGAGACGACACCCGACATCCTTTCCAAGATGAGCGGCAAGGACAATCCGCAAATGCTGCTCGGCGCCTATCGACAACCGGCGACGACGCTGGACCGGATCGAGCGTGCCAAGGCACCGCTGTGGATCGTCGCGCAGGCGCTTCGCGATCCCGGGAATATCGGAACCATCCTCCGCACCGGCGATGCCGCCGGCGCGGGCGGGCTCATCCTGATCGACGACAGCGCCGATCCCTTTTCCGTCGAGGCGGTGCGGGCGTCGATGGGCGCGTTATTCACCCAGGATATCGCCACCGCCCGCTGGCCGGAGTTCAAGGCGTGGCTCCGCGCAGGCGATGGTCAGCTCGCCGGCACCAGCCTCAAGGCGCGCGAGGATTATCTCGAGGCGGAATACCGCAAGCCCTGCTTCCTCCTGATCGGCAACGAGCAGCAGGGGCTGCCGCGGGAATATGAAGAGGAATGCGACCTGCTGGTGAAAATCCCGATGGCCGGGCGCGCGGACAGCCTCAACGCAGCGATGGCCGCGGCCGTGATGGCGTTCGCCATCAGGGCGAGCTGGCGATGACGGGAAGGTCGCTTGGCCTTGCGATCGTGGCAATTCTCTACGGCTGCGCGCCCCTGCCGGCGCCCCCGCCGCCCTATCACGCGGTGGGTACCGAGCCGTTCTGGAGCCTGTCGATCGACCAGCATGACCTCAAATTCACCCGGCCCGACGCGCAACCCATCCGCCAGCCCGTCCCCAAGGTGATCATCGGGTTCGCGGGTGAGATCTACCGCACGCCGCGCATTGACGTGAACATCGTCCATGTCCGCTGCAGCGACGGCATGAGCGACCGGGTCTATCCGGACAAGGTCCAGGTCACCGTCGATGGCCAGCGCTTCAACGGCTGCGGCGGGCTCTAGGGCTGAGCCTATTCGGCCGCGATCTGCGGTGGGTCGTCGTTTGACGGCGTGGAGGGCAGCTTGGTGAGCGGGCGCGGCGCAACCTCGACCATCGGCGGCGTGTCGAGCGTCTTGGCGCTGCCGGCGCCGAGGGTCTCGAAACGCTTGGCCTGGGTCAGCACCTGGCTTTCGAAGCTGCCGACCATCTGATTGTAGGCGCTGTTGGCGGTGGCGAGGTTTTTGCCCATCCGCCCCATATGTTCAGCCATAGTAGCAAGACGCGAGTGCAATTCCTTGGCAAGTTTAGCAATTTGCTCAGCAGCCTCGTTCCGTCCGGCCTGCTCCCAGTAGTGAGCGGCGGTTCTAGCAACGACGACCAGATTCGTCGGTGTTGCAAGGAGAACCTTGCGCTCGAATGCCCATTCCCAAAGCTCCGGATCAATCTCTAGAGCCGCGTTGAGGAAGTGTTCGCCCGGGACGTACATCACAACCAATTCGGCGGAATCCCCGAACTGTGCCCAATACGCCTTGGAGCCCAGTTGCTGGGCATGTGCGCGAATTGACGCGACATGGGCTCTGAAAGAGGCGGCGCGCTTGTCGTCATCGACCTCGTCACAGGCGTCAAGATAGGCGTTCAGCGAGCATTTCGCGTCGATGATGAGCTGGCGTCCGCCAGGTAGCCGGACCACAACGTCTGGGCGCAGCCTGCCATTCTCGCCGTCGACCGACACTTCGGTGCGGAAATCGGCATATTCGCTCAGACCCGCATGTTCGAGGACGTTCTTTAGGCTCTGCTCGCCCCAACGTCCGCGCGCCTTGGGCGATGAGCGCAAAGCATTGACGAGGTTGCGGGTCTCGTCGCGCACTTGGCCCTGCCCCGTCCGAACTAACTCGACGGCCTCGCGAAGACCCGCATAATGGTCGACGCGCTCCTTCTCGATGGTCTGGAGCTTCTCCTGATAGCTCTTGAGCAGCGCCTCGACCGGCGTCACCGCCTGCGTGAATTTCTCTCCGGCCTGTTCGAGGAAGGTCTTGCGCGCATCGCCGAGCAGCTTGCTCGCGATCTCGTGGAATTGCGCAGAGAGGCTTTCCTTGGCCTCCTTCAGTGCCGCCACCTGCTGCCCGAACGAGCGTTCGCGCTCCTCGTGCGCGGCCTGGAGCACCGCGAGCCGGGTTGCGGCGTCGCGATTGACGTCACGCTCCTTGACCACCTCGTCGAGCTGGAGACGCAGGCTGTCGACCGTCTGCCGGGCACCGGCGCCGTCGCGGCTGCCGAGCAGCCAGCCGATCAGCGCGCCAATTGCCAAGGCGACTAAAATCAACGCAATGACGGTCCAGTCCATGACCGTAACTCCCCCGGAACATTATGCGAACCGTAGGCCGGGCGGAGCATCGGCTCAAGCCAAACGTTGCCCGCCGGGAGCGAGGAGAACAGCATGTCCATCCGCAAGATGATCGCCCTTCACCCGGAGGTCGCCGGGCACCTCAACCAGCCGCTCGGCGATGCGGTCCACCACCTCATGTATTGCGCGAAGATGTGCCGCAGCTGCGCCGACGCCTGCGTGTCGGAGGCGCTGGACATGTCGCAGTGCGTCCGCCTGTGCCTCGATTGCGCGGACATTTGCGATGCCACCGGCAACGCCGCCCTGCGCCAGACCGGCGACAACGACCAGATCGTCCGCGAGATGCTCGAGCTGTGCGCGCGCATGTGCGACATCTGCGCCGCCGAGTGCGAGAAGCAGCACCACGAGCATTGCACGCTGTGCGCGCAAATGTGCCGGGAATGCGCCGAAGACTGCCGCAACGCGGCGGCAGCGGTCGGAGCCTAAGCCGCCTTCAGCTCCTTGCGCTGCTTGGCGAGCTTCTTGAGGATCATCTCGCGCTTCAGCCGCGACAGATGGTCAATGAACAGGACGCCCTCGAGATGGTCCATCTCGTGCTGGAGACAGGTTGCGAGCAGGCCCTCGATCTCCTGCTCATGGGACTTGCCGTCGAGGTCGAGCCAACGGGCGCGGATGCGGTCGGGGCGGTCGACCTCGGCATATTGGTCGGGCACCGACAGGCAGCCCTCGGTGTAGGGCACCTCCTGCTCCGAGTGCTCGGCGATCTCCGGATTGATGAACACGCGCGGGTCGCGGACCGGCTCGCCGCCATCCTCCGCCGGCTCCTGGAGGTCGATGACGAGGATCCGCTTGGGAACGCCGACCTGGACCGCGGCAAGCCCGATCCCCGGCGCCGCGTACATGGTCTCGAACATGTCGCCGACGAGCGCGCGCACCGCATCGTCGACCTTCTCGACGGGCGAGGAGATCTGCCGCAGGCGCGGGTCCGGGACTTCAACGATGGGCAATATGGCCATGGGGGTGATTTAGTCTTTCAGTTCAGCCGCTTCAAGCGATCGGACGCCTTGCGCGCAACGCCTGGGCAAGCGTTCCCTCGTCGAGATAGTCGAGCTCGCCGCCGACGGGAAGTCCGTGCGCCAACTGGCTGAGACGGATCGGGAAACTCTCCAGGCGCTCGGCCAGATAATGGGCCGTGGTCTGGCCTTCCAGAGTCGCGTTCATGGCCAGCACGACCTCGTCCACGCCGCCAGCCGAGACGCGACGGACGAGCTGGTCGATGCTGAGATCCTCAGGCCGGACGCCCTCAAGCGCCGACAGCCGCCCGCCGAGCACGTGATAGCGCCCCGGAAACAAGCGCGAGCGGTCCAGTGCCCAAAGGTCGGCAACCTCCTCCACCACGCACAGCATCTTCTCGTCGCGGCGCGGGTCGCGGCAGATCGAGCATGGGTCGGACGTATCGAGGTTGCCGCAGTTCGAGCAGGTCGAGAGCTTGTCGGCGACATTTGCCAGCGCGGACAGCAGCGGCTGAAGCGCCGTCTCCCGCCGCTTCATCAGGTGAAGCACCGCGCGCCGCGCCGAGCGCGGCCCGAGCCCCGGCAGCCGGGCGAGCGCCTGCGACAATGCTTCGATTTCCTGACTGGCCACTGTGGATCGCTTCGCTTCGCTCGCAATGACGAATAATGGATGCCGTCATTGCGAAGAGCGCAGCGACGAAGCAATCCATTGCCCCCGAGGTAGGCATTTCCGCGGCATTTCGCCATACGCGCGGCGATGCGCATCATCTTCATGGGATCGCCCGAGTTCGCAGTGCCCAGCCTGGAGGCGCTGGTGGAGGCCGGCCATGACCTCGCGGCGGCCTACGCGCAGCCGCCGCGGCCAGCAGGTCGCGGCAAGGCCGAGCGCAAGACCGCGGTGCACGAACGGGCCGAGCAGCTCGGGATTCCAGTGCGCACGCCGCGCACGCTGCGCGATGCCGAAGAGCAGGCTCGGTTCCGCTCGCTCGACGCCGATCTCGCGGTGGTCGCCGCTTATGGGCTGATCCTGCCCAGGCCGATCCTCGAAGCGCCCAAGGCCGGGGCAATCAACGTCCACGCCTCGCTCCTGCCCCGCTGGCGCGGCGCCGCGCCGATCCAGCGCGCGATCCTGGCGGGGGATCAGGAGACCGGCATCACCCTAATGCAGATGGAGGAGGGCCTCGATACGGGGCCAATACTTCTCGATTGGCCGATCGAAATCGACGGCAGGACTGCGGGGGAGCTTACTGAAAAGCTAGCCGATCTCGGAGGTCAGGCGCTTCGACGCTACTTAGCTGAGCCTGAGAGATACCCCCCCGTTCGTCAGCCGAAGGCAGACGTCACCTACGCTTCAAAGGTGGACAAGTCAGAAGCTCAGCTCGATTTCGCTCAGGATGCCTATGCAGTCGAGCGACAAGTCAGGGCTTTCAATCCGAACCCAGGTGCCTGGTTCGAGTTCATGGCCGAACGGGTCAAGGTTTGGGACGCGGAAGTGCTCCCCGGGAGCGGACCGCCGGGAGTGGTCGCCGACGACCGGCTCAAGATTGCTTGCGGCGAACGGGCAATCCGCGCTCTCGTGGTTCAGCGTCCGGGTAAGTCACGGATGGATGTCGATGAATTCGTTCGTGGTTTTCCCATTCCAAAGGGAACGCTGCTCAATCCAAGAGGGCGGTCCGCGGAGTGACCCGCTGGCGGCTGACGATCGAATATGATGGCGGGCCGTTCATGGGCTGGCAGCGGCAGGAGCATGGGCCCTCGGTCCAGCAGACACTCGAGGAGGCGGTGGAGCGGATGACCGGCGCGTCCGCGCAATTCATCGCCGCCGGGCGAACCGACGCGGGGGTCCACGCGCTCGCCATGTCCGCGCACGTCGATATTGCACGCCAGCTGACCCCGCACCGCCTGCGCGAAGGGCTCAACGCTTTGGTGAGGCCGCACCCCATCTCCGTCCTCGATGTCAGGCCGGCCGCCGACGACTGGCACGCCCGCTTCTGGTGCACCGGGCGACGCTATCTCTACCGCATCCTCAATCGCCGCGCGCCGCCGGCGCTGGACCTCGGCCGGGTGTGGCACATCCCGGTGAAGCTCGACCTCGAGCGGATGCGCGAAGGCGCCGCGCCCCTGATCGGACGTCATGACTTCACGACCTTCCGTTCGGCACAATGCCAGTCGGACAGCCCGGTGAAGACGCTCGACCGCCTCGAAGTCGCAGCGGTCGGCGAGGAGATCCACGTCACCTCCGCCGCCCGCAGCTTCCTCCATCATCAGGTGCGATCGATGGTCGGCTGCCTCGCGCTGGTCGGACGCGGCCAGTGGCAGCCGGAGGATATCCGCAATGCGCTGGCGGCGCGCGACCGCGCAGCACTTGGATTCAACGCACCGCCACACGGTCTCTACTTCGTTGAGGCAGTCTATCCCGCAAACGCGACGAGCGGCTGAACGGCCCCTTCGCCGCCGCGTTGGCGCCGCGAAGGAGTCAAACCATGACCGACCACAAGAAGAAGGGCGATTTCGACCAGTGGCAGCGCGGCGACAAGGGCGGAAACCAAAAGTCGCACGAGCACGAGCAGAACAGCCGCACGGGTCACAAGCAAACCACCGGCAGCGGCGGCCACCACTAGGCTAGGCTCGGCTAGACCAGCATCTCGCGTGCGGGCGGCCGGCTCTCCCACGCCTGCGGGCTGGAGCTGAGGCCATAAGCACCGGCACAGAATATGGCGATGAGATCGCCGACATCGGCAGGCGGTAGTCCGACCTGATCGCCGAAGACGTCGAACGGCGTGCACAGGCAGCCCGTCACACTGACCTCCTGTTCCGCAGCCGCGCCGAACCGCCCGGCCACGGCAATGGGGAAATTCGCGATCCCGCGCTCGCCGAGGCTGCCGGTCGCTCCGATCAGGTGATGGCCGCCGCCGTCGGTCGTCAGGAAGGTCTGGCCGCAACTTTCGGTGCGGTCGACCACGCGGGTCAGATACACACCCGCCTCGCCGACCAGCCAGCGGCCAAGCTCGATCGTGAATCGGGTCGTCGCCAGCTGCGGCGGTGCGTCGCACAGCGTGCGATGGAGACTGGTCGCAACCAGGTCGATGTCGAGCGGCTCGTCGCCCGGACGGCATGCGATGTCGAAGCCGCTGCCAAGATTGAGCTCGGGGATTGGCCGGCCGATTGCGTCGGCGATTTCGCCGGCATGCGCAACCGTCGCCCGGTGACCTTCGGCGAGCGCGGCCGCGTCGAGGCATTGCGCACCGGCGAAGATGTGGAGCCCGCGCCAGTCGACGCCCGCTTCGATCAGGCCCTGGACCAGCGCCGGCACGCGCTCCGCATCGATGCCGAACGGGCTCGGCCGGCTGCCCAATGTGACGCGCCCATTCTCGATCGCGAACGGCGGCGTCACGCGGACCGAAACCTTGGGCTGAACGCCAAGCTTCTCACCGGCGCTGATCGCGCGGGCCGCTTCGACCTCGCTTTCGACGCTGATCGTTGCCCTCGCCTTGACCCCCGCGGCGAGCTCGGAGTCGAGCTTGCCGGGACCTGCAAAGCTCATTGGAACGCCGGCGAGGTTGGCGGCATGGAGACGCTTCAACTCGCCGAGCGAGACGACGCGGAAGCCGTCTATATACCTGCCAAGGAATTCGAGGAGCGGCTCGTAAGGATTTGCAGTGACCGAATAATATAGCGCGATTCCGTCCGGCATCGCAGCTCGGAACCGAGCAATCTGCGCGCCCACGATATTGTTGTCGTAAACGAACAATGGCGTACCGCCGGCCTCGGCCACGAGGACTTCCGCCGGATAGCCGCCGATCAGCAGCTGGCCATCTTCGCCAGCAGCGAAATGGGGCGGGATCGGTCCGGTCGGTTTCACGTCGCCCCCCCGCTTGAGCCTATTCGGCGGCTATTGCCTCATATTCCTGCGCCGCGAGATACTTCTCCGCATCGAGCGCGGCCATGCACCCGGTTCCCGCCGCGGTCACCGCCTGGCGGTAAATCTTGTCCATCACGTCACCGCAGGCGAACACCCCCTCGACACTGGTGCGCGTGGTCCCCGGCTGGACCCTGATATAGCCTTCGGGATCGAGGTCGAGCTGCCCGGCAAACAACTCGGTCGCCGGCGTGTGGCCGATCGCGACGAATGCCCCTTCGACCTCCACGCGGCTGATCTCGCCCGTTCGTTTGTTGCGGATGTCGAGCCCGATCAGCGCCTCGGGGTCGCCGCCGCCGGCGAATTCGACGACCTCGCTGTCCCAGATCACCTTGACGTTGGGGTTGGCGAACAGCCGATCCTGGAGAATCTTCTCGGCGCGCAGCGAATCCCGCCGGTGGATCAGCGTCACGTCGTGGCTGTGATTGGTGAGATAGAGCGCCTCTTCGACCGCGGTGTTGCCGCCGCCGATCACCGCAACCTTCTTGCCGCGGTAGAAGAAACCGTCGCACGTCGCGCAAGCCGAGGCGCCCCTGCCCTTCATATGCTCTTCGGACGGCAGACCGAGCCATCGTGCCTGCGCGCCAGTCGCGATCACGAGCGCATCGGCGGAGAACTGGACGTCGCTGTCGCCGGTCAGCCGAAACGGCCGGCGCGAGAGGTCGACGGCGCGGATGTGGTCCCACACGATCTTGGTGCCGACATGCTCGGCCTGCGCCTGCATCTCCTCCATCAGCCAAGGGCCCTGGATGACGTCACGGAAGCCGGGGTAATTTTCAACATCGGTGGTGGTGGTCAGCTGCCCGCCCGGGACAATGCCCTGGATCAGCACCGGGCCGAGCCCAGCCCGCGCCGCATAGATCGCGGCAGTGTAGCCGGCGGGCCCCGAGCCAAGCACGGCCACGCGCGTCGAAATGCTGTTCGTCATGCGAAGCATCTAAGGCGCGTTAACGCGCCCCGCAACGCTTCGCGCTGGTTAGACCGCCCGGCGACCGGCGACGAAGTTCCAGATCAAAACGATCACGCCGATGACGAGCAACAGGTGAATCAGGCCGCCGGCCACGTGGAAGGCGAAGAATCCGAGAGCCCACAGGATGAGCAGGATGATGGCGATCGTCAGAAGCATGCTTGTCTCTCCCTTTGGTGTCGGGCGCGTAACGGACCAGTGCCGCACGCGTTCCGCGAGGAAGAATTTATCGCAAGCGGTCAGGGCCGCCGATCAGACCAGCCGCGATTGCTTCACCGCCGCTTCAATGAAGCCGGCGAACAAGGGGTGCGGATCGAACGGGCGGCTCTTGAGCTCGGGGTGGAACTGAACGCCGATGAACCACGGATGGTCGGGCCGCTCGACGATCTCGGGCAGGCGCTGGTCAGGGCTCATGCCGGTGAACAGCAAGCCGTTCCCCTCGAGCGCCTCGCGGTAATGGACGTTCACCTCATAGCGGTGGCGGTGGCGTTCGCTGATCTCGCTTGTGCCGTAAAGTGATGCGACGCGGCTGTTCCCGGCAAGGACCGCGGGATAAGCGCCGAGGCGCATGGTCCCGCCGAGATCGCCGCCGGCGGCGCGCTGCTGGAGCCCCTCCTCACTCATCCACTCGGTGATGAGGCCCACGACTGGTTCGGAGGTCGCGCCGAACTCGGTGGTCGAGGCCTCGCTAATTCCTGCCTGGTTACGCGCGGCTTCGATGCAGGCCATCTGCATCCCAAGACAGATCCCGAAGAAAGGGATTTCGCGTTCACGGGCGAACTTGACCGACGCGATTTTGCCCTCGCTGCCGCGCTCGCCGAACCCGCCGGGGACCAGGATTCCGTCCAGCGGCTCCAGCTCGGCGATGATGTCGGCCTCCGGATGTTCGAACAGCTCGGCGTCGAGCCACTGGATGGTCACCTTGGCGCGGTTGGCGATGCCGCCGTGGACCAGCGCCTCGCGCAGGCTCTTATAGGCGTCGGGAAGGCCGACATATTTGCCGACCACCCCGATGGTCACCTCGCTATCGTAATGGTCGATGCGGTCCATGATCTCACGCCAGCGGGCGAGATCCGGCCGCGGCGCGTCCGTGATGCCGAACGCGGCGAGCACTTCGTCATCGAGGCCCGCCTCGTGATATTGCAGCGGGACATCATAAATGTTGCGCGCGTCGAGCGCGGGGATGACCGCCGACTTCCGGACGTTGCAGAACAGGGCGATCTTTTCGCGCTCCGCGTCGGGCAACGGCCGGTCGCTGCGGCACAGCAGCACTTCGGGCTGGACGCCGAGGCTGGAGAGCTCGCGCACCGACTGCTGCGTCGGCTTGGTCTTCAATTCCCCCGCCGCGGCGATCCACGGCACCAGCGTCGTATGCACGCTGACGCTGTTGCCGCGGCCGAGGTCGTTCCTAAGCTGGCGGATGGCTTCGATGAACGGCAGGCTCTCGATGTCGCCGACGGTGCCGCCGATCTCGCAGATCACGAAGTCGAGGCCGTTGATATCCGCGAGCGCGAATTCCTTGATCGCGTTGGTGACGTGCGGAATGACCTGGACGGTAGCCCCGAGATAGTCGCCGCGCCGCTCCTTGGCGATGATGTCACGGTAAATGCGCCCGGTGGTGACATTGTCCGACTGGCGCGAGGTGACGCCGGTGAAGCGCTCGTAATGGCCAAGGTCGAGGTCGGTCTCCGCGCCATCGTCGGTGACATAGACTTCGCCATGCTGATAGGGGCTCATCGTCCCCGGATCGACGTTCAGATAGGGGTCGAACTTGCGGATCCGGACCTTGTAGCCGCGCGCCTGAAGGAGCGCCCCGAGAGAGGCGGACAGCAAACCCTTTCCAAGCGATGACACCACGCCGCCGGTGACAAATATGAACCGCGCCATGGGAGTTGAGGCTTAGGGGGACAAGCGCCGAACGCGCAAGCCGCGCCGCGAAATAAATTCAGTCCCGCCCGGTTATTGGGCCAGCGGAACCGCGGGCGACTGCTGGTTCTGGGTCGGAGCCGGCGCCGGCGTTGCCGGAGCCGGGCGCGACTGCTGTGGCGGCGCTGCGAGCTTGCCGGCGAGCGAAGTGTCGATCTTGACCGGCTCGCGAGTCGCACCGGCGAACGCCGCCATGACGATCGAGAGGACGATGAACAGCCCGCCAAGAACCGCGGTCATGCGCGTCAGGAAATCGGCCGCGCCGCGCGCCGTCATGAAGCCGGACGAACTGCCGCCGACGCCCAGCCCGCCACCTTCGGACCGCTGCATGAGGATGACTCCGATCAGCGTCACCGCGACAAGCGTTTGAACGATCAGCAGGAATGCGAACATATTGGGCTTTCTTGTGAAGCGGGTCGCGGCGACTTAGGCGATCGCACCGCCGCCTTCAACCGCGGCCGCGGCGGCGACGATCGGGATGAAATCTTGAGCCTTGAGGCTCGCGCCGCCGACCAGAGCCCCGTCGACGTTGGCGATGGTGAAGATTTCGCCGGCATTGGCGGCCTTGACCGAGCCGCCATAGAGGATCCGCGTTCGCGTGCCCTCGGCGTCGAAGCGTTGCTCAAGCCTGGCCCGGATCGCTGCGTGCATCTGGCCAATCTCGCCGCCGGTCGGGATCTTGCCCGTGCCGATCGCCCACACTGGCTCATAGGCAATCGCCAGCTCGGCTCCGCCAAGCTGCTGCGGCAGCGATCCATCGAGCTGCGCCATGACCGTCTCGACGGCTGCGCCGCGCTCGCGCACATCGAGGCTCTCGCCGACGCACAGGATGACGCCGAGCCCCGCCGCCAGCGCCGCCTCGGCCTTGGCCTTCACCTCCTCGTTGCTCTCACGATGCGAATCGCGCCGCTCGGAATGGCCGACGATGGTCAGGCTGGCGCCGGCGTCGAGCAGCATCAGCGCCGAAATGTTGCCGGTGTGCGCGCCCTTGTCGGCATAGTGAACGTCCTGCCCGCCGATGGGAAAGCCGGGAACCGCGCGGGCCGCCCGCTCGATCAGGATCGCCGGAACGCACAGAGCGACGTCGACCTCGGGGTAGCCGCGCGCCGCGTCCGCAATCGCCTTGATCTCCTCGATGTCCGAGGACAGGCCGTGCATCTTCCAATTGCCGGCGACGAGCTTTCTGGACCCCATTCCCACTCCTCTGTGGGGGCGCCGTAGCGGCCCCGCTTGATGCACGCCAGCCCGCCCCCTAAAGCACCTCCACCCCTCCCATTTCGCATGGAATTCGATGCTCAGTTTCTTCCGCCGCGTGTCCAAGTCGAAAATCGGCACCGGCATCATGGCCTTTGTGCTGTTCGCCATTCTCGCCGGCTTCGCCGCCGCCGACCTGTCCAATTTCGGCTCCGGCCAGATCGGCTTCGGCATGGGCAGCTCGACGCTGGCTAAAGTCGGCGACCAGGACATCAGCGAGCGCGAAATGACCGATGCCATGCAGCGGCGCCTGCAGACCGTTCGCCAGCAACGGCCCGAAGCGGATTATGCGGCGGTGGTCGGCGACGTCGACCCGATCCTCGATTCGCTGCTCGACGAACGCAGCCTGATGGCATTCGCGGACAAATATGGCTTCCCCTTGTCCAAGCGCCTGCTCGACGCCGAAATCGCCCAGATCCCCGGCACCAAGGGCCTCAACGGCCAGTTCAGCGAGCAGGCCTATCACGCGTTTCTCACTCAGCAGCGGCTGACCGATGAGCAGGTGCGGCGGATCCTTAGCGGCGGGCTGCTCCAGCGCTTGCTGCTGACCCCGGTCGCGACCACCGCCCGGGTGCCCGTCGGAATGGCGGTCCCCTACGCGTCGATGCTGCTCGAGGAGCGCGAGGGCGAAGCGGCAATCATCCCGCTGCAGGCGTTCAAGGCCGGCCTTCAGCCGACCGATGCCCAGCTGCAGCAATATTATTCGGCCAACCGCGCGCGTTACATGATCCCCGAGCAACGGGTGCTGCGGATCGCCCGGATCGGGGCCGAGCAGGTCGCGGGCGTCACCGCCTCCGACCAGGAAATCGCCGCTTATTACAACGCCAACAAGGCGACCTACGCGCCGAGCGAGACGCGCTCGCTGAGCCAGGCGGTCGTGCCGGACCAGGCGACGGCGAACGCGATCGCGCAGCGCGCGAAGGGCGGCGCCAGCCTTGCCGCCGCGGCTGCTCCGGCGGGCGCCAACGCCGCCGTGACATCGCTCACCGACCAGACCCGCGCGGCGTATGCGGGAGTCGCCGGCGACAAGGCGGCGGCGGCGGTATTTGCGGCACGTGCCGGCGAAGTGGTCGGTCCGATCCAGTCGGATTTCGGCTGGATCGTGGCCAAGATCGATTCGGTCAAATCCGCCGGCGGCAAGACGCTCGACCAGGCGCGGGCCGAAATCGCGGCCAAGCTCACCGCCGAAAAACGAAAGTCGGCGAGCGAGGATCTCGTCGACAAGGTCCAGGCCGCGATCGACGGCGGCAGCAATTTCGCTGAAGCCGCCGCGTCCAACAAGCTGGCGGTAATCGCAACGCCGCTGGTGACGGCGAACGGCACGTCGCGCGCCGATCCCGCGTACAAGCTGCCCGCGGAACTTGCCCCGGCGCTGAAGACGGGGTTCGATATCGCACCAAGTGATCCGCCGGAGATCGTCACTCTCCCGGGAGATGCGGGCTACGCGATGGTATCTCCCGGACAGGTCGTAGCCGCAGCCCCAGCGCCGCTCGCATCTATCCGCGAGCAGGTCGCTGGCGACTGGATCAACGATCAGGCGCTGCAGCGCGCCCGCGCAGCGGCGACGCAGATCGCCGCCAGGGCGTCGGGCAATGTCTCGCTGGCCAACGCGATCAAGGGCGTCGGCGCCGCCCTTCCGCCACCGCAGCCGATCTCGGCCCGCCGAATCCAGATTTCCCAGGCTGATGCGAAGGTCGCACCGGCCCTGCGGGTCCTGTTCGCCACCGCAGCGGGCAAGAGCCAGGTGGCGGCCAACCCTCAGGGCGGCGGCTATCTCGTCGTCAAGGTCAACAAGATCACGCCGGGCAACGCGCTGATCTCGCCCGGCCTCATCGGCCAGGTGCAGACCCAGCTCGCCCAGGCCATGTCCACGGATTATGCGGAGCAGTTCCTCGCCGACCTCAAGCGTGAGATGAAGGCGAAGCGCAACGACAGCGCCATCCGCGCCTTCAAGTCGGGGCTGATCCGCGGCGGCGGCTGATCACTTCCTGGCTGGCGCTTGACCTTGGGCGGTTTGTTGCCTACACGTTCCCCGTTCGTTCTTTCTGGGGGAGTGACTGCCGATGCTCACCGCCAAGCAGCGTGAATTGCTGCTCTTCATCGACGACCGCCTGAAGGACAGCGGCATCAGCCCGAGCTTCGATGAGATGCGCGAGGCGCTCGACCTCAAATCGAAGTCGGGAGTCCATCGCCTGATCTCGGCGCTCGAAGAGCGCGGCTTCATCCGCCGGCTGCCCAACCGGGCGCGGGCGCTGGAGATCGTGAAGCTCCCCGAGGCGCGGCCGACAGCCAGCGTGACGCCTCTCCGCCCGGTTGCCGCGGCGCCGGCCAACGACACGATGGAGATTCCGCTGCACGGCCGGATCGCGGCCGGCACGCCGATCGAGGCGCTCCAAGGCACCGAGAGCTTCGCGGTTCCCGCCGCTTTGCTAGGCCCGGGCGAACATTATGCGCTCGAGGTCGCCGGCGATTCGATGGTCGACGAAGGCATTCTCGACGGCGATTTCGCGCTCATCCGCAAGGTCGAAGACGCGCGCGACGGCGAGATCGTCGTGGCGCTGATCGACAATGAGGAAGCGACGCTCAAGACTTTCCGGCGCGAGGGCAGCATGATCCGTCTCGACCCCGCGAACCGCAATTACGAGCCGCAACGCTACGAGCCCCGCCGGGTCCAGATACAGGGGCGTCTCGCCGGTCTGATCCGGCGCTACTGAGCGCAGTCGGCAGCTAATGCGTTTGTGCCCAGGGATGGGCACCCACCCGCTCGGCGACGCTGTCGACCCAGGGCCTTCGTCCAAGATAAATGGCGAGGCCGCCGGTGCGGGCGAGCGCCTCGGCGTCGAGCCGCAGCCAGCGGGGGTGGCACGCGCGCGGCAGGCGACGGTCCGAGACGACGATATCGGCTGAAGCACAGGCGCCGGTGATTGCGTCCCAGTCGATCCGGGTCGCCGAACGGGTCGCCAGCAGCCGCCATTCGGCGGACCCATGGCGGAGCAGCGCGACGCACGCATCGTGCGAGCAGTCGCTGGTCGGCTGGCCATCGAGCAGGTCGGGGTCGCCGTCGAATCCCGACGCTTCAGCAAACAGGCTCCGCACATAATCGCCGGCGCGGTCGCGCAGAAGCAGCGGCGTGCCCTTGTCGACCACGGCCAAATGACGGCCGTCGCCCGTGACCAGCAGGTCCGGTGCCGGAGCGAGCGAAGCCGCCGCGGCGCCTAGCGCTATCGGAAACAGGCCCCACAGACGAACGCGCGTCGTCCACAGGCACAGCCACACGAGTCCAGCCATCATCAGCCCGAACGCCCAGGCGGGCATCGACGGGAGCAGTGCCACCGCGCCTTTGGCGGACGAAACATGATGCGCAAGGCCAAGCAGCGCGTCGATCGACGCGCCGCACAGGAACCACAAGGGCTGCCCGAGCCGGATCGCGTCGAACGCCAGGGCCGCCGCTTCGAGCGGCATGATGACGAAGGTCGTCAGCGGGATGGCGATGATGTTGGCGGCGACGCCGTAAAGCCCCGCGCGGTGGAAATGAAACAAAGCCATTGGAATCAACGCCAGCTCGACCGCGAGGCCGGTGGCGAGAATGCCGAGCAACGCGCGAAGCGTCCGCATGACGATTCCTTCGTCGCGGCGCTGCAGCAGGCGGCGAGCCCAGGCGGTCGAGTGAAGCGCGACGATCGCGGTTACCGCGCCGAAACTCATCTCGAAGCTTGGGCCGGCAAGCGCTTCGGGCCGGAAGATCAGCACGATCAGCGCACCGGTCGCGATCAGGCGGATGCTGATGGCGTCTCGCCCAAGGCCGATACCGGCGAGGATCAGCAGCGCTGCGACGCAGCTCCGGACCGTCGGCACCTGCGCGCCGGTGAGCAACGTATAGCCAATTCCTGCTGCCGCCGCCGCGCCAGCTGCAACCATCACCAGATTGAGTCGGAGCGCCAGTTGCTCGCTCAGCGCGAGCAGCTTCAAGCTCAGGAACATGGTGAAGGCGACCACTGCGGCGATTTGCAAGCCGCTGACCGACAAAAGGTGAGTGAGGCCGCTGCGGCGCATCGCGTCGGCATCGCCTTGATCGACCGCATTCTGGTAGCCCGTGACGAGCGCGATCGCGATCCCCGCCGGCGCACGAGCGAGGTTGTTGCGGATGCGCTCGCGCAGGCGCTCGCGGACGCGGTCGAGCCCATGCGGCGCGCTCGGCTGGAGCACGGTGACCGGCCCCATCGCCTTGCCCACGCCGCCGATGCCGTTGAACCAGGCGTCGCGGGCGAAGTCATAGGTCGAGGGAAGCGCCATCGGAGGCGGCGGCGCGAGCCTGGCCCGAACGCCGATCAGCGCGCCGGCGGCGATGCCGGGGGGAAACTTATCCTCGTCGATTGTGATTCTGACATTGGGCGGAAGGGCTGGATCGCTCGGCTTCACCAGCAGACGCACGCGATCCCTCGCCGCGAGGTGCTCGACCGTGAGGACCCTCGCCTTCACGTCGGCGATCACCGGCCGCTCGAGCCGTGGCCGCGCCACCCAGTCCGACCGCGCCCACACCAGCGCGAAGCCGAGCATCGCCGCAAGCGCGAACCAGGCGAGCGCCCGGCCCGCCCTCCCCCGCCCGAGCGCAAGTCCGGCCAGGCACAGCGCGCAGGAGAGGCACAAAAAGGCTTTCCACTCGGCCGGAGAGCCCAGGGCGAACCAGGCGGCAATCCCGCCGCCGAAGCCGACCACGAACCACGGCGGAAGCTGCGCGCGCTCCGCCTCGAGGAGCTTCTCCAGCCCCTCGCCAGCCACGGAAAACCGCGACTTCCAATAGCCCCGAGCACGCTGTGGAAGAGGCGCTTCCCCTATGTTAGGGGCGCTCGTCCATTGCATTGCAACAAAGAGAGAAGAGGAATGCGCGCCAAAGCGCAAGCGATAACGATTTGAGCAGCGCCAGTCGTACGTCGCGTCCCGTCGTCACCCGTTTCGCTCCGTCGCCGACCGGCTACCTCCACATCGGCGGCGCTCGAACCGCATTGTTCAACTGGCTGTTCGCGCGCCACCACGGCGGCAAGTTCCTGCTGCGGATCGAGGACACCGACCGCGCCCGCTCGACGCAGGAGGCGATCGACGCGATCCTCGACGGCATGCGCTGGCTCGGCCTCGATTGGGACGGGCACGAATATTACCAGTCGCAATTCTGGGCGCGGCACGCCGAGATCGCCCACCGGCTGGTCGAGCGCGGCGCCGCCTACCGTTGCTACATGACGCAGGAGGAGCTCGCCGAGCAGCGCGAGAAGGCCAAGCTCGAGCGGCGGCCGTTCCGGATCAACAGCCCGTGGCGCGACGTCGCCGATGACCAGGGCGAAAGGCCCTACGTCATCCGCCTCAAAGCACCGCGCGAAGGTGAAACCGTGATCGACGACGAGGTTCAGGGGCGGGTCACGGTCCAGAACAGCGAGATCGACGACCTCATTCTGCTCCGCTCGGACGGGACTCCGACCTATATGCTGGCCGTCGTCGTCGACGACCACGACATGGGTGTCACGCACGTCATCCGCGGCGACGATCACCTCAACAATGCCTTCCGCCAGCTGGCGATCATCCGCGCGATGGGTTGGCCCGAGCCGACCTATGCCCATGTGCCGCTGATCCACGGGGCCGACGGGGCGAAGCTCAGCAAGCGTCACGGCGCGATGGGCGTCGATGCCTACCGCGACCAGCTGGGCTTCCTGCCTGAGGCGGTGACCAATTATCTGCTGCGGCTCGGCTGGGGCCACGGCGACGACGAGCTCATCAGCCGCGAGCAGGCCATCGAGTGGTTCGACCTCGCTCACGTCGGCAGGTCCCCATCGCGGTTCGATTTCAAGAAGCTCGAGAACCTCAACGGCCACTATATTCGCGAAGCCAATGACGAGCGGCTGGCCGCACTCGTCGGGCCCAGGCTCGGCGTCAGCGAGGCGGCGGACCAGGCGCTGCTGCTGCGGGCGATGCCCGAGCTCAAGTCCCGTGCGCATACGCTGAATGAGCTCGCCGACGGAGCGCGCTTCCTGTTTGCGCGCCGGCCGCTCCATATCGACGAACCGGCCGCCGCATTGCTGACGCCCGAGGCGCGCGCGATGCTGCATCGCACATATGACCAGCTGACCGCTCTTGCGGAGTGGGACGAAGGCTCGTTAGAGGCGGCCATCCGCGAGGTCGCGGAGAGCAGCGGCGTGAAGCTCGGCAAGCTCGCCCAGCCGTTACGCGCTGCCCTCACGGGGCGCACGACGTCTCCCGGGATTTATGAAGTGTTGGTGCTCCTGGGCCGCGACGAAAGCCTGGCCCGCATCGCCGACCAGATGGAGCCGAGCGAATGACCGACAAAAGCGTGACCCTGGGGATCGATGGAACCAACCACGCCTACGACGTCCTCGAAGGGACCGTCGGCCCCGAAGTCTTCGATATCCGCAAGCTGTACACCGAAACGGGCATGTTCACGTACGACCCCGGCTTCACGTCGACAGCGAGTTGCGAAAGCGCAATCACCTATATCGACGGCGAGAAGGGGATTCTCCTCCACCGCGGCTATCCGATCGACCAGCTCGCCGAAAACTCGACGTTCATGGAGGTCTGCTACCTGCTGCTGCACGGCGAGCTTCCGAAGGCAGCGGAACTCGACCAGTTCAGCTACACGATCAGCCGCCACACCATGGTCCACGAGCAGCTCGCGACCTTCTACCGTGGCTTTCGGCGCGACGCCCATCCGATGGCGATCATGTGCGGCGTGGTTGGCGCGCTGTCCGCATTCTACCACGACAGCACCGATATCACCGACCCGGAGCAACGCATGATCGCGTCGCACCGGCTGATCGCCAAGATGCCGACGTTGGTCGCGATGGCTTACAAATACAGCCTCGGCCAGCCCTTCATGTTTCCGCAGAACAGTCTCAGCTACACCGGCAACTTCCTGCGCATGACTTTCGGCGTTCCGGCCGAGCCTTATGAAGTCAATCCGATCATCGAAAATGCGATGCGGCGGATCTTCATCCTCCACGCCGACCATGAGCAGAACGCGTCGACCTCGACCGTGCGCCTCGCCGGCTCGTCGGGCGCCAATCCCTTCGCCTGCATCGCCGCCGGCATCGCCTGCCTGTGGGGCCCCGCCCATGGCGGCGCCAACGAGGCGGCATTGAACATGCTGCGCGAGATCGGCACGCCCGCCAACATCCCCAAATATATCGCCCGGGCGAAGGACAAGAACGACCCGTTCCGGCTGATGGGCTTCGGCCACCGGGTCTACAAGAATTTCGACCCGCGCGCGAAGGTGATGAAGGCGACGGCCGACGAGGTGCTGGCCGAGCTCAACATCTCCGACCCGGTTCTCGACGTTGCCAAGGAACTCGAGCAGATCGCGCTCAACGACCAAT
>JBJMVJ010000067.1:0-7449 GCA_045810685.1 Sphingomonas sp.
AACAATTACACTACACCACGCTCTACATATCACTCCCACTGCTGGATGACCTCGGCGATCTTCGGGTCGACGCCCCCCATCCGCGCATTCACCCGCGCCGCGGCCTGCTTGACGAAGCCCAGGGCGTGGACGATCTCGACCGGCATCTGCTCGCGCGGGCCGAACGGGAAATTCCCGATCGAGCGCTCGGTCTGCGCGCCCCAATAGGCGTCGGCGGGAACCTCGATGGGGCCGAAGCTGTCGGTTTCGGTGCGGGTGTCGGCCATGTGCCTCTTCGTGTCGGTGCGAGGAGCGTTGGCGAGCGGCAATCCGGCGTGTCCGGATCGCTTCGCTTGGGCTCGCGATGACCGGCTCCTGTTATTTTTTGCGCGTAAAGTCCACCGAGACGACGTTCGAGCCGTCGTCCTTGGGCTCCTCCGCTCGCGGCGCCTCGGGCGGATCGTTCTCCGCTTCCTCGTGCTCCTCGCGCGGGGCTTCGTCGGCATCGGCGTGGAACGTCAGTGCGAACTCCACGGCGGGATCGTGGAACTGGGTCACCGCCGCGAACGGCACGTGCAGCGTCGCCGGCACGCCGCCGAACGACAGCCCGACGGTGAAATCGTCCTCCTCGACCTTCAAGTCCCAGAACCGGTGCTGGATGACGATCGTCATCTCGTCAGGGAAGCGCTCGAGCAGATGCTTGGGGATGGCAACTCCTGGCGCTCGGGTCTTGAATGTGATGTAGAAATGATGGTCGCCGGGAAGGCCGCCCGACCGCTCGACCTCGCCGAGCACCCGCCCGACCACCGCCCGCAGCGCGTCCTGCACGATCTCGTCGTACGGAATCAGGCTCTCCGGGGGCGTCTCGTCGGTCACGCCTGCAAGTGGTAGCGGGCGGCGAAGCCCGGTCAAGCGGCGTTCGCTCAGGGCGCCGGCGCGACGAAGATTTCGCAGGCGCCGCCTCGCCCGGTGCGCCAGCAATTGGGAAAATAGATGCTTCTTCCGTCAGGCGACCACTTCGGGGCGGTGGCGCGTCCTTCGGTATTGGCAACCAGCCGGACGTTGGAGCCGTCCGCGTCCATGACGAAGATTTGGTACGCCGAGTTGCGGTTGCTGGCAAAGGCGATGCGCTTGCCGTCGGGAGACCAGGCGGGCCAGCCGTCGAAGGTTGGATGGCTGGTCAGGTTCCTGATTCCGCTCCCGTCGATGTTGGCAACGAACACCTCGCTGTTGGTGTCGAGCATCTTGCGAAAGGCGATCCTTGTCCCGTCGGGCGAGGCGACCGGATAGGTGTTCACGCCGCCGCTGATGATCGTCGCGATCTTTCCGGTCGCGACCTCGATCCGGTAGATCTCGGCGGTATTCTTCCGCGGCGGATCGAGATCGTCGTCCGTGCAGTAAAGGATCGATCGCCCGTCCGGCATCCACTCGGGATGGATCGGGCTTTGCGTCGGCGGGGTGAGGGCGCGGTCGCCGCTGCCGTCGATGTTCATCACGTGCATCGAGTTCTTGGGTCCGATCAGCACGTAGGCGACGCGGCGGCCGTCAGGCGACCAGGCGGGGTCCTCCTTGTCGGCTGCGCCGCGGGTCAGCTGCCGTTCGTGGCGGCCGTCGGCATCCGCCATGAATAGCTGCTCGTGCCCCTCGAGCGCCTTGATGAAGATCATCTGCTTGCCGTCGGGCGACAATGTCGGGTCGTAATTCTGCGAATAGGTGATTGGCACTGCAGTCGGCGGAACCGATTGCGATGCAGCCGGCGAGGCTGCCAACAACAGCAATGACGCCCAGCGAATTGCCATCGAACAAGTCCCCCGCGGCCCAAGCATCGCACGAAGTCTCTTGACCTGCACTGCCGTCCGTCGAAGCTACGCGCATGCCCATCGACGCAACCCAGCCGTACGACGACGCCAACATCTTCGCCCGAATGCTGCGCGGCGAGATCCCGGCGAACCGGGTCTATGAGGACGAGTATGCGCTCGCCTTCCCCGACATCAACCCCCAGGCCCCGACCCACATCCTGGTGATCCCCAAAGGCGCGTACGTGTCGTGGGACGATTTTTCGGCCAAGGCGTCGGCCGAGGAGATCGCCGGCTTCGTCCGCGCCGTCGGCAGGATCGCGCGGGATGCCGGGCTGGTGGAAAGCGGCTACCGGCTGCTCGCCAACAGCGGCTTGAACTCCCTCCAGCAAGTCCCGCACTTACATGTGCACATTTTCGGCGGACGGCCGCTCGGACCCATGCTGGTTCGCTAGGCGTTGGCGCCGCCGAGGGATTGCACCGGCCATTTTGGCCGTTAGGGTCACGCCTGACGACTTTCTCGAGGGGAGATAGAATGGCGACTGCCGCTCCACGCCGGAGCCTGCTCGGGCGCATGGGCTTGCGCAAGAGCGTTGGCCAGATTCAAGAAGAGACCCGGACCAGCGAGCTCAAGCGTTCGCTCGGGCCCTGGAACCTGGTGTTCCTCGGTATCGGTTGCATCATCGGCGCCGGTATCTTCGTGCGCACCGGCAATGCCGCGGCTCTTCACGCCGGCCCGGCCGTCCTCATCTCCTACGCGATCGCGGGCATTATCTGCGCCTTCGCCGGCCTATGCTATGCGGAGCTTGCATCGACGCTCCCGGTATCGGGATCGGCGTACACCTACAGCTACGCGACGATCGGCGAGTTCGCCGCCTGGATCATGGGCGCGCTGCTGCTTCTCGAATATGGCCTTGCCGCCTCGGTCGTCGCGGTCGGCTGGTCAGGATATGTGGTCAGCCTGCTCGGCGACTTCGGCCTGCTCATCCCGTCCTTCCTCACCGGTCCCACCGGCCACCATCTGCAAAAGGCCGGGGTCGACGTGCTCGTGAACGGCGCCCCGGTGGTTTATCTGTTCAACCTGCCGGCGTTCCTGGTCTGCTCCGCACTTGCGATCCTGCTCGTCATCGGCGTCTCGGAATCGGCGAGGTTCAACAATGCGATCGTCGCCATCAAGGTGACCGTGCTGGTCGCCTTCATTCTTGTCGGCGGGGTCATCATCCTCAGGAACTTGCCGCACTACACGCCCAATTGGGATCCATTCATCCCGCCGCCGACCGGCGCCAAGGGCGAATTCGGGTGGAGCGGAATCCTCCGCGCCGCCTCGATCGTGTTCTTCGCCTACATCGGGTTCGAAGCGGTTTCGACGGCCGGCCAGGAAGCGAAGAATCCGGGCAAGGACATGCCGTTCGGGATCATCGGCAGTCTTGTCGCGTGCACGGTGATCTACATCCTCGTGTCGATCGTCCTCACAATGATCGTCAACTACAAGACGCTGAACGTGCCCGATCCGGTCGCGGTCGCGGTCGACGCCTTCGGTCCGCAATGGGCATGGTTCGCCAAGACCATCAAGGCGGGTGCGATCATCGGCCTGACCTCGGTCATCCTCGTGCTGATGTATGGCCAGACTCGCATTTTCTACACGATGGCCCGCGACGGCTTGCTGCCCAAAGTCTTCTCGCGCGTGCACCCGAAGTTCCGCACGCCGTGGATCAACACCATCGTGGTTGGCCTGATCGTCGCCTGCGCCGCGGGTTTTCTCGACATCAACACGCTCGGCGACATGACCTCGGTCGGAACGCTCGCCGCCTTTGGCATCGTGTGCCTGACCGTGATCTGGCTGCGGCGCACCCACCCGGATATCCCGCGCGGCTATCGGGTACCGCTTTATCCGGTCGTGCCGGCACTCGGCATCGTCACCTGCTTTGCGCTGATCTTCACGGTCGAGACGCGGATCCTGCTGTTCTTCTTCTGGTACACGATTGGGGCGATCATCCTCTATTTTGTCTACGGGATGCACAATTCGGAGCTCGCCAAGGGCCACCCGGTCGTGTCCGACGAAGAGACGCCTTACTTCGCCGAAGATGCGCCCAAGGATCCGAGCGGCAAGCCGATCATCCGGCCTTAGGCGACCAGCTCTCCGGCCAGCGCCCTGAGGTCCGCCTCGGGGCGCGCGCCATAATGCTGGATGACCTCGGCCGCTGCGATGGCGCCGAGTCTCAGCGAGCGCTCGAGATCGAAGCCGCGCGCGGCGCCGAGCAGGAAGCCCGATGCGAACAGGTCGCCGGCGCCGGTGGTGTCGACCAGCTGGCGGATCGGTTCGGCCGGAACCTCGGCGCGCTCGCCGCCGCGCACCGCAAGCGCGCCGTGCTCGCTGCGCGTCACGACCAGCGTCTCGACCTTGGGCGCGACCGCAGCGACCGCGCTGTCGAGGTGGGCGATGCCGGCGAGCGCCTCGATCTCGGCCTGGTTCGCGAACAAGATGTCGATCCGGTGATTGTCGAGCAATTGGTTGAAGCCGTCGCGGTGGCGATCGACGCAGAAGGTGTCGGACAATGTGAAGGCGACCTTGCGCCTGGCATCGCGCGCCACCTCGATCGCGCGGATCATCGCGTAGCGCGGCGTCTCCGGGTCCCACAAATAGCCCTCCAGGTAGAGGATCGCGGCCTGCCCGATCTGCGCCTCGTCGAGCGCGTTCTTGGGCAAATGCTGGGCGGCGCCGAGGAAGGTGTTCATCGTCCGCTGCCCGTCCGGGCTGACGAGGATCATCGAGCGCGCGGTCGGCACGCCGGGGTCGAGCGCGGGAGTCGTGAACTCGACGCCGGCGGCGGTGAGGTCATGGCGGTAGAAGGTACCGAGCTGGTCGGGCGCGACCTGGCCGACGAACCCGGCCCTGCCGCCGAGCGCCGCGATTCCGGCAGCGGTGTTGCCGCCGCAGCCGCCGCTCACCTGCGTCGCCGGTCCCATATGCGCGTAGAGCCGCTCGGCCTCCGCCGCATCGATCAGCCGCATCGAGCCTTTGACCAGCCCCTCCTGCGTCAGGAACTCATCGCTGGCGTTGGCGATCACATCGACGATCGCATTGCCGATGCACAGGACATCGAGGCGCGGCTCAGGCATCAATCACTCCGACAGCAAGGGTAAGCGCGCCTAGCGGTCCGCCTCCATCCACACAATCGTCATTGCGAGGCTGCGAAGCGGCCGCGGCAATGCAGCCGGATTGCGTCGCCGCCCCCTCGATGACAGGGTAGGACGATGCGCCGCTTATTCGCTTTCTCACTCGCCCTGCTTGCCGCCGCCTGCGCCACGCGGCCGCAGGCTCCGCCGTCGCAGGCGCCCGCTCCCCAGCTCCAGTCGAAGCTGCAGGGCAGCCTTCTCGGCCTCGGCCCGCAGGACCTCGTCGGCCGCTTCGGCAGGCCCGCGCTCCAGATCCGCGAGGGGACCAGCGTCAAGCTCCAGTTCCGCGGCTCGCAATGCGTGCTCGACGCTTATCTCTACCCCGCGCAGAACGGCGCCCTTCGCGTGACTCATGTGGATACCCGCAGCCCTAGCGGCCTCGACATCAGTCAGGCCGGCTGCATCTCCGCGCTCGAAAGCCCGAGCTGAGCAAGCGCCCAGCCGGCCGCTTCGGCGATGACCGGATCGGCGTCGCGAAGATGGGGTTCAATCGTGACGCTCAGGCCAGGGTCGCCGCTGTTGCCGGCCGCGATCAGGCAATTGCGGATCATCCGCTTGAGCCCGATCCGCTTGATCGGTGAACCCGCGAACATTTCCCGGAACCCGGCCTCGTCAAGCGCGAGCAGGTCGGCGAGCCGCGGCTGGGCGAGCTCGGCGCGCGGCAGGAATGCGCGGTTGGCCGCCGCCGCGTCGGCGAAGCGGTTCCACGGGCACACGGCCAGGCAATCGTCGCAGCCGTAGATGCGGTTGCCGATCGCGGCGCGATGTTCGTTCGGGATTGCGCCCTCATGCTCGATCGTCAGGTAGGAGATGCAGCGCCGCGCATCGATCCGGTGGGGACCGAGAAACGCCTGCGTCGGGCAGGCGTCGAGGCAGCGCCTGCAGCTGCCGCAATGCACCCCCTGCTCGGCCGGCGCATCGGGCTCGAGCTCGAGGCTGGTGAGGATCACTCCCAGGAACAGCCAGCTGCCATGCTCCCGGCTGACGAGGTTGCTGTGCTTGCCCTGCCAGCCGATCCCCGCCGCCTGGGCGAGCGGCTTCTCCATCACCGGCGCGGTGTCGACGAACACCTTGAGCTCCGACGGATTGCGATCGACGATGAACCGCGCCAGCGCTTTCAGGCCCTTCTTGACCGTCTTGTGATAGTCGCCGCCCTGCGCATAGGCCGAGATCCGGCCGAGCTCCGGCCGCTCTGCCAGCGCCAGCGGATCGGAAGCGGGCGCATAGCTCATGCCGAGCGCGATCGCGGACCGGGCCTCGGGCCACAGCGCCAGCGGTGAGACGCGGTGGTGCGCGCGCTCCTCCATCCAGCCCATCGTGCCGTGATGCCCCGCCTCGAGCCAGCGCTTGAGCTCGAGCCCGGCTGCATCGGCCGCGTCGGCGCGCGTGAACCCACACGCGGCAAAGCCCAGCCGCGCCGCTTCCGTCCTTATTGCTTCCTCAAGGCTTTCCTTGTTAGCCACGCGCCGCGACTACACCGTTCGCCCCGAGCTTGTCGAAGGGCTGTCCTTGAGTTCTAAAGGAAAATCAGTGCTTCGGCAGGCTCAGCACGAACGGAATCTGGCGGTTGAAGCGGTCGATCTCGTCAAGGAATTCGGCGAGACCCGCGCCGTCGACGGGGTCAGCCTCGCAGTGCCGACCGGCTCCATCTACGGCCTGCTCGGCCCCAACGGCGCCGGCAAGACCACCACCTTGCGCATCCTGCTGGGGATCATCGACCCGTCGAGCGGCAGCCGCCTCGTGCTCGGCCGCGAGCGCCCGCTCGAGGCGGCGCCGGAGATCGGCTACCTGCCCGAGGAGCGCGGGCTCTATCCGGCGATGCATGCCCGCGATGCGATCGCGTTCATGGGTGCGCTTCGCGGCCTGCCGCTGGCCGAGGGCCGCCGCCGCGCCGATGCCCTGCTCGCCGAGCACGGTCTTGGCGAATGGGCGAGGAAGCCGGTCCGCAACTTGTCCAAGGGCATGGCGCAGACCGTCCAACTGCTCGGCACCATCGTCCACAAGCCGCGGCTGATCGTCCTCGACGAGCCGTTCGCCGGCCTCGACGCGATCAACCAGGCGCGGCTCGAGGAGCTGATCCGGCGCGAGGCGCGGGCCGGCGTGACGATCATCTTCTCGACCCATGTCATCGCCCATGCCGAGCGGCTGTGCGAGGAAATCGCGATTGTCGCCAAGGGCAAGGTCGTGTTCGACGGCCGGGTCGACGAGGCGCGCTCGCGGCTCCGTCCGATCGTCCGGCTGCGGACGCGCGCCCAGGATGGGCCGTGGCGCGCCGCGATCCCGGAGAACGCCCGGCGCGAGGGCGATGAATATGTGTTCGAGCTTCCCGAGGGCGGGCCCGAGCCGCTGTTGAAAGCGCTGATCGACGGCGGCGCCGGCATCGAGACCCTGGCGATCGAGCGCCCGGGCCTTCACGACGCATTCGTCGCGATCGCCGGCAACCAGACCGCGGCTGCGATGGCGCAGGAGAAAGTCGCATGATCCGCTTCCTCCGCTC
>JBJMVJ010000068.1:0-8224 GCA_045810685.1 Sphingomonas sp.
AGGTCGAAAGCCGGGCTCAGATGAACATGCTGCCGAGGCTGAAACCCCGCTGTTTCTACGATCTCGTCATCGAAGTCGCGATCGTCCGCCCAGGCCCGATCCAGGGCGATATGGTCCACCCTTATTTGAAGCGCCGTTCGGCTAAGGAGCCGGTGACCTTCCCCTGCCCCCATCCGGAGCATGGCCCGCCCGACGAGCTCGAGAAAATCCTCGGGCGAACGCTCGGTGTTCCGATCTTTCAGGAGCAAGCGATGAAGATCGCCATAGACGCGGCCAAATTCTCGCCAGACGAGGCCAACCAGCTACGCAAGGCGATGGCGACCTTTCGCTCCAAGGGGAACATCGAGGTCCTGCAGGACAAGATGGTCGGGCGGATGGTCGAGCGCGGCTACGACCCCGATTTCGCGCAGCGCTGCTTCGACCAGATCAAGGGCTTCGGCGAATATGGCTTCCCCGAGAGCCACGCGGCGAGCTTCGCCCACTTGGTTTACGTGTCGTCGTGGCTGCGGTGGAAATATCCGGCAGCGTTCGCGGCGGCGCTGCTCAACTCGCAGCCGATGGGCTTCTACGCGCCGGCCCAGATCGTCCGCGACGCGAAGGAGCATGGAGTCGAGGTGCGCGAGGTCGACGTGAATTGCAGCGACTGGGACTGCACGATGGAAGGCGGTGCGATGCGGTTCGGCCTGAGGCAGATCGACGGGCTGCAGCGCGAGGCGGCGGAGCGGGTGGTGGCGCGGCGGCCGTACCGCACGGTCGAGGAACTGCGCAGCCGCGCGCGGGTGCCGGTCCATGCGATCCAGCGGCTCGCGGCGGCGGATGCGTTCCGGTCGATGGGGCTCGACCGCCGCTCGGCACTATGGGATTCGCGCCCGCTCAGACAAGCTCCGGACCTGCCGCTGTTCGCTTATGCCGAGACGCTCGATGAAGGCGCGGAGAGCGAGCCGGCGCAGCTGCCGCAGATGCCGCTCGGCGAGCATGTGGTGAATGATTACCAGACTATCCGCCTCAGCCTGAAGGCGCACCCGATGCGCTTCCTTCGCGAGCATTATGCGGCCCACAAGTTCATCACCGCCGAGCAGCTGAAGACCGTCCGCGACGGCAAGCGCCTTTCGATCGCCGGCCTGGTCCTGATCCGACAGCGGCCGGGCAGCGCCAAGGGCGTGGTGTTCATCACCATCGAGGACGAGACCGGAGTCGCCAACCTCGTCATTTGGCCCGACGTGTTCGACAAGCAGCGCAAGATCGTCATGGGCGCGCGGCTGATGGCGGTGCACGGCATCGTCCAGCGCGATGAGGACGATGGGGTGATCCACGTCGTCGCGCGGCGGCTCGAGGACCATAGCCACATGCTGCGGCACCTCAGCGACGATCCCGCTTTGCCTTCAAGGCTCGAAAAACCCGATCACCAGGGGAGCTGGAATCGCCCGCCCGCCTCGCGCCACCCGCGCGATGTCGAGATCATCCCGAAGAGCCGCGATTTCCATTAAGCCGCCGCTCACACGCCCCGGTTCATTCCCGGGCAAGCTGAAGGCGCGATTTTTGCCGCAAAGCAGCATTAACCGCCCCGCGCTGGACTAACGCCGGCCGAACGGCAAAGGATTCAAGGATCATGACCAAAGCTTTCACCGCGGCAGCGCTCGCGCTGGCGCTTGCCGCTTCACCAGCCGCCGCCCAAAGCCCCGGCACCATCGAAGGGCATTGGACCAACCCCAAGCACAGCACCCTCGTCCACGTCACCCGCTGCGGCGGCGGCGCTTATTGTGCGATCGTGCTCAAGGCCTCGGCCAAGGCGCAGGCGAATGCCCGCAAGGGGGGGACAAAGAACTTCATCGGGACCGAGATCCTGCACGTGAGCCCGGCCGGCGACGGCCTGTTCAAGGGCAAGGCGTTCGATCCCGAAAGCAACATGCACGTGCCGGCGACGGTCCGCTTCGTCGGCCCGACCACGATCGAAATCCAAGGCTGCGCCTTGTTCGGCCTGATCTGCAAGACGCAGCGCTGGACCAAGGTCGACTAGCTCAATCGAGCCTTAACCCCTCGGCCCCGATCTCGCCCGCCAGAACCGCGGCCTGGAGGGCGACGATCTCGTCCGCCCAATAACGGTCCGCGGCGAAGTGCGGCGAATGCGCGCGCACCGCGGCGTGGATCGCCTGCAGCCTTGCCGACGTCTTGAGGGGCGCGTGATAGTCGATGCCCTCGGCGGCCGCCATCAGCTCGACCGCGATCACGCCCGCGGCGTTGCGGGCGATCTGCGCGGCCTTGCGCGCGGCGATCGGCGCCATCGAGACGTGGTCCTCCTGTCCGGCGGAGGTCGGGATGGAATCGACGCTCGCCGGGAAGGCAAGGCTCTTGTTCTCGCTGACCAGCGCGGCCGCGGTGACCTGCGGGATCATCAGCCCCGAATTGACGCCCGAATCCTGGGTCAGAAAAGCGGGCAGGCCGCTCATCTTGGGATCGACAAGCACGCTCACCCGCCGCTCGGAGATCGACCCGACCTCGCACAGCGCGATGGCAATGGTGTCGGCGGCGAAGGCGACCGGCTGGGCGTGGAAATTGCCGCCCGAAATCGCCGTGTCGTCATCGGCGAACACGATCGGATTGTCGGTGACGGCTGCGGCCTCGATGGTCAGCGTCCGCGCCGCATTCTGCATGAGGTCGAGCGAGGCGCCCATCACCTGCGGCTGGCAGCGGAAGCTGTACGGGTCCTGGACGCGGCTGCAGGCGACGTGGCTGGTCAGGATGTCGCTGCCTTCGAGGAGGCCGCGGATGACGGCGGCAACGCGGATCTGGCCGGGCTGCCCGCGCAGCTCCGACAGGCGCACATCGAACGGCTTGGCGGAGCCCTTGAGCGCGTCGACCGACAGGGCGCCAGCGGCGACCGCCGCGGCGAACACGCGCTCGCCGGCAAACAGGGCGTCGAGCGCCAGCGCGGCGCTCGCCTGGGTGCCGTTGATCAGCGCAAGGCCTTCCTTGGGACCGAGGCACAATGGCTCGAGCCCGAGCCGCTCGAGCGCCGCCGTGGCGGGCACCACCTCGCCCGAAAGGCAGACGCGGCCATAGCCCATCAGCGCCGCGATGAGATGGGCGAGCGGGGCAAGGTCGCCGCTGGCGCCGACGCTGCCCTGGGACGGAATCAAAGGCATTGCGTCCGCGTCGAGCAGGCGCTGGAGCGCCTCGATCACCAGCGGCCGCACACCGGAATAGCCGCGGCCGAGCCCGAGCAACTTGAGGACGATCATCAACCGCGTGACGTGGCGCGGCAACGGTTCGCCCAAGCCCGCGCTGTGCGACAGGATCAGGTTCGACTGAAGCTCGGCGAGGCGCTCTGCCGGAATGCGCGTGTTGGCGAGGAGGCCGAAGCCGGTGTTGACGCCGTAGACCGTCTCGCCGCCAGCAACGATGCGCTCGATCGAGGCGGCGGAATTGGCAACGCGCTGCATCGACGCGTCGTCGAGCCGCGCCTCGGCGCCGCTCCACAGCTCACGGAGCGTCGAGAGGTCGATGTTTTCGGGGTCCAGTCTCACCGGTTCACCATTGGCAAATCCAACCCCTGCTCGCGCGCGCAATCGGTCGCGATGTCATAACCGGCATCGGCGTGGCGCATCACGCCGGTGGCGGGGTCGTTCCAGAGGACGCGCTCGAGCCGGCGCGCGGCATCGTCCGTCCCGTCGGCGACGATCACCATTCCGGCGTGCTGCGAATAGCCCATGCCGACGCCCCCGCCGTGGTGGAACGAAACCCAGGTCGCGCCGGAAGCGGTGTTGAGCAAAGCGTTGAGGAGCGGCCAGTCCGAGATGGCGTCGCTGCCGTCCTTCATGCTCTCGGTCTCGCGGTTGGGCGAAGCGACGCTGCCGCTGTCGAGATGGTCGCGGCCGATGACGATCGGCGCCGAGACTTCGCCGTTCCTCACCATCTCGTTGAAGGCGAGGCCGAGGCGGTGGCGCTGGCCGAGCCCGACCCAGCAGATGCGCGCGGGGAGGCCCTGGAAGGCGATCCGCTCGCGCGCCATGTCGAGCCAGCAGTGGAGGTGCGGATCGTCGGGGATCAGCTCCTTCACCCTGGCGTCGGTGCGGTAGATGTCTTCGGGATCGCCCGACAGCGCCGCCCAGCGGAACGGCCCGATGCCGCGGCAGAACAGCGGGCGCACATAGGCCGGCACGAAGCCCGGGAAATCGAAGGCGTGGGTGACGCCGGCGTCCTTGGCCTCCTGGCGGATGTTGTTGCCGTAATCGAACGTGGGCACGCCCATTTCCCGGTAGGACAGCATCGCCTCGACGTGGCGCGCGATCGAGATTCGCGCGGCATGGGCGACGGCCGCGGGATCGCGTTCCCGCATCTCCTGCCATTTCGCGACCGACCAGCCCGCCGGGCAATAGCCGTTGGCGGGGTCATGCGCGGAGGTCTGGTCGGTCAGCGCATCGGGGCGGATGCCGCGCGCCAGCATCTCGGGCACCATCTCGGCGGCGTTGCCGAGCAGGCCGACCGATGTCGGCTGGGTCGCGGTGCGGATAATCTCGAGCGCTTCGTCGATGCTCGCCGCGCGACGATCGAGATAGCGCGTCTCGAGCCTTTTCTCGATCCGGCTTTCCTGGACCTCGATGGCGATGCAGTGGGCGCCGGCCATGACCGCGGCGAGCGGTTGCGCGCCGCCCATGCCGCCGAGCCCGGCGGTCAGGATCCAGCGGCCCTTGAGGTCGCCGCCGTAATGCTGGCGGCCCATTTCGGCGAAGGTCTCGAACGTGCCTTGGACGATGCCTTGGGTGCCGATGTAGATCCAGCTGCCGGCGGTCATCTGGCCGTACATCATCAGCCCCTTGCGATCGAGCTCGTTGAACACCTCCCAATTCGCCCACTTTGGCACGAGGTTGCTGTTGGCGAGGAGCACGCGCGGCGCGTCCTTGTGGGTGCGGAACACGCCGACCGGTTTGCCCGACTGGACCAGCAGGGTCTGGTCGTCGTCGAGCCGTTCGAGGGTCTCGACGATCCTGTCGTAGCATTCCCAGTTGCGCGCCGCCCGGCCGATCCCACCGTAGACGACGAGGCTCTGCGGGTTCTCGGCAACCTCGTCGTCGAGATTGTTCATCAGCATTCGGACCGCGGCTTCGGTGGTCCAGCTCTTGGCCTTGATCTCGCTTCCGCGGCGGGCGCGGATGTGGCGGCTGTTGTCGCGTCGGTCAGTCACGGCTGCTGTCAGTAGCCGCTGGCGGCGTTCGACCCAAGAGTGAGCGCCTGCTGGCATTCATTCGTGAATGGCTTATCCCATCCGTTCATTCAGGCGGGGGCACGGGCTGATGGCGACAATTGCCGCGATCCAGGATCCAAGCTTCGGCGGCGAAGACCGGTCGTTCTTCGGCCATCCAAGAGGCCTCGCCTACCTTGCGTTCACCGAAGCGTGGGAGCGCTTTTCCTACTACGGAATGACGGCGCTGGTCGTGCTCTACATGGTCCAGCAGCTGCTGCTGCCGGGCCACGTCGAGCACGTCGCCGGAATGCGGGCCTATCGCTCGGCGCTCGAAGCGGTCTTCGGGCCGATGTCGGTCCAGGCGCTCGCTTCCCAAACCTTCGGTTTCTACACCGGCCTCGTCTATTTCACGCCGTTGCTCGGCGGATGGATCGCCGACCGCCTGCTCGGCGCGAAGCGGACCGTGGTCATCGGCGCGATGCTGATGAGCGCGGGCCATTTCGCCATGGCGTTCGATCAAAGTTTCCTTGTCGCGCTGGTGCTGCTGATCGTCGGATCGGGCTGCCTCAAGGGCAATATTGCCGCGCAGGTCGGTCATTTATATGCGCCCGACGACGTATCGCGGCGGACCCGGGCGTTCACGATCTTCAGCACCGGGATCAATGTCGGAGCGACGCTTGGGCCCGTCGTGTGCGGACTGCTGGCGCAGCTTTACGGCTGGCCGATCGGCTTCGGCTGTGCGGGCGTCCTGATGCTGCTGGCCACGATCACCTATCTCGCCGGCCAGCGTTATTTGCCCGACGAGCGGCCGCGCAAGCGCGACCGCGCGCCGACTGCCCCACTAAGCGGGCCCGAACGGCGAACTGTGGTGCTGCTGGTGCTCGCTGCCTCAATCACCGTTTTCCAGTCGGTGGCTTATTATCAGATCTACAATGTCGGGCTGGTGTGGATCGACTCCAGCGTCGATCTCGCGACGTCGTTCGGGCGAATACCAGTGCCATGGTTCAATTCGATCGATTCCCTAGTCAGCATTGTGGCGGTACCGCCGCTGATCTGGCTGTGGAGCCGGCAGGCGAAACGCGGGCGCGAGCCGAGCGACATCGCCAAGATCGGGATTGGCGCCGCGATCGCATCCGCCTCCGCCGGGCTGATGGCGTTCGGGGCATGGGGGGCAGCCGGCGCCAAGGTCAGCGCGCTCTATCCAGTGCTCGGCTGCGCCGGAATGGGCATCGGGTTCCTCTATTATTGGCCTCCGCTGCTGGCGCTCGTTTCACGCCGGGCGCCCGCGAGGATCAATGCGACGATGGTAAGCGGCGCTTATCTGTCGCTGTTCATCAGCAACGTGCTGATGGGCAGGGTCGGAAGCTATTATGAAAAGATGAGCCCGGCGCAGTTCTGGACCCTCGACGCGGGAATTGCCGCGACAGGCGCGCTCTTGATCCTGCTGTTCGGGCGCAAGCTCGATCGGGCGCTCGAGCCGGCGTAGCGGCAAATCTAGCTGTCGAGACCCGCAAAGATCCTCCTCTCGGGGCCCGGAACCGCGACCCAGTAGCCGAGCTCGCTGAGCGATTCGATGCGCCACACGCAAAGATCCGCCTGCTTGCCGGCGGCGATGCTGCCGACCGCGTGGGCGAGGCCGAGCGCGCGTGCGGCGTTGATGGTCATGCCCGCGATCGCCTCCTCGGGCGTGAGGCCGAACAAGGTGCACGCCATGTTTATCGCCAGCGTCGGCGAGAGCAGGGGCGACGTGCCGGGGTTGCAGTCGGTCGCGACCGCGACGGGCACCTTGTGCTTGCGCAGCAGGGCGACCGGCGGCTTTCGTTGCTCCTGAAGCGCATAAAAGGCGCCCGGCAGGAGCACTGCGACGGTGCCGGCCGCCGCCATTGCCTTGGCGCCCGCCTCGTCGAGATGCTCGAGGTGATCGGCCGACAGCGCGCGATACTGGGCGGCGAGCGCGGCGCCGTGCTGGTTGGACAATTGCTCGGCGTGGAGCCGGACCCGCAGCCCGTGGTGTGCGGCCGCCTTGAACAGCCGCTCCACCTCGTCGGGCGTGAAGGCTATGGTGTCGCAATAAGCATCGACGCTGGTCGCAAGGCCCTGCTTCGCCGCCGCCGGGATGAGCTTGTCAACGATCTCGCCCACGTAATGCGCGCGGCGGTCGCGCTGGTCCGCCGGGATTGCATGGAGCGCGAGCAGCGTCGGGACGATCCGCACCGCCTCGCTTTCGCCGAGCTGGTGCGCCAGCTTGAGCAGGCGCAGCTCAGTCTCCGGCTCAAGGCCATAGCCGGACTTGATCTCGATCGTCGTGCAGCCGCCCGCCATCAACGCGTGCAGCCGGCGGCGGCTCTGCTCGAGCAGCGCCTCGTCTGACGCCGCCGCCGTGCTCTTGACCGTCGAGGCAATGCCGCCGCCGGCCTTGGCGATGTCCTCGTAGCTCGCGCCGGCGCGGCGCATCGCATGCTCGTCGGCGCGATTCCCGCCGAACATCAGATGCGTGTGGCAGTCGATCAGCCCCGGGGTGACCCAGGCGCCGCCCAACGCATCGACGCTCCTGGCGCGAAAGCCGGCAAGCTCGGTGCGCTTGCCGACGCGAAGGATCTTGCCGTCGGAGATCGCCACGGCGCCATTGTCGATCAGGCCGAGCGGGTTGCCCGGCATCTGTTCGAACGTCGCGATCCTGCAGTCGACGAGCAGCCGATCCCACATGGCTGATGCCTTAGGCGAGGCGAGTTGCTACGGTCAAAGCCATGGCGGGGTGGCCCAACCTTTCCGACCTCATCGGCGGCATGGACCAGAGCGCGCCAGTGGGGCTCGTCGGCGCCCCGCTCGCCGTAGGGTCGGTGACGCCCGGCGCATGCGACCTTGCCCCCCCGCTGCTCCGCCAGACCGTGCGGCGGATCGGGCGTTACGACGTCGAGACCGGCCGGGAGCTGACGACGCGCATCACCGACCGCGGCGACATCGACCTGTCCGGCCTGTCGATCGAGCAGGCGACCGGACCGATCCGCGACGCGGTCCGGTTCAGCGGCTCGCTCCATCCGC
>JBJMVJ010000069.1:0-5835 GCA_045810685.1 Sphingomonas sp.
CGCGGGCGACTCCACGGGCCAGCAGCAGCTCGTCGATCAGAGCGTCCATGCCGAGGCTCGGATCGGGCTCGCGCCGCCACCGCCACGGCTGGCCGGTCACCGAGCTTTCGACGTTGAGCGCTGTCCCCATGACCGCGAAGGTAGGTCTCGCGGATTCGCGGGTCTAGAGTCGGCGATGCTTCAGGTCGTGATATTCTGTGGATACCCGCCCGGACTGTGCCGGGTCAGGCTTGGCCTAGATCACGCAGCAGATCGATGAACCACGGCACGGACGGGTCGAACGCCTTGCCGCCGGCGATCCGCTCGAACTCGATGACGCGCAGCTCGTCACTGCGCTGCTCGTCGTGGCCCACGACGCCGGACTCACCGCGTAGCGCAGCGTCCACCGCGTAATTCGTGCAGTCGCGGATCAGCGCGAGGTCCGCGTCGTTGGCGGCCGCCGAGCGCGCGAAGTAGCCGCTCTTCTGGACCAGCACCTTATCGGCGCCGAGCTCCGCGGCGAACTGCTTGGCGAACCATTGGCCGGGGTTGATCTTGTCGAGCTGGACGTGGCCGAACGGGTCGCGCGGCACCTCCTCGCCCGCCTTCTCCATCGCGGCGACAATCTCGCTTACTCCGGCGCCCTCGGAAATGAACAGGTTGACGCAATCCTGCTCGTCCATGATTGCCCGCAGGCGCTTTGCCTCGTCGGCGATGTCGAACGGGCGCTCCGGAATGAAGATGGCGTGGACGTCCCAGCGGGCGGCGGAATTGTCCAGCCACTCGGCGAAGCGCGCGTTCTGGACCCACTGATGGTGCGCGAGCGTCGTGGCCGCAGTAAGCCACCCGGAATTGCGGCCCATCACCTCATGGACGATGAGCATCCGCGGGTTTGTCGAGTGCTCGGCGATGATGTTGCGGGCGAAAAGGGCGCCCTGCTCAGCTGCGGTCCACGCGCCGAGCGACTGTCGGATCGGCACGATGTCGTTGTCGATGGTCTTGGGGAGCCCGACCACGGTCAGCTGATAATTGTTGCTCCGCAAATATGCCGCGAGATCGGCCGCGGTGCCGTTCGTGTCGTCGCCGCCGATCGTGTGCAGGACGTCGACACCGTCCCGCCGAAGTTGCTCGGCAGCAACGTGCAGCGGATCCTGCCCGGGCTGGACGAGGCCTCGCTTGACGCAGTCGTTGACGTTGGTGAGTTTGACGCGGCTGTTGCCGATCGGGCTGCCCCCGAACGCGTGCAGCCGTCCAGCGGCGGCCCGCACCTCGGGTGTCACCTCGGCCGATTTTCCGGTGAGCAGGCCGGCATAGCCATTCAAATAAGCGATGATCCGCACCTCGGGCGCGACCTCGGTGTAACGCTCGATGAGGCCGCCCACGGCCGATGAGAGGCAGGGCGCGAGGCCTCCTGCGGTGAGCATGGCAACGGTGTTGACGGGCATCGGCTGCCGATAATCGGCCTATCCGCCCTCGTCCACCGTGTGCTGAAGCAGCTCGGACCGGATCCGGACCGCGCGGGCAGCGATCGTGGTCTCGATGAGGAAGACGGCAAAGCCGCCGCCGATCGCGAGCATCGAGGCGATGAACAGCCATGCGATCTCGGTGCCGAGCCGCGTGCGGACCAGGTTGGCGGCGAACAGCAGGACGACGACCAGGCAGGTCATCACCGCTGACGTTACCGACAGCGCCGTCGCCCAGCTGATCAGTGACATCCGCCGGTCGAGGATCGCGAGCTCGGCCAGCCAGCGATCGTGCTCGGCGCCGCGGCTGGCGAGCAGGCGCGGCTCGATGTCGCGCGAGCGATCGACGATTCGCGACAGGCGCGAGGCGAGGACATTGAGGAAAGCGCCAATGCCGCTCAGCAGGAACACCGGCGCGAGCGCCAGCCGGACGATCTCGGCGACGGTGTTGACCGACAGATCGGGCGAGCCTTCGAACATGGGCGCGCTATGCAACCGTCGGGCGTGCGCGGCTAGTCCGCGGTTTCGAGTTCGCAGTTCGCGACCTCGATCAGCAGCAAGCCGTTGACCACGAAGCTCGCGGCGAGCACCCAGGCGAAGCTCGCGACCAGTTCGGGTGTCGGCCCGAACACGCTGACGACGATGGTCGAGATCGACAGGCCGGTGATCAGCAGGATGGCGAGCAGGAAGTCCATGCCGGCGGAGATCGCGGTCCAGGCGCGCACCGAACCCTCGGTCTCGGTCAGCGCGCCGGCGAGGACCAGGCTGCGCACCAGCAGCCAGCCGATGATCGGCCAGACGTTCGGGAAGAAGTGAGTCTCGGGGTTGAGGACGAACAGCAGGCCGGCAATGGCGGTGACCACGCCGGCGGCCATGGCAAAGCTGCGCGACTCGCGCCGAAGCGACCCGGCCACGGTTTCGATGAGCCCTGCGGCGATCAGCAACCCGCCGATCATCGCCGATGGAATGGTCTTGCCCGCGGGAAGGAACGCGGCGGCGACGCCGAGCAGGATGATGAGAAAGCCGGCGATGCGCAGCGCCCGCGCCTTCGTCTGTTCCGACCAGTGCTGACGTGCCTGTGTTGCCACATCGAGCCCCATCTATCTGCGCCCCGAACACCGGGGCGCTTGTCGAAGTTCCCTAAGCCAATAGTTCGCACCATCCGCGCCGCGGGCCAGCTAGCCGGCGGGTGCGATCACACGCAGCGCCTTCTTGCAGATCTTATAGTCGAGCGGAGGCGCCGCGCGGACCACTTCTCCGTCGAGTGACACCGCCAGGTGGCTTTTGCGGCTCGACACGCGCAGCCGCTGGACGCCGTCGAGCCGCACCATGTCGTCGGGCCGGCTACGCTTGAGCAGGGCGCGGACGCTGGCAGCGATGAATCCCCTGCGCGTCTTCTTGCGCATCACGAGCACGCAAAGCTGCCCGTCCTCCAGGCTGTCGCGCTGGCCCGCCGCCGGTAAGTCGGTGCGATAATCATTGTTGCCGACGAACAGCAAAGGCGTGTCGACTTGGCCCTTGCGGTCGTTGACGGTCAGAGTCAGCCGCTGGTGGCCGAAGCGGATCAGGGTTCGCACCGTCGCGATCACCATCGCCACCGCCTTGGGCCGGCCGAGCTTCTTTCGCTGCTGGTCGCGGTCGACGACCAGCAGCGGATAAAGCCCGATCGCGCTGTTGTTGATGAAGATGCGATCGTTCATCTGGGCAACGTCGACGCGCCGCTCGGGCCGCGCAGCGATCAACTTCGCCGCCTCCTCGAGGTCGGTCGGGATGCCGAGATCGCGCGCGAAATGGTTGAGCGTTCCAAGCGGCAGGATGCCGAGCACCGTATTCGTGCCGACCAGCGCCGACGCGGCCGCGCTGACCGTGCCATCGCCGCCGCCGACGATCAGCAGCTTGTCGCCGCGCTCGCCGATTGCGCCGCACCGCACCGCGCAATCGCCGCCCCCCACGAGCTCGACCTCGGCGTCGACTCCGGCGCCGGCCAGAGCCTTGGCGACCTTGGCGGCGACACTTGGGTCGGCGGCGACGGCGCCGCCGCCGCGATTGATAAGGACGGCGACGCGCGTCATGGTCGGCGCGTTAACGCCTCAATCGTCTTTCCCGGTGCATTCGCCGACGCGCTGCGCGTCAACGTGCATCTTCATCGTCATTCCGCCTTTCTCGCCGTCGCTGCCCTGGCTCGACATGTCCATCGAATAGCTGGTCGGCGTGTAGGTGCCCGCCATGTTGGTGGTCTGGGTAGTGCCCTCCCGATGGCACACCATCTGGATGTCCATCTTGCCGCCGCCCATGGTGAAGTGGGCGTAATGGCACGACTTGTCCTCGCCCGCGAAGAACCCCTCCTTGGGCTTCTTCACATCCTCCTTCGTCAGGCAGTGCCTTGACGACTGCTGCTGGTGCTCGGCGATGCTCTGCTTCATCCGCTCGGCATATTGCGGCGGGACGCCGGGGATATTCATCTCGGCGACCGTGACTTTCGACTGCCACAGCCCGGGCTCGACCATCGTGTCGCCGCTCATCACTCCGGACTGCTGGACCGCCTGAGCCACCTGATTGCCGGTGGCGTTGTGGACATCGACTTGCGGCGACTTGTTGCATCCGGCGAGCGTCACGAGCGACACAATCATCCATGCGGCAGTTTTCACGGCAGCCCCCTCTCTCATGCGGCGCGTTGCGCCGGGTCGGCGGCTCCACCATATCGCTCGCTGATGGCGATTCAAATCCGCACCTCGCTCGCAGAGCCCGAGACCGCCGAGACCTTCGTTCCGCACAAGCCGTCGCGGCCCGACAAGGCCGAGGGCGGCAAACGCTTCCAGCTCGTCTCCGAATATGAGCCGGCGGGCGACCAGCCGCAGGCGATCAAGGAGCTGACCGAGGCCGCGTGCGACGGCGAGAAGAGCCAGGTGCTGCTCGGAGTAACCGGTTCGGGCAAGACCTTCACCATGGCCAAGGTGATCGAGATCCTGCAGCGGCCGGCGCTGGTGATGGCCCCCAACAAGATCCTCGCCGCGCAGCTGTACGGCGAGTTCAAGAGCTTCTTCCCCGAGAACGCCGTCGAATATTTCGTCAGTTACTACGATTACTACCAGCCCGAAGCCTACGTCGCGCGCACCGACACCTACATCGAGAAGGAGTCGAGCGTGAACGAGGCGATCGACCGGATGCGCCACTCGGCGACGCGGTCGCTGCTCGAGCGCGATGACGTGATCATCGTCGCCTCGGTTTCCTGCCTCTACGGCATCGGTTCGGTCGAGACCTACTCGGCGATGACCTTTTCCCTGAAGAAGGGCGCGGCCGAGGACCAGCGCGAGGTCATCCGCAAGCTCGTCGCGCTGCAGTACCGACGCAACGATCAGGGCTTCGCGCGCGGTAATTTCCGCGTGCGCGGCGACAGCCTGGAGATTTTTCCGTCGCACTATGAGGACATGGCTTGGCGCGTCAGCTTCTTCGGTGACGAGGTCGAGGAGATCAGCGAGTTCGACCCGCTGACCGGCAAGACCATCGCCGGCCTCGACAGCATCAAGGTCTATGCCAATTCGCACTATGTGACGCCCGGCCCGACGCTCAAGCAGGCGATGGAGGCGATCCGCCACGAGCTCGCCGAGCGCTTGAAGGAGCTGGTCGCGGAAGGCCGGCTCCTGGAAGCCCAGCGGCTCGAGCAGCGCACCAATTTCGACCTCGAGATGATCGCCGCCACGGGCTCGTGCGCCGGCATCGAAAACTATTCGCGCTTCCTCACCGGGCGGCTGCCCGGCGAGCCGCCGCCGACGCTGTTCGAATATCTTCCCGACAACGCTTTGCTGTTCGTCGATGAATCGCACCAGACCGTGCCGCAGATCGGCGCCATGGCGCGCGGCGACCACCGGCGGAAGATCACGCTCGCTGAATATGGCTTCCGGCTGCCGAGCTGCATCGACAACCGGCCGCTGCGCTTCAACGAGTGGGACGCGATGCGCCCGCAGACCACGTTCGTCTCGGCAACTCCGGGCCCGTGGGAGATGAACGAGACCGGCGGCGTCTTCTCAGAGCAGGTCATCCGCCCGACCGGCCTCATCGATCCACCGGTCGAGATCAAGCCGATCGAGGACCAGGTCGACGACCTCGTCCACGAGGCCAAGGCGACGGCGCGCAAGGGCTATCGCACGCTCGTCACCACGCTCACCAAGCGGATGGCCGAGGATCTGACGGAGTATCTCCACGAGGCGGGGCTCAAGGTCCGCTACATGCACTCGGACGTCGAGACGCTCGAGCGCATTGAGCTGATCCGCGAGCTGCGCCTCGGCGTCTATGACGTGCTGGTCGGAATTAACCTGCTGCGCGAAGGCCTCGACATCCCCGAGTGCGGCCTTGTCGCGATCCTCGATGCCGACAAGGAGGGCTTCCTCCGCTC
>JBJMVJ010000070.1:0-5623 GCA_045810685.1 Sphingomonas sp.
CACGCGGCGGTCGAGAGGCACAGCGGGCACATCTCAGCCCAGTGCCTTGGTCACCGCCTCACGCGATTGCGCGTGAAGCGCCCAGAAATTGGGCACGCCGCGGCCGGCAAGCCGCTCCTGAAGCACGGTCAGATGCGAGTTCCAGCCGGTGCCGAAATCTTGCGCGCCGGTGCCGCTCACGATGCCGCTGTGGGTGAGCACCAGGCGGGTGCGATCGCCGTCGGCGAACAGCTCGTAGGTGACATTGCCGTTCTTGCCGCCCTGGAAGGTCGTCTCCAGCAGCCGCGGCGGCTCGAACCGGAGCACCTTCTCGCGCCAGACATTGCCTTTGAACGCCGAGTAGCTCTCCGGATAGGGCGCCTCCTCGTCCGACAGATTGTCGTGATCCACGACCAGCTCGAACTCGGCGCCGGGCCGAGCGTCGCCGCCGCCCATGAACCAGTCGCGGCGAAGGTCCGCCTCGGTCAGGTAGCGCCACACCTTCTCGACCGGCGCGTCCAGCGTCCGCTCCAGCCGGATCGTGTCCGGCGCAATCCGCTCGATCGGTGCGCGCATTTTTTCGGCAGCTTCAGTCATTCCGGCTTCTCCTTCTTGTCGCGTTCCATCAGGGCCTCGAGGCGATCGAGGCGGACGGTCCAGAACTGCTCCCATTGCCTCAGCCACCGCTCTGCCTCGGCGAGCGGCTCGGCCTTGAGGCTGCACAGATGACTGCGCCCGACCTTGCGCCGCGCGAGCAGGCCCGCGTTCTCGAGCACTTTCACGTGCTTCGATGCACCGGCGAAGCTCATCGCAAATGGCTCGGCGAGCTCGCCGATCGATTTTTCGCCGAGCGCCAGATTGGCGAGCATTCCCCGCCGGGTCGGATCCGCCAGCGCCTGGAACGTCGTATCGAGTCGTTTCTCAACCATGTGGTTGAATTACGCCGAGTCGAACGTGAATGTCAACTGCTTGGTTGAATAACTCGGCTCTTCCCCTCGAACCCGTTTTTGTGGTCCACATCACCGATGCTCATGGGGACTTTTCGCGCCGCCGCCGCGTTGATGGCCGCGTTGCTGCTTGCTTCGCCTGCCATGGCCGACACTTTCCTCCTCAAGCCCGCAAGGGTGTTCGACGGGGTCAATCCGGTCCCGCATGACGGCTGGGCCGTGCTGGTCGAGGGCGACAGGATCGCTGCTGTTGGGCCGAATGTCGCCGCGCCGGCCGGCGCAAAGATCATCGATTTGCCTTCCGAAACGCTGCTCCCCGGCATGATCGAGGGCCACGGCCACCTGTTTCTCCATCCGTACAACGAGACGCTGTGGAACGATCAGGTGCTTCACGAGCCGCTCGCGCTGCGCACCGCCCGCGCCGTCGTTCATGCCCGGCGCACGCTCGAGGCCGGCTTCACCACCGAGCGCGACCTAGGCACCGAAGGCGCCGGCTACGCCGACGTGGGCCTCAAACGCGCGATCGACGAAGGCATCGTCCCCGGCCCCCGCCTGCTCGTCGCGACCCGGGCGATCGTCGCGCGCGGTGCCTATGGGCCGAAGGGCTTCGAGCCCGGGGTCGAGGTCCCGCTAGGCGCGCAGGAAGTCAGCGGCGTCGAGGAAATGACCAAGGCCGCGCGCGATCAGGTCGGTGCCGGCGCCGACATCGTCAAGATGTACGCCGATTACCATTACCTCCCCGGGGAGCCGAGCCGCCCGACGCTGTCCGAGGCGGAGCTCGCCGCCGGCGCTGCGGTCGGCCACGACGCCGGCCGGATCGTCGCCGTGCATGCCGCGACCGCCGAGGGCATGCGCCGCGCGGTCCTCGCCGGAGTCGACACGATCGAGCACGGGTTCGAGGGTACCGCCGACGTGTTCAAGATGATGCACGACCGCGGCGTTGCTTTGTGCCCGACGCTCGCGGCGCCCGAAGCTTATGCCCGCTACTTCCAGCATTGGGACGGCAAGGAGCCGGCGCCGCAGGCGGTGCAGGAGAGCCGCCACTCGTTCCAGCTGGCGATGAAGGCGGGAGTGACGATCTGCATGGGCGGCGACGTCGGAGTCTTCACGCACGGCGAGAACTGGCGCGAGATGGAAGCGATGCAGGCGGCCGGAATGCCCGCCGCCCAGGTGATGATCGCCGCCACCTCCGGAAACGCTCGCATCTTGCGCTTGACTGATCGCGGCCAAGTGAAGCCGGGGCTGCTCGCCGACCTCGTCGCGGTCGACGGCGACCCGTCGCGCGACGTCTCGGCCGTCCGCAACGTCCGGCTGGTGATGAAGGGCGGGCAGCTCGTCGTCCAGAAGTAAGTGTTGACTTACGGTAAGTTAGTGCTTACCTAAACCGCGTGGACAGCCGATTCTTCGCCGCCCTCGCCGACCCTACGCGCCGCGCAGTGTTCGAGCGGATCGCCGAACAGCCGCAAAGCGTCGGCGCGCTCGCGGCGCAGCTGCCGGTCAGCCGCCCCGCGGTGTCGCAGCATCTCAAGGTGCTCAAGGACGCCGGGCTCGTGACCGACGAAGCCCGGGGCGCAAGCCGCATCTATCGTATCGACCCGAACGGCCTCGGCCCGATCCGCCGCTGGCTCGACCAGCAATGGGAGCGCAGCCTCGCCGATTTCAAACGCATTGCCGAACAGGAGGACCAATGAACGACCTCGCACAGCAGCGCATCGCCCCCGCCGCCATTCGCAAGACCTTGAGCATCAATGTGCCGATCGAACGCGCGTTCGACGTCTTCGCTTCCCGGATGGGCAGCTGGTGGCACAAGGAGCACAGCATCGCGAAAGGCACGACCCAGCTCGACGTGATCATCGAGCCCCGCGCCGGCGGCCGCTGGTACGAGAAAGGCGCCGACGGCTCAGAGCATCAATGGGGCCGTGTGCTCGCCTGGGAACGGCCGCGCCGCCTGCTCCTCGCGTGGCAGCTCACCCGCGAGTTCGCCTACGACCCCGACTTCGAAACCACGGTCGAGGTGACGTTCGAGGAGCAGGACGGCGGCACGCTCGTCCGTTTCGAGCACCGCGACCTCGAGCGCATGGGCGCCGACGCCGTCGAGACGCTCGAAGGCATGGACGGCGGCTGGGGCATGCTGCTCGACCTCTACAAGGCGGCGGCCGAGCGGGCCTAGGCCAGCAGCGCCTCCGCCTGGTTGAGCACATTGTTCAGGCTGGCGATGATCGTCCGGTACGGCGTCGGACTCGCCATATCGAGCCCGGCATTGCGAAGGATCGGATAGCCATAGTCCGAGCCGCCGGCGCGAAGCACGCCGAGATAGCGCACGCGGTCCGCGTCGGTGCCGTGGAGCAGCTTGTCGGCGAAGTAATTCGCGGCCGTGATCGAGGTCGCATATTGGAACACGTAGAAGCCGTAGAAGAAGTGTTGGATATAGGCCCATTCGGTCGCGTAGAGCGGATCGATCGCGACCCGCGGCCCGTGATAGCGGCGGAGCAGATCGAGGTAGGTCTGGGTCATTTTCTCGCCTGACAGCCCCTCGCCCTTTTCGGCGATATCGTGGATTGCCAGCTGGAACTCGGCGAGCATGGCCTGGCGGTAGAAGGTGCCGCGATACTGTTCCATCAGCTGGCCGAGATAGAATAGCTTCTCCTCTTTCGACTGCGCGCGCCCGATCATCATGTTCGCCAGCAGCAGTTCCTGGCACGTCGAGGCGATCTCGGCGATGAAGGTGGGATATTGCGACAGTTCGTACGGCTGGGAGTTGGCGAGCATCGTGTGCATCGCGTGGCCCCATTCGTGAGCGAAGGTCGTCAGCCCATCATATTTGTCGCTGAGGTTGAGCAGCAGATAGGGGTGAACGTCGTAGGCGGAGCCGTTCATATAGGCGCCGGACTGCTTGTTTGGTCGCGGCCGCGGGTCCATCCATGGCTTCAGCGAGGATTTGGCGAACAGCGCCTGATAATCTGGGCCGAGCGGCTTTAGCGCGTCGAGCGTCAGCTGCCGCATCTCGTCGAGGCTGAACCGCCGGTCGAGCTTCACCAGCGGCGGGTAGACGTCGTAATAGCCCATGTCGCTGAGCCCGAGCATCCGCCGCCGAAGGTCGAAATAGCGGTGCAGCACCGGCAGACCCTCGTTGGCCGACGCGACCAGCGTCCGGTAGACTCCGACCGGGATGTTGGGCCCGCTCAGCGCCGCTTCGAGCGCGCTGCCATATTTGCGCGCCTTGGCCTGGAACATCTCGCCTTTGACCTGGCTGGCGAGCGCTGCGCCGAGCGAGCTTTCGAACGCCTTGTAGCTGGTCCAGAAATTGTCGAACACGAGCTTCCGGTCGGCGCGCACATTGGAAGCGCGGGTGAGCGTGTAGCCCTGGTCGTCGAGCTTGACCTTGGTTCCGTCGGAAAGTGTCACCGTCGGCCGCGGAATGTCGGACGAGACGAGCTGGACTCGAATGTCGCCCGGACCGGCGAGCGGCGTCGCAGCGCTCGCGAGCAGCGCTTCGCCTTCCGGCGTCAGCGTGTGCGGCCCCTGGCGCAGAATGTCTTCGAGCTGGAAGCGGAACTTGGCGAGACCGGGGGTCGAGCGGATGAACCCGCGGATTTTCGGCGCGCCGATCTTGAGGATCTCCGGACCCGCCCACGAAGTCGCTTCGGCAAGCGCGGTGAACACGTCCTGCGCCTGCTGCCGCTTCTCCTGGTTGGCGGAATTCTTGAGGTCGGCGTCACCCTTGAGCGAGGCATAGACGTAAAGTCGCGTCGCGCGGCGGTTGAGATCCGATGCGTCCTGCAGCGCCCGCTGCAATTGCGCCGCACTGGTCCCAAGCTTGCCCTTGTATCGAAGGAGCTTCGGGATCGTCGCCGATATGGCCTTGCGCTCGGCGTCCCACGCCGCATCGGTCGGATAAAGATCCGTAAGGTCCCAGGCCGTCGGCACGTGGCCGCTGTCGACCGCAGCGAAAGCGGGCACCCCGCTGGCCAGCGATGCAGCGGCAGCAGCAGCGGCCGATGCCATCAACCCACGACGCGAAACTTCGAGCATGTTCTCTCCCCTCCCGGCAGCGGGAGGTTCAATGGCATGCCAGGCGCAAAGCCGCCAAGCCCCCATCGACCAACGGCCGAAGCCGCAGCCTAGCGGTTGACCGTCTCCATGCCGCGCTCGTGATAGCGTGGGCCCGCTGCCGCGCCTGGCGGAAGGATTTCGTCGATCCGGCGCAGATCCTCCGCCGTCAACTCGACCTCCAGTGCGCCGATATTCTCGTCGAGATATTTGCGCCGTTTGGTGCCGGGGATGGGCACGACGTCTTCGCCCTCGGCCAGCACCCAGGCGAGCGCGAGCTGCGCCGTGGTGCAGCCCTTCTCGCGCGCCATCTCCTCGACCTCGCGGACGAGCGCGATGTTCTTCTCGAAATTCTCACCCTGGAAGCGCGGGTGGTACTTGCGGAAATCGTCGTCCGGGAAGTCGTCGGTCGACTTGAAGCGGCCGCTCAGGAACCCGCGGCCGAGCGGCGAATAAGCGACATAGCCGATGCCGAGCTCGCGCACCGTCGGCAGCACTTCGGCCTCGGCATCGCGGCTCCACAGCGACAGTTCGGTCTGGACGGCGGTGATCTTCGTGACCGCGGCGGCGCGGCGGATCGTGCGGGGGGCTGCTTCGGAGAGGCCAAGGAAGCGCACCTTCCCTTCCTCTTTCAGACGCAGCATCGC
>JBJMVJ010000071.1:0-12389 GCA_045810685.1 Sphingomonas sp.
ACGTTCGGCTCAGGATCAAGCGGCCTACCATCAATGTCGAGGTCAAGCGGCTGATGAAACTGATCGGGCCTGCCGCGGCTGGAGCCGGCGCAGTGCAGTTCAATCTGCTGGTCTCGACGGCGCTCGCGACGGGGCTGCTGCCCCACGGGTCGGTGTCTTACATTTACTACGCGGACCGGCTGAACCAGCTACCGCTCGGGCTTATCGGGATCGGCTTGGGCACCGTGTTGCTGCCGACCATCTCGCATCAATTGGGCCGAGGTGCCGACGGCGAAGCGATGATGACTCAAAACCGCGGTCTCGAACTTGCGCTGTTCTTCACGCTCCCCGCGACCGTCGCACTGGTGATCTGTGGGGTCCCGATCATCACCGGATTGTTCCAGCACGGCCAGTTCGACGCGTCCGACGCGGTGAAAACGGGACAGGCGTTGGCGGCATTTTCGCTCGGGTTGCCGTCCTACATCCTCGTGAAGGTGCTGACTCCAGGCTACTACGCGCGCCACGACACGCGGACGCCGATGCGCTTCGCCATGATATCGATCGCGGTGAATTTGGTGCTCAACTTGCTCCTGATCGTGCCGCTCAAACATGTTGGGCCGCCGCTGGCCACGGCGCTCGCATCAACCGTGAACGTGTGGATGCTCTATCACACGCTGAAGAAGCGCGGGCACTTCGAATCCGACGCTCGGCTTCGGCGGCGGATTCCGCGCCTCGCAATTGCCGCCGTCCTCATGGGCATAGCTCTTTACTTCCTGTCTCCGCTTGCGAACCCCTATCTCACAAGATCGCTGGTCATTCGCTTCCTCGGGCTGGTGGGACTGGTTGGCGCAGGCATGGCGGTTTATGGCGTCGCCTGCTTCTTGACCGGCGCCTTCGTGCTCGACGATGTGAAGCTGCTTATGAAACGCCGAGCCCGGGAAGCATGAACCTCAAGACCACTACTCGTGTCGTTTCCGGCATCCAGCCGACCGGCGGCCTTCACCTCGGCAACCTGCTCGGCGCCATCCTGCGCTGGGTGCGAATGCAGGACGAGGCCGAATGCCTGTTCTTTCTCGCCGACCTCCATGCATTGTCCGAGCACATGGACCCTGACGAGCGCCGCTCGAGCGTGCGTGAAATGGCGGCCGCTCTGCTTGCGAGCGGGATCGATCCCCATCGCTCCATCCTGTTTGCGCAGAGCGCGATCCCGGCTCACGCGGAGCTGTGCTGGATCCTCAACGGCACGGCGCGAATGGGCTGGCTCAATCGCATGACCCAGTGGAAGGACAAGGCCGGCAAGAACCAGGAGGGCTCGTCCGTCGCCTTGTTCGATTATCCGGTGCTCCAGGCCGCCGACATCCTTCTCTACCAGGCGACCCATGTCCCCGTCGGCGAAGACCAGAAGCAGCATATCGAGCTGACGCGCGACATCGCGCTCAAGTTCAACACCGATTACGACACCGACCTATTCGTCGTGCCCGAGCCGTTCATCGGCGGCGGCACCGCGGCGCGCGTGATGAGCCTGCGCGACGGCCGGTCCAAAATGTCGAAATCGGACCCGTCCGAGCAGAGCCGGGTCCAGCTCACCGACAGCGACGAGGCTATCGCCCAGAAGATCCGCAAGGCCAAGACCGACCCGGAGCCGCTGCCCGATAATGTTCAGGCGCTCGAGGGTCGATCCGAAGCGAAGAACCTCGTCGGCATCTATGCCGCGGTCACGGGGACAAGTGTGGAGGATGTACTCGCGACCTTCGCGGGCCAGGGCTTCGGCACCTTCAAGCCTGCGCTCGCCGACGCGCTGGTCGCGCTCATCGCGCCGATCCGCCAGCGTCTCGACGAGTTTCGCAGGGATCCAGCCGAGCTCGACCGCATCCTCGCCGACGGTGCCGCTCGAGCCACTGAGATTGGTGCGCCGACCCTTGCGAAGGCCAAGTCGGCCGTCGGCCTGCGATAGCCCCACAGCGCGTGAACACACCCCGCCCGTCACGCCCGCTCTCGCTCTCGAAGCGGCTCGCCCAGATCATTGAACAATCCCGTTCCGACCGCTTGTCGTTCACTGCGCTCGCATCCCAGCTTCAGTCGCGCGCCTGGGGCGGGCTGCTGTTCATCTTCGCAGCTATCAACGTGTTGCCGCTGCCGCCAGGCACGAGCGTGTTCTTCGCCATTCCGCTGATGATCGTATCGGCGCAGATGGTGCTTGGGCGCGCAAGCCCGTGGTTCCCGCAACGGATCGACAGACGCGGCGTGAAGCGCGAGGAACTCCAGCGGCTCATTACCAAGTTCAAGTGGGTCGAAGTCCGCATCGAGCGCGTGCTGAAGCCGCGCATCGCGGCGCTCACCGGGCCGACGGCGACGCGGTTGATCGGCCTCGTCTGTTTCCTGCTCGCGCTCATGGCCGCAATCCCCATTCCGCTGTTCCACATGGCGCCCGCGGCCGCGATCCTGCTGTTCGGCCTGGCGCTGATCTACCGCGATGGGGCGCTGGTCATTGCCGCCGCAGTCGCCGCGCTGGTCAGCATCGCCGTCGACGCGCTGTTGATCGGCTCCAGTGTGGTTGCGCTCAACTATGCCGCTTCCTGGTGGCGCGGCTAGTCAACCGCTGGTCCTTGCCGGTGCACGCTTCATCGACGGTTCACAGCTGTTGGTGCTATGGGTGCAACGATCCGAATTTCTCATGCCCGCTCGAAGGGGAGTAACCATGCGTATCCGCCAACTTGCCGCCGCACTCGCGCTCAGCGCCGCGGCGATCGGCCTTTCCGCCTGCGCCGAGCAGATCACTTCCACCGTGTCGCGCTATCAAGCGATGCCCGCGCCGCAGGGCGAGACCTTCTTCGTTGTCCCCGCCGGCGGCATGGCCGCGAACGGTGGTCTCGAGTTCCAGCGCTATGCCGGGCTCGTCGCCCAGCAGCTTCAGGCTCGCGGATATCAGCCGGCGACGACCCCGCAGAACGCCAACATGATCGTGCAGTTCGGCTACGGCGTCGACCGCGGCCAAGTGCGTTACGTCGAAGATCCGTTCTACGGCAGCCGCTACGGTTTTGGCGGTTTCGGCTTCGGCTGGGGATCGCCTTTCCACCGCTCGCGCTTCGGCTTGGGCGGCGGCTGGGGCTGGGGCTGGGACGACCCCTTCTGGTATGGCGGCGGTATCGACTCCTATGTCGAATATCATAGCCAGATCGACCTTCACATCCGAAGCGCGGGCAGCAACGCACCGCTGTTCGACGGCCGGGCCCAGGCGCGCTCGGAAACCAACCGTCTCGATGTCGTCATCCCGAGCCTGGTCGATGCGATGTTCACCGGCTTCCCGGGCCGGAATGGCGAAACGGTGAAGATCACCATCCCGACCAAGCCTGCGCACAGCTAAGCGGCTTCAGCATCGAAGCATTGGGCCCGCCGGATGCGCTCCGGCGGGCCGTTTTTTTGGCTCTGTCGCCAAGCCAACATTTCGTTTGCGCAGCCGATCAGGTGACGTATATAACTAACCGGTCAGTTATGAAGAAAACCGTCACCGAGCCGAAATGGCAGCGCCGCGCCGACGAGCGCCCAAGGGAAATTTGCGCCGCGGCCCTCGATGTATTCGCCGACAAAGGCTTCGCCGCCGCCAAGCTCGACGACATCGCGCGCCGCGCCGGGGTGTCGAAGGGCACGCTCTACCTCTACTTCAATGACAAGCAGGAGCTGTTCCGCGCCGTCGTTCGCGCCGCGGTCGTGCCCAACATCGACGTCATGACGTCAGCCTTCGCGTCGGTCGATGCGCCGTTCGCGGCAACCGTGACCATGCTCCTCGCCCGCTTTGCCGAAAACACGCGGCGGCTCCCGATCGGTGCGGTCGCCAAGATGGTGATCGGCGAATCGCGCAATTTCCCCGAGCTCGCGCGCGTCTGGCACGACGAGGTCGCGTCCAAAGCGATCGGCGCGGTCGCAGCATTGGTCGAGAAGGGACAGGAGCGCGGCGAGGTCCACGCCGGCGACCCCCGACTGTTCGCCTTCAGCCTGATGGGGCCGATGATCCTCGGCGCATTGTGGACCACCACCCTGGTCCCCGCCGGCGGCCAGCCGATCGACCTCGAGGCGCTTGCGAGGCAGCATGGCGAAGCCGTCCTTCGCGGCATCCTGACGGACGGCGGACAATGAAGCGCGCCGGCCTGCTTGCGAGCGCCATGCTCGCCGGATGCACCGTTGGGCCGAACTACCAGCGGCCCGCCACGCCCACGCCGCCCGCCTTTGCCGAACCGCATGCGCCAGCCGGCATCAGCGACACCGATGCCGCGCTGTGGTGGCGCGAGTTCGGCGACCCCGAGCTCGACAAGCTGGTCACCCGTGCCGTCGCGCAGAACCTAGACGTCGAATCCGCGGCGGCACGCATCCGCGAAGCGCGCGCCCGCGAACGCGTTGCCGGTGCCGCAGCATCGCCGCAAGTCGCGGCCACTGGCTCGACGAGCCGGCAGAGGATCAGCGAGCACGCCATTCCCGCGCCAGGCGGCGCCGCCTCCGGCAGTCCCGGTGGCTTCGCCGGACCGGGTAGCGAGTTCACCACCTGGCGGGTCGGCTTCGATGCGAGCTGGGAGATCGACCTGTTCGGCAAGACGCGGCGCTCGGTCGAGGCCGCGCAGGCCCGCACCGGGGCAGCGGTCTGGAATCGCCGCGATGCCCAGCTGATCGCCGCTGCCGAGGTCGCCGACGCTTATCTGACGCTCCGTACCCTGCAGCAGCGGATCGCGACCGCTGAGGCCGAGGTCGATCGCCAGCAGCGCGCGTTGCACCTTGTCAATGCGCGCGTGCGCGGCGGCCTCGTCACCGGCCAGGACCTTGCCCAGCAACAGTCGCAGCTCGCCGCCGCGCAATCCGCGATCCCGCCACTCCACGCGCAGGCCGATGCCCAGATCCACGCCTTGGGCGTGCTGACCGGCGAGGCGCCCGAGGCGCTGATTGCAGAGCTGACGCCGCCCCGTGCATTGCCCGCGCCTCCCGTGGTGCCGCCGGGCCTTCCCTCCGACCTGCTGCACCGCCGGCCCGACATTCGCGCAGCGGAGCGCAATCTGCACGCCGCGACGGCAGACATCGGGGTAGCGACGGCCGATCTCTATCCGACCTTCTCGCTCAGCACTGCGCCTGCCCTCATCAGCACCGCGCTTGGCAAGCTGCTCGAATGGGGCAGTCGCAGCTACAGCGCCAGCGCCGCGCTCGACTGGCCGATCTTCAACGGCGGACGCACTCGCGGCAACATCGCCGTCGCTAACGCCGAGCAGAGTCAGGCGCTGATCGCTTACCGCAAGACCATTCTCACCGCGCTTCAGGACGTCGAAGACGCCCTCGGCAATATCGACAATGATCGCGCTCAACTCGCCAGCCTCGAGGAGGCGCGGCGCAGCGCGGCGCGCGCCGAGGACATCGCGCGGACGCGCTACAACGGAGGCTTGGTCACCTATTCCGACGTGCTGCAGGCGCAGGCCAGCCGCGTCTCGCTCGACGGCCAATTGATCCAGGCGCGGGGGACATTGGGCCGGGACACCGTCGCTCTGTTCAAGGCGCTCGGCGGCGGCTGGCCCGAACTGGCGCAGGGAGGCGCCTCGACATGAGCCGAATTCGGCCAATCCTCATTGTCGCCGCGCTGCTTGCCGCGGCGTTCCTCGCCTGGCGGCTACTGGGGCCCGGACCGCGCAAGGCCTATCTCTCCGGCTACATCCTCGGCGACGACCTCAACCTTGCAGCGCCGGTGTCCGGCACGATCCAGTCGATGTCGCTGGTCGACGGCCAGCGCGTGGCGCCGGGCCAAGCCGCCTTCAGCATCGCACCTGCGACGCTTGCTGCGCAGGGCGAGCAGCAGACCGCGGACGTGCAGGCCAAGCAGATGAACGTGGCGGCGGCCGAGGCCAATCTCAGCCAGGCGCAAGCGCAGCTCGCAGCCAGCGTTGCTACCGCTGATCGTGCGGCCAAGGACCTGGCGCGCCTCGAGAGCGTCAAGCGAGAAGATTCTGCCGCGGTCGCCAACACCGAGCTCGACCAGGCCCGCGCCGCGCTGCGCGAGGCCAGCGCCAATGTCATAGCGGCGCGGAAGACCGCCGACGCTCGCCGCGCCGGCATTGCACAGGCGCGGGCACAAACCCAGCAGGCGTTGGGCGGCGTCCACGGCGTGCAGATCCAGGTCGGCCAGCTGTCGCCCGCAGTCCCTGCAGCCGGTCGCGTCGAGCAGGTCTATTTCCAGCCCGGCGAGTGGGTCGCCGCCAATCAGGCGGTGGTCAGCCTCATTCCCGACGGCAAGGTCAAGGTCCGTTTCTTCGTGCCTGAAGCGAAGGTCTCGCGTTACCGGCCGGGGCAGACCGTGCACTTCTCCTGCGACGGCTGCGCGACCGGCCTCAGCGCGCGCATCGGTTATGTCAGCCCCGAACCCGAGTTCACTCCGCCGATCATCTTCAGCCGCGACAGCCGCGACCGGCTGGTGTTCGAGGTCGAGGCCTATCCGACCAACCCCGACAGGCTGAACCCCGGCCTTCCGGTCGAAGTCGAGCCGTTGCCGTGACGCTCGCGATCGACGTCAGCGGGCTCAACAAGAGTTTCGACGGTCATCGGGTCGTCAAGGACGTCGCACTTAAGGTTGAGCGGGGTCACATCACTGGCTTCCTCGGCCCCAACGGCTCGGGCAAGACCACCACGCTCCGGATGCTGTGCGGGCTGCTCACGCCCGACAGCGGGGAAGGTCAGGTGCTCGGGCTGGATTTCCCCGGCCGGGCCGCCGCCATCAAGCGCCAGACTGGCTACATGACCCAGCGTTTCTCGCTCTATGAGGATCTCACCATCGAGGAGAACCTCGCCTTCATTGCGCGAGTCTACGGCCTCGATCGGGTGGCCGACCGCGTTGTCCAGGCGCTCGAAAAGCTCGGGCTGCAGCACCGCCGCAAGCAACTCGCGGGCGAGCTGTCGGGGGGATGGAAGCAGCGGCTCGCTTTGGCCGCGGCGACCTTGCACGAGCCCGAGCTGCTGCTGCTGGACGAGCCAACCGCGGGCGTCGACCCGCAGGCGCGGCGCGACTTCTGGGACGAGATCCACGCGCTAGCCGACAGCGGCATCACCGTGCTCGTCTCGACCCATTATATGGACGAGGCGGAGCGCTGCCACGACATCGCCTACATCTTCAACGGTGAGCTGATTGCCCGCGGCACCGCGGAAGAGCTGATCGAGCAGTCGCACCTCGTCACCTACGAGGCCGTTGGTCCGCGTGCCGATCGCCTGTCGCGCGATCTCCATGGAAAGCCCGGAATCGACATGGTTTCCGCCTTTGGCCCGGCGCTGCACGTCAGCGGGACCGACCGGCAGAAGCTCGAAGCGGCGATCCAGCCGTTTCGCCACGAGCCCTGGCACTGGACCGAGGTCGAGCCGAGCCTCGAAGACGTCTTCATCCATCTCATGCGGGCTGCCGGCCGCCAGACGATGGATCAAGCCGCATGATGGGCCTCTCGCTGTCGCGCATTCTCGCGGTGCTCACCAAGGAGTTTACACAGCTCGTCCGCGACCGCGTCACTTACGCGATGATCCTCGGCATCCCGGTGATCCAGCTGTTGCTGTTCGGCTACGCGATCAATTCGGATCCGCGGCACCTGCCCACCGCCGTTCTGGTTCAGGATCAGGGTGAATATTCGCGGTCGATCCTCATGTCGCTCGTCAACAGCGGCTATTTCGATATCAAGGATACGGTCCAAACGCCGGGCGAGCTCAACCGGCTGATCGAGAAAGGCGACGTGCAGTTCGCCATCACGATTCCGGGCGACTTTAGCCGCAAGCTGGTCCGCGGCGAGCAGCCGCAAATGCTGGTGGAGGCCGATGCGTCCGACCCCGCAGCCACCGGCGGTGCCGCCTCGGCGCTGGCCTCACTGCCGCAATATGCGCTGAGGCACGACCTCAAGGGACCGCTGGCGAGCCGCGGCGTGGCTGCCGCACCGTTCGAGGTCGTGATCCAGCGCCGCTACAATCCGGAGGCGATCACCGCCTACAATATCGTCCCGGGCCTCGTCGCCACCATCCTCACCATGACGCTGGTGATGATGACTTCGCTGGCGATGACCCGTGAGATCGAGCGCGGGACGATGGAGACGCTTTTGGCCACTCCTTTGCGACCGATAGAGGTGATGGTCGGCAAGCTCATGCCCTTCGTCCTGGTCGGGATCATCCAGGCGACGGTGATCATCACCATGGCGAGGCTGCTGTTCGGAGTGCCGATGGCAGGCGGCTGGGCCGCGCTGATCCTCGGCCTGATGCTGTTCATCATCGGCAGCCTCAGCCTCGGCTTTCTCGTCTCGACGGTGGCGCGCAATCAGCTTCAGGCGATGCAGATGAGCATGTTCTACTTCCTGCCCTCGATCCTGCTGTCCGGCTTTTTGTTCCCGTTCCGCGGTATGCCGGTGTGGGCGCAGTGGATCGGCAGCCTCATACCGGTCACGCACATGCTGCGGGTGGTTCGCGGCGCCATGCTCAAGGGCGTCGGCATCGGAGACGTGCTGCCGAGCCTCGGCGCGCTTGCGCTGTTCGTTGCAATCGTGGCGACGCTGGCCGTGCGCGCCTACCGCACGACGCTGGACTGACGCCTAGCCCTCGAGCTGGCGGGTCAGCAGCCGGATGTCGGCGTCGAGCTCGGCGTCACTCGCGCGCAGCTTCTCGATCTGGCGAACCGCGTGGATCACGGTGGTATGATCGCGCCCGCCGAAGCGCCGGCCGATGTCCGGCAGCGACTTGGGCGTCAGCTGTTTCGACAGATACATCGCGACCTGCCGGGGACGGGCGACCTCGCGGGCGCGGCGCGCCGAGGTCATCTCCGCCTTGCGGATCCGGTAATGCTCGGCGACCTGGGTCTGGATTTCGTCGATCGAGATGCGCCGCTGGTTGGCGCGCAGCACATTGGCGAGCACTTCCTCGACGAACACGACGTCGATCTCGCGCCCGGTCATCATCGCATAGGCGCCGATGCGGTTAAGAGCGCCCTCAAGCTCACGGACCGAGGAGGTCACGCGCCTGGCGAGGAAGTCGACCACCGGCCGCGGCATGTCGACTCCGGGCAGCGCCTCGAGCTTCGAGCAGATGATGTTGAAGCGAAGCTCGTAATCGGCCGAGTTGATGTCGGCGACCAGGCCCCACGACAGGCGCGACAGGATTCGCGGCGCGATCCCGTCGAGGTCCTGCGGCGCGCGATCGGAGGTGATCACCAGCCGCCGACCGGCGGTGATGATCTCGTTCATGGTGTGGAAGAATTCCTCCTGGGTGGAATCCTTCCCGGCGATGAACTGGACGTCGTCGATCAGCAGCAGGTCGGCGTTGCGCAGACGCTGCTTGAAACCGATCGTGTCGTTTTCCTTCAGCGCGCGGATGAACTCGACCATGAACTTCTCGGCCGACATCGAGACGACGCGAGCGCCGCGATTGCGGGCAAGGAAGGCGTGGCCGATCGCGTGCAGCAAGTGAGTCTTGCCGCGCCCGGTGCCCCCGTGAATGAACAACGGGTTGAAGCCGACCGTCGGTGACGTCGCCAGCGTTCGAGCGGCGGTCGCGGCGACCTCATTGGCCTTGCCGACAACGAAGGTTTCGAAACGGTAGCGCGGATCAAAATTTGGCGAGTTCGGGTCGCGTTCCGCCGGCAGCGGTGCTTCTTCGAGGATCAGTAGCGGCGCTGGCCGCGGCGCGTCGGCGGCGGCGATCACGCGCACGTCGCGCACCACCGGAAGCACCGTCTTCCACGCGAGCGTTAGCCGCTCGCCGAAATGCGAGCGTACCCAGTCCGCCATGAACTGGCTCGGCATCACCACGTCGAGCGTACCGCTGTCCGGTTCGAACCCGCCGAGCTCCGCGGGCTTCAGCCAGCCGTCGAAGGTGCGTGCCCCAAGATCGCGGCGAAGTCCGGTGCGGATCGATTCCCAGGCCGCTTCGAGTGGCGCTGCGACAGGCGCCCCGACCGGGTCAAGTGACGTGTTCGCACCACCCGCTTGCACTGCTCCGCGCCCTCCCTCGTCATCCCCCTCCAAGAGGCCAAGCGCTCCCGTTGCGAGCGGTCCGAGTCGCGCGCTGTGGGTCTCTTTTCTCTCTTGCCCCCGGCACGGATTCGCGCCCGGAAAGGTCTTTCTGTGACTGTCTGACGCTGCTTGCAAGTGCCGTTTTTTCACAGAAGTGAAATAATGACACTTGACACACGGATAAGGCCGATAGTTCGCAGGAACGTCGGAAAACCGCCATTTTTGGAATTTACTGCGCGTTAGCCATCCCGCGAATCGCGGGAATTGCTGTATTTTTCTGACAATCCAAAAACGGGACAGGCCGCCGGTCGCCCGGCGGCCTGCGAAAAGCCCAATTTCGATCGATCTTTAGCCGAGCGAGGCAACCCTCTTCGACAGGCGGGAAAATTTCCGCGACGCGGTGTTCTTGTGAATGACCCCGCGTGCGACGCCGCGCGCGATCTCCGGCTGGACGGCCTTGAGCGCCTCGGCGGCTTCGCTCTTCTTGCCCGTCGCGATCGCCGACTCGACGGCCTTGATGAAGGTCCGGATGCGGCTGATCCGCGAATGATTGATCGTCTCGCGCGCCTGGTTGCGGCGGATGCGCTTCTTGGCTTGCGGCGTATTCGCCATCGTTCGATTGCCCTTGCGTTAAAACGTTCGTCGAAAAAATGAAAAGGGGCGCAGCTCAGCAAGCCGCACCCGCTCGCGCCGCCCTCTACTGTCATCCGTCTGCAGGGTCAAGGAAGCTCAGTGCTGGCAACGCGGGCAGTAGAAGCTCGAACGGCCGCCCTGAACGATGCGCCTGACTGTGCCGCCGCAAGTGCACGGCAGGCCCTCGCGGTCGTAGACGGAAAAGCTCTTCGAGAAATAGCCGAGCTCGCCCCCGGGCGAGGCAAAGTCGCGCAAGGTCGAACCGCCGGCGGCAATGGCTTCGGCAAGCACGTCGTGGATCGCGCCCACGAGCCGCTTCAGCCGTTCAAGCGAAACCGAGCCGCCGGCCCGCTTCGGATTGATCCCCGCGCGGTGGAGGGCCTCGCACACGTAGATATTGCCGAGGCCGGCGACGATGCGCTGATCGAGCAGCAGAAGCTTGATCGCTGCGCTTCGGCCCGCGAGGCGACGTTTCAACTCTTCCGCCGTAGCGTCGAGCGGCTCCGGCCCCAGCGCCTTGAATGGTGGCCAGTCGGGCAGCGCGTAGGTGCGCACCAGGTCGAGCGAACCGAAGCGCCTCGCGTCGTTGAGTGCGAGCCGCCGGCCCTCGTCCGTCTCGATCAGGAAATGGTCGTGTTTCTCGAGCTCGCCCGGATCGATCCGCCATCGTCCCGACATGCCCAGGTGAAACACCAACGTGTCGCCGCGGTCGGTGTCGATCAGCCCGTATTTGCCGCGCCGCCGCAGCCCGATGACGCGAGCGCCCGTCAAGCGTTGCCCAAGATCGTGCGGCAGGGCACGCCTCAAGTCGGCACGCCGTGCCTCGACGCGGGCGATGCGCCGGCCCTGCAACACGGTTGCAAGGCCGCGCACCGTCGTCTCGACTTCGGGGAGTTCGGGCATGCCCGCGATATGGCGAACGCGCGGCAACCCCGCTAGAGCCGCTGGCCGATGACCGATCCAGTGAATTTCGGCGACGAACTGGTCAGCCCGGAAGAGAAGACCCGCCGCGTCGGCCAGGTCTTCAGCTCGGTCGCGCGCCGCTACGACCTCATGAATGATCTCATGTCGGGCGGCATGCACCGGCTGTGGAAGGACCGGTTTGTCGCCCGGGTGAAGCCCCGGCCTGGCGAGCAGATCCTCGACGTGGCCGGAGGAACCGGCGACGTCGCCTTCCGCCTCGCCCGGCGCGGTGCGCAGGTGACCGTCGCCGACATCAATGCCGACATGCTCGAGGTCGGAAAGCAGCGCGCCGAGCGCCGCGGCCTCGCGCGCCTGTCGTGGAAGGTCGAGAATGCGGAGGCACTGACCTTCGGCGATGCAGGTTTCGACGCTTATACCATCGTGTTCGGTATCCGGAACGTCACCGACATTCCGGCGGCGCTGAGGGAAGCGCACCGAGTCCTCAGGCGCGGCGGCCGTTTCTATTGCATGGAGTTTTCGTCGAGCGACTGGCCCGGCTTTTCCACTCTGTACGAGTCTTATGCGTCGAACGTGATCCCGCGCGTCGGCAAGGCCGTTGCGAATGACGAGGAAAGCTATCGCTACCTGGTCGAGAGCATCCGCCGTTTCCCGACGCCCGCGGCGTTCAAGGCGATGGTCGCTGACGCGGGCTTCGTCCGCACGGCGGCGGAGCCGATGCTCGGTGGCCTCGTCACGATCCATTCGGGCTGGAAGATTTGACCACCAGCGTCACCCATTTGTGGCGCTTGTTGAAGTGGGGCCGCACGCTGGCCCGGCACGGCGCGCTGCACGGGATCGAGGAAGACCCGATGACTCCGC
>JBJMVJ010000072.1:0-8762 GCA_045810685.1 Sphingomonas sp.
CGGCCCGAGATCCGCGGCTTCATCTCGATCGCCCCGCCGGCCAACATGTACGACTTCAGCTTCCTTGCCCCCTGCCCCTCCTCGGGCATCATCATCCAGGGCGAGGCGGACGAAGTCGTCACTCCGGGCGCGGTCCAGAAGCTCGTCGACAAGCTTCGCACCCAGCGCCACATCACAATCAACCACGACCTCATCCCGGGCGCGAACCACTTCTTCGCAAATGAGCTCGATCAGCTGATGAAGTCCGTCGACGATTACCTGGACATGCGGCTTGCAACCGACCCGATCAAGCCGGCGCTACCGTCCAGATCATCACGTTCATGATTAGGACCAGGGCCGCGGCGATCATAAGGATTCCGCGGCCTCTCGTCTGAGGAGCCATCGCGAGCTTCACGCCGCCGCCAAGCAGCAGAAATGCGGCAATCATCGCGGAAGCCATCACGATTGATGGAAATTTATCCATTGGCAGCGCCGAATTTCACCAAGACTTAACCAAGTTCGCCGACATTGGTGTCCATGCCAAAGGCTGACCAGCAGGCGCGCCTCGACGAGGCGTTCGAGCGTATCGAGGAAACCATCCTGCCGTGCATCTCGATGATGCTCGACACGCTGATCGATGCCTCCGAATCGGTCGCCGAGAACGAGCGTCGCTTTCTTGCGGCCGAGCTGAAGACGCTGGCCGCCGAGCTCGAGGAGCTGACAAAGGCGATCGAGCGCTCCAGCCCCGCGCACGTGGAGCCTGGCGAATACAAGACGCGCAACGTCGGTTAAGCCCGCTCGGCGATGATCCGCGCGTGCAGCGCCGGATCCACGTTTCCACCCGAAAGCACGACGACCGTATCCGCCGCGGGCGCGAGCTTGCCCGACGTCAGCGCAGCAAGACCCGCGGCACCACCCGGCTCGACCACCAGGCCATGGTTCTCCCAGGCGAAGCGCACGGCCTGCTCGACCTCGGCATCGCTGACCGACAGCGCCCGCGCGTGGCGCTCGCGAAGGATGCCAAACGTGATCGGCGCGGCACGCGGCGTCATGATCGCATCGCAGATCGTGTTCGGAGCGTCGGGCGCAACCGAGACGATCTCGCCCCGCTCGAGGGAGCGGCCCACGTCGTCCCAACCCTCGGGCTCGACGATGACAATCACCGCATCGGGTGCCGCGAGCGCAATCCCGGATGCGAGGCCGCCGCCGCCGCAGGGAATGACGATCTGTGACGGAGAGCGGCCGAGCTGCTCGACGATCTCGAGACCCGCGGTGCCCTGACCGGCGATAATCGCCGGGTCGGCGAAGCTCGGGACCACGGTCGCGCCGCTGTCACCCGCAATGCGCGCGGCAATCTCCTCGCGGCTCTCGCTCCGGCGGTCGTAGAGGACAATCTCGGCGCCTTCGGCCTCAGTCCCTTCGATCTTCACCCGCGGCGCGTCGGCCGGCATCACGATGACCGCGCGGATGCCGAGCCTGCGGGCCGCAATCGCCACCCCGCGCGCGTGGTTGCCGGAGGAGAAAGCGACCACCCCGCGGCCGCGCTCCTCGGGCGAAAGCTGGAGCAGCCGATTGGTCGCGCCCCTCAGCTTGAACGCACCCCCAGCCTGGAGGCACTCGCACTTCAGCCAGACCTTGGCTCCGGCAACTTCGCTCTCGATCAGCGGGGTACGCTCGACCAGGCCGCCGATCCGCTCGCGCGCCGCGATCACGTCGGAGCGCTCGACCCTAATTCTGTCTTCGATCAGCATCGAACCTCTCCTCCGCGCCACGCCGGCATTGGCCGTTCGCCGAGCGCAACGTCAACCGCCGCGCGCGCCAGCAGCCGCGTCGAGTCGAGGATCGGCAGCGGCGAGATTTCCGCCGTAATGAGCAACGGGATCTCGGTGCAGACCAAGGCGACGGCGTCGCAACCCTCGGCCGCGAGCTTGTCGATGATCTGCACGTAGGCATCGCGGGATTCGTCGCGGATCTCACCTCGGGTAAGCTCGTCGAAGATGATGTCGTGGACGATCTTGCGATCCCGCTCATCGGGCACGGCAAAGGCGATGCCGCGCCGGCCGAGGGCGCCGGGATAAACCGGCCCGGTCATGGTCCAGTCGGTTCCAAGCACGCCGACCTTGCTCCGGCCGTGCTGCTTTGCCTGCTCGGCAACCACCTCGCCGATGTGCAGGCACGGCAACGCGAAATCCTGCCCGGGGCTTTCAAGCGCCATATGCGCCGTATTGTCCGGACAGACGAAGAAGTCGGCGCCCGCCGCGGCGAGCTTATCGACTTCTCCCTTGAACATCGCGCGGATCGCCGCGTGATCGCGTCGCGCCCAGCCGTCCATCATGTGGTGCATCGCGATGCCGGTGAGCGTGATCTCCGGGTGCATGTGCGGGCCGAGCCGCTCCGCGCCTTCAAGGCACATGGTGCGATAGCACAGAGCCGCGCCTTCGAAGCTGTGGGCCAGGATGCCGATGTGTTTCATGACCTCACCCGCGTCGCCGCAGCTGCGCTACAGCTCGTCCGACAATTGGCCCTTGAGCCTCGCGATTTCGGGCTCGTCGCGCTTGTAGAAGGTCCATTGCTTGACCCGCTTTGCCGACACCAGCCCCGCGTCCTGGAGGATTTTCATATGCGCCGTGACGGTCGGCTGGCTGACGGCGAGCTTCTCCGCGATGAGGAGGCCGCAGACGCCGTCGTCGACCAGGTCCCCGTCCCGCTGCTCGCGAAAATGGGCACGCGGATCCTTGAGCCACTGAAGGATCTGCAAGCGGCGCTGTGAGCTGAGCGCCTTGAACATCATCGGTAAGGCCAAGATCGTTCCAGTCTATCGGAGGCACAGGCGCCTCGATCAAGTGCCGGCGGCCGGTGCGGCGGCGGTGTCGCCGGTCGGAACCACGCCCACGGACTCGACCATCAGCATGGCCGTGCGCTCGGGCGCCCGGGTCCGGTGCACGATTCCCCTCGGCACCGTGTAACCCTGCTCGGGGAGTAGCTCGACCGACCCACCGCCTTCGACATCGACGAAAAGCCTCCCGCTGACGACGTAGAAGAATTCATCCTGCTTATCGTGCTTGTGCCAGTGGAACTCGCCCTCGACGACGCCGAGCCGGACCACGGAATCGTTCACGCGGCAGAGCGTCTGGTTGAACCAACCTTGGGTGACGGCGCCGCGGATCTCACCCACGTCGATCCGGGTCAAGGGCTCGAACCGGACTTCGGTGTCGATGTCGTAATCCTGCATGCTGCGGCCCTCCTTTCACCGGGCTATTGTATATTTTAGTAAATTAGGCAATTCCCTAATTCCTATACCGGAACAGGGGACGCGATGCCCAGTGAGCTACAGGCCCGGCTATTCGACGAGTTTACGCGCAAGGACGCCCTGGACGCCGCGCGTGAACACAGCCTCGCGTTTGTCGATGAGGCGCTCGGCCGCCGGGCTTACCCCAGCGCTGCCGGGATCGAAGGCCTCGCCGGGTTCGACGGTCCCCTCGCCGAACAAGGCACCGACGCTCGCGAGATCATCGAACAGCTCAGCCGCCACGGCGCGCCGGGAGTCGTCTCGTCGCTTGGCGGACGCTATTTCGGCCTGGTCGTCGGCGGCGTCCTCCCGGCGGCAATGGCGGCGCGCTGGGTCGCCGACGCATGGAACCAGAACACGGCGCTCTACCGGCTGTCGCCGGTCGGCTCCAAGCTCGAAACCATATGCGAGCGCTGGCTCAAGACGCTGTTCAAGCTTCCCGGGGACACGGTCGCGGGCTTCGTCAGCGGCTCCTCGGTGGCGATTCTCGCGGGACTCGCGGCGGGCCGTGAGCGCATCTTCCGCAACCGCGGCTGGGACATCAACGCAAAGGGCCTTCGCGGCGCACCACCGATCCGCGTCGTCGCCGGCCGGCATGCCCACAGCACCATCGTCAAAGGCATCGCGATCCTCGGCCTTGGAGTGGACAACGTCGAATGGGTCGACGTCGACGAACAGGGACGGATCCTTGCCGACAAGGTCCCGCCGCTCGACGACAGCACCATCCTGATCCTGCAGGCCGGTAACGTGAATTCCGGCTCGTTCGATCCGTTCGATTCGCTGTGCGGGCGGGCGAACGCCGCCGGAAGCTGGGTCCACATCGACGGTGCCTTTGGGCTTTGGGCGGCCGCCTCGGCCAAGCTGTCGCACCTGGCCGCCGGCATCGAGCGGGCCCACTCCTGGTCGGTCGATGGACACAAGACGCTCAACACGCCGCTCGATTGCGGCATTCTGCTGTGCCGGGACCGCGATGCGCTGGTTACCGCCTTGCAGATGTCCGGCTCCTACATCGTCTACAGCGAGGAGCGAGACGGCATGATCTACACGCCCGAAATGTCGCGCCGCGCGCGGGCGGTTGAATTGTGGGCCGCGCTCAAGAGCCTCGGCCGCCGCGGCGTCGAACAGCTGGTCGACCAGCTTCATGAGCGGGCAAGCCAAATCGCCGCCGAGCTTGAGGGCTTCGGCTTCGAACTCCTGAACGACGTGGTGTTCAACCAGGTGCTGGTCGGATGCGGTGACGACGCACTGACCGATGCGACCATCGAACAGATTCAGAACTCGGGCGAGTGCTGGGTCGGCGGCACCCAATGGGGAGATCGGCGCGCGATCCGCATCAGCGTGTGCTCGTGGGCGACGACCCCGGCCGATATCGAACGGTCGGCTCGCGCTTTTCGCGATGCGCGGCAGCGTGCCGAAGCTGCAAGTGCGCAGCTAAACCACTGATCTTGCAACCGTTTCGACCGAACGCTGCAAATGACGACAATTCAGCGCGAATTGCCATTGGGCGCCAAAAAACCTTTACTTAACCACCCCCCCTTCATATATCGCGGCCCGCTGCCCCATGGGACTTCCAACCGCAAGGCAGCTTTCGTCAACGTTTGCCGACAGGCATTTGGAGGTCCCTTGAGTTGCACAAGCATCATCGCGCGCTGGGGCTAGCGTCCGCCCCGACCGGCAGCCGGGGGGCTGCCGCTATCGCCAATATCCGTCCGGTCCACCCGGTTACTTTGCTGCGTCCGCACGCCGCGCGCCGCGCCGCCCGCTTCTTCGTCGAGGAGTTCCCGGGCCGCTCGCTTTACGCGGTGAAGGCGAACCCCTCGCCCGACCTGCTGCGGATCCTGTGGGACGCTGGCGTCACCCATTATGACGTTGCCTCGATTGGCGAGGTCCGGCTGGTCCATGACACGCTGCCGGAGGCCGTCCAGTGCTTCATGCACCCGGTCAAGGCCGAGGAGGCGATCGCCGAGGCTTACTTCGATCATGGCGTGAAGACCTTCAGCCTCGACACCATCGAGGAGCTGGACAAGATCGTCCGCGCGACGGCGACGGACGGCGTTGCAGCGAGCGACCTCAACCTGCTGGTCCGAATCCGGGTCAGCTCGGACCACGCAAAGCTGAGCCTCGCTGCCAAGTTCGGCGCCGACCCGCGCGACGTCAGGACTTTGCTGTTCGCCGCTCGCCAGGCGGCCGACGCGCTCGGCATCTGTTTCCACGTCGGCAGCCAGGCGATGACTCCGGCGGCCTTCGCCGAAGCCATGGGGCGGGTCCGCGGCGCGATTCTCGAGGCCGCGGTCACGGTCGATATCGTCGATGTCGGCGGCGGCTTCCCCTCGTCCTACCCGGGCATGGAGCCGCCGCCGCTCGAAACCTATTTCTCGGTCATCCACCAGACGTTCGAAGCACTGCCGATCAGCTACTCGGCCGAATTGTGGTGCGAGCCCGGCCGCGCCCTATGCGCCGAATATGCGAGCGTCCTCGTCCGGGTCGAAAAGCGCCGCGGCGATGAGCTCTACATCAACGACGGCGCCTACGGCGCTCTGTTCGATGCCGCGCACATCGGCTGGCGCTATCCGGTGCGGCTGATCCGCGACCAGGAATCGCGCGTCCGCCCGGCGCAGTTCAGCTTCTACGGGCCGACCTGCGACGACCTCGACCATATGGCCGGTCCCTTCGAGCTACCCGGCGACGTCGGGCCCGGTGATTATATCGAGATCGGGATGCTCGGCGCCTATGGCTGCGCGATGCGCACCCAGTTCAACGGCTTCGGCCTGACCGATTGCGCGATCGCCGACGACGAGCCCATGGCGAGCCTCTATGGCGCCGCGGCGCCCAACCGCTCGAAGGTCGTGAAGCTGTAGCATTTCCTCCCTCCTGCCGCGGCGGGAGGGAGATCTGCCGCAAGGAAGTTGATGGGGTGAGGCTGTCCCCCGCAATGAACGACATGCCCTATCCTGCTGCCATCCTTAAGGGCGGCAACGCTCATTGGAGCATGACATGAACACGGAAACCAAGGTCAACGACACGCGCAAGCAGGAGCTGCTCGCGACGCCGGTCGAGCATATCGACATCACCAGCTTCGACGCGCGGCCGATCGTCGATTCGATGGGCAAGATGAGCTTCACCAGCCGCGACCTCGCGCGCGCCACCGGAATCTACAACCAGATGCTCGAGGATCCGGCCTGCTCGATCATCCTGGTGATCGCCGGCTCGACATCGGCGGGCGGCTGCATGGATCTTTATGCCGAGCTCGTGAAGTCGAACATGGTCGACGCGATCGTCGCCACCGGAGCCGCGATCGTCGACATGGATTTCTTCGAAGCGCTTGGTCACAAACACTACCAAGCCAATGAAATCCCTGACGATGATACACTGCGCTCGCTCTACATCGACCGCATCTACGACACCTATATCGACGAACAGCAGCTGCAGGATTGCGATTTCACCATCGGTGCGATCGCCAACAGCCTGGAGCCGCGCCCGTACAGCAGCCGCGCCTTCATCCGCGAGATGGGCAAGTGGCTGAGCGAGGGCAACGCCAAGAAGGCCGGCAGCCTCGTCCAGCTCGCCTACGAGCACGACGTGCCGATCTTCTGCCCGGCGTTCACCGACAGCTCGGCCGGCTTCGGCCTCGTCAAGCACCAGGTCGACGCGATGAAGCGCGGCGGCCATTACATGACCCTCGACAGCATCGCCGACTTCCGCGAGCTCACCGATATCAAGATCAAGGCAGGCACTACCGGCTTGCTGATGATCGGCGGCGGAGTGCCGAAGAATTTCGCACAGGATACGGTCGTCTGCGCCGAGATTCTCGGCCACGAGGACGTCGAAGTGCACAAATATGCGGTGCAGATCACCGTTGCCGACGTGCGCGACGGCGCCTGCTCCTCCTCGACGCTGCAGGAGGCCGCGAGCTGGGGCAAGGTGTCGACGGCGATGGAGCAGATGGTATTCGCCGAGGCGACCAGCGTCCTCCCGCTACTCGCCAGCGACGCCTGGCATCGCGGCGCCTGGCGCAACCGCGAGAAGCGCCGCTTCGCCCAGCTCTTCGACTAGTCGATTGCCAAGCGTAACGAACTGAAGCACCCTCTCCCTCTCAGCAGGGGGAGGGTTTTCATGGAATACAGCCCAATTCTCGCGCCCGTCGTGGCGCTAGTCGCCTGGACGCTGGTGATGCAGGTCTGGATGTACGCGGCGCGGATTCCGGCGATGCGCCGGGCGGGCATCAGCCTCAAGGGCCGCCGGGGCACCCGCGGCGGCGCGCTAGAGGGCGCAATTCCCGATGAAGCGAATTGGAAAGCGCACAATTACAACCATTTGATGGAGCAGCCGACGATCTTCTATGCGATCGCGCTGACGCTGGCGCTGCTCGACTTCGGAGGTGGAATCAATCTCTACCTCGCCTGGGGCTACGTCGCGTTCCGGATCGTCCACAGCCTGATCCAAGCGACGACCAACGTGGTCCTCTACCGCTTTATCGCGTTCAACCTTGCGACGTTCTGTCTATTGGGCCTGACCGTCCACGCCGGTGCGCGCATTCTTCACTAGCCCAACCCGGTCATTCACCCGACGAGTGCCAGTCTTGGCGGCTCCTGGACGGAAAGGTCCACGCTCCCCTCGCCGGTCACGCGTGCGACCCGCGCGGCGAGTTCCGCGTCGAGGGTGAAGTCGCGACCGGCGATCACCAGCGCTTCCCCGCCTGAGGCGAGCGGTACAACAAAGCGCACCAGGCCGTTGCCGCCCCGCGCCTCCGCCAACTCACGCACTGCGCGGTCGGCGAAGGACGCGTCCGCGAGCCGGATCGTCATCTGCAGCCGCGTCCTTTGCGCGAGCGCCTCGAGCGGCTGGAAGCGCTTGATCGTCACGCGCGGCGAATCATCGCCTGAACGGCGGTCCAGCTCGACCGTCAGAAGACCGCACGCACCCGCCTTTGCAGCCGCTTCCAGCGCGCTCGACGGTTCTTCGTCGAACACGGTCGCTTCGAACTGACCTGAGCGGTCGGACAGCGCCGCGACCATGTAGCGCCGACCTTTCGCGGACACGCGCCAACGGACGCCTTCGGCCAGCCCAGCCATGGTCGCGCTGGCCCGCTCGCCCTCGGCGATCCGGATCTCCGCCAATTCGGCGAATGTCTTGACCTTGTGCGCGGCAAGCAAGTGCCTCGCCGAATCCACCGGGTGAGCGGAGAAGTAGAAGCCGAATGCCTCCCGCTCGGCCGCCATGCGCTGAGCCAAAGACCACGAGGCGTCGCGTGGGAGGCGTATGGGCGCCATCTCGGCTGAGGCAACCCCAAACAGCCCGGCCTGCCCGCTGATCTTTTGATCGTAAGCACTCGCCGCATGGGCGAGGATCGTCTCCGCCCCGTCGAATATTGCTGCCCGGTTCGCGTTCAGCGCGTCGAACGCGCCACCGCCCGCCAGGCTTTCAAGCTGCCGCCGATTAAGCATTCGCGGATCGATCCGCGCCGCGAAGTCCTCGATGCTGGTGAACGGCCCTC
>JBJMVJ010000073.1:0-32186 GCA_045810685.1 Sphingomonas sp.
GTGCTCGAACATATGGTCGACACGGTACTGAGCTTCGAGGGCGAGCGCAGCCATCAATATCGAATCCTCCGCGCGATGAAGAACCGCTTCGGCGGTACCGATGAGATCGGCGTGTTCGCGATGGAAGGGCAGGGGCTGAGCGAAGTTCCGAACCCGTCGGCCTTGTTCCTCACTCATCGCGGCGAGCCGGTGAGCGGCACCAGCGTGTTTCCAGCAATGGAAGGGACGCGGCCGGTGCTGGTCGGGCATGTCACCAAGGACGGCACCATCGCCGGCCCGCGCGTGCTCGAGCATATGGTCGACACGGTGCTGAGCTTCGAGGGCGAGCGCAGCCACCAATACCGCATCCTCCGCGCGATGAAGAACCGCTTCGGCGGCACCGACGAGATCGGCGTGTTCGCGATGGAGGGGCAGGGTCTCACTGAAGTTCCCAACCCCTCGGCCCTGTTCCTCACCCACCGCGGCGAGCCGGTCAGTGGCACGAGCGTCTTCCCGGCAATCGAGGGGTCCCGGCCCGTTCTGGTTGAGATTCAAGCACTTACTGTGCGGCTCGCGACCGGAGCGACTCCCCGCCGGGCGGCGGTCGGCTGGGACAGCGGGCGGCTGGCGATGATCCTCGCGGTGCTCGAGGCGCGCTGCGGCATGAGCTTCGCGACGGCCGAGGTCTATCTCAACGTCGCGGGAGGATACCGGCTGAGCGATCCGGCGGCGGACCTGGCGGTCGCAGCGGCCTTGGTGTCGGCGATGTCTGAGCGGCCGGTGCCGAGCGAATGCGTGGTCCTCGGCGAGATCGCGCTGTCGGGCGAAATTCGCCCGGTCGCGCATGCAGGGTTGAGGCTCAAGGAATCCGCCAAGCTCGGGTTCGAGAGCGGCTGGGTGCCCAAAGGGGTGAAAGGCGGCGAGGGGGTACGCGTCGCAGAGTTCGCCAACTTGCGGCAGCTAGTTGATCAGGTGCTGGGGCGGTGAGCCAATGACGCGCCAAGGGAGATCAGCTGCACTGCGCCTTCAGCAATGACAAAACCGGTTAGCGCGCAGAGTCCACGTCCACGCCCACCGTATCTCGCACAACATAGAGCGGCCGCTGCTTGGTTTCGGTCAGGATTCGGCCGACATATTCGCCGAGCACGCCGAGTGAGATCAGCTGGATGCCGCCGAGGAACAGCACCGAAACCATGATCGAGGCGTAGCCGGGCACCGGATTGCCGAACATCATCGTCTGCACGGCGAGAAAGGCGCCGTAGCTAAGTGCGAACAGCGCGACCAGCGCCCCGACATAGCTCCAGATACGCAGCGGGACGGTCGACGCCGACGTGATCCCGTCCAGCGCCAGCGTCCACAGCTTCCAGTAATTGTACTTGGTCGCGCCCGTCGCGCGCTCGGCGCGATCATATTCGACCGCGGCTTGCCTGAACCCGGCCCAGGCGAACAGGCCCTTCATGAAGCGGTTGCGCTCGGGGAGCTTGCGGATGACCTCGACCACCTTGCGGTCGAGCAGGCGGAAGTCGCCGGCATTTTCGGGGATCTTGTCGTGCGAGACCCAGTTGTGCGCGCGGTAATAGAGGCCAGCCGTAAGGCGCTTGGGCAGCGGATCGCTGTCTCGGCAGCGGCGGACCCCGAACACCATGTCATGGCCCTCGCGCCATTTGGCGACCATCGCGGGCAGCACCTCGGGCGGGTCCTGCATGTCCACGTCCATCGGGATCACCGCCTGGCCGCGGGCGTAGTCGAGGCCCGCGCTCAAGGCCGCCTCCTTGCCGAAGTTGCGTGACAGCGAGAGGGCGCGAACCCGCGCATCGTTAAGATTTGCGGCGGTGATGGCGGCGAGGGTGTTGTCGCTGCTGCCGTCGTCGACGAACAGGATTTCCCAGCCTTCGCGCCTGGCAATGGAGTCGAGGATTGCGCCGACCCGCTCGACGAACGGGAGGATGCCCTGCTCCTCGTTCTTGACCGGCACGATGACCGAAAGCAGCGGCGCGACCATGCCGAGCTTGATCAGTGCGGCGCGCAGGTCGGCGACCGATGGCGCCGGTACGGCTTTCTTGCGCGGCTGAGCGGTCACGTTCCCTCCCTCGTCGCCGGCAAAGCTAAATGGCAATGGTTTACGAGACCTTTACTCCTGCCTGCCAAGAACGGCGCGCACCGGGGGGTAAAGCTGAATGGAACGCGCCGTCTTCGATCGCATGGCCGAACTCGACCAGGATCATTGGTGGTTCCTTGCCAGGCGGCGCATCCTCGAGACTCTGATCCGCCGAGTCGTAAAGCCTCCGAAGAAGGCGCGGATCCTCGAGATCGGCTGCGGCACGGGCCATAATTTGGCGATGCTCAAGAGATTCGGAAGCCTGTCGGCGGGCGAGCTCGACCGCTGTGCCCGGGCCGTCGCCAACAAACGGCTGCCGGGCAGGGTCAAGAAGGCCAAGCTCCCCGACCTGTCGATGTTCAAGCGCAACGGCTATGACCTGGTCGCGCTGCTCGACGTGCTCGAGCATGTGCCCGACGACCTCGCAGCGCTGCGCGCAATCCACATGCGGCTCAAGCCCGGCGGGGCGCTGCTGATGACCGTGCCGGCCAACCCGTGGATGTGGAGCGCGCACGACGCCGCGCACCACCATTTCCGCCGCTACACCAAGAAGAAGCTTCGGGAGCTGTTCCTGCGCAGCGGCCTCGAGGTGCAGCTGCTTTCGTCGTTCAACACTCTGCTCTACCCACCGATCGCCGCCACGCGGGTCGTCGGCAAGGTCACCCGCCGTCAATCGGCCGACGACAGGCTGCCCGCGCAGCCCGTGAATTGGCTGCTCGACAGGATATTCGGCCTCGAAGCGGCACTCATCGGCCGAGTGCCGATGCCGTTCGGCGTCAGCCTTGTCGCCGTCGTCCGCCGCCCGGCCTGACCGCAATTTAACTCGCCCGGCATCGCTTGGCCTGCCAGTGCGTTGGCCGGTGAAGGCCGCCGCGATGAACATCCAATCCGACCTCAAATCTTCCGCGCACGCCGAGGACGGGCTGCCGCTCCCCCGCCGCTACTGGTCGGCAGCGGCAATCTGGCTCGCGCTGTCGATGGCGGTGCTCGACGGGGCGATCGCAAATGTTGCGCTGCCGACGATCGGGCGCGAGCTCGGCGCCTCGCCGGCGCTGTCGGTGTGGATCATCAACGCCTATCAGCTGACGATCACGGTGCTGCTCCTGCCGCTAGCGGCGCTGGGCGACCGGCTGGGCTACAAATGCATCTACATCCCGGGGCTGGCGCTGTTCACTTTGGGCTCGGTCGGATGCGCGCTCAGCGGGCGGCTCGAGCTGCTGATCGCCGCTCGCGTGCTGCAGGGTGTCGGCGCGGCCTGCATCATGAGCATGAACGCCGCGCTGGTTCGAGCGACGTATCCGGCGAAAATGCTCGGGCGCGGCATCGGTTATAACGCTTTGGTGCTGTCGATGTCGGCGGCGACGGGACCCACGCTGGCGGCGCTGATCCTCAGCGTCGCTTCATGGCCGTGGCTGTTTCTGATCAACCTGCCGATCGGCATCGCCGCGCTGATCGTCGCGCGGCGCGCGCTCCCGGACCCACAGGGGCACGGGCAACGGTTCGACTGGCGCTCGGCATTGCTGAGCGCGGCAATGATGGGGTGCATCGTGTTCGGCGCCGAGGATTTCGCCCGGCAAGGCAGCGAGGTCGCGCTGCTGATGGTCCTCGGCGGGATCGTTGCCGGGGCGGTGCTGGTGCGGCGGGAGTGGAGCGTGGCAAACCCGCTGATCCCGCTCGACCTGCTGCGGATTCCGATCTTCACCCTGTCGATCACGACCTCGATCGTCTCGTTTGCAGCGCAGATGCTGGCCTATGTCGCGCTTCCGTTCCTGTTCCAGTCGGTGCTCGGCCGAAGCGTCGTAGAGACGGGCTTGCTGATGACGCCGTGGCCGATCGCCGTCGGCTTTGCCGCGCCGTTCGCCGGGCGGCTTGCCGACAAGGTCCCCGCCGGCCTGCTCGGCGGGATCGGTCTCGCGGTCTTCGCCGCCGGCCTGTTCCTGCTTTCGCGCCTCGGCCCATCGCCCGACAATCTCGACATCGCCTGGCGAATGGCGGTGTGCGGCCTCGGCTTCGGGCTGTTCCAGTCGCCCAACAACCGGATCATCGTCAGCGCGGCGCCGAAGCCGCGGTCGGGGGCTGCCGGCGGAATGCTGGCGACGGCCCGGCTGCTGGGCCAGACGGCCGGCGCGGTGACGGTTGGAGTGGCGTTCCACCTCGCCGGGGTCGCCATCGCGCCCAGGCTGCTGCTCGCGTCGGCCATAGCGGCGCTGATCGCCGCCGGGATCAGCCTGCTGCGGCTCCGCGTCCCGCCGCCCACCCGGGTCGCGGTGTACAAGCCGATCCTCGACTAGGCTTTCATCGGCTGCTGCCCTTCGCTAGCGCGGAGCCATGACCGCGCTGGACGTCTTCGTGTTCCTGTTGCTGATCGGCGGTGCCGCCGTGGGGGTCGTGCGCGGCTTCGTCCATGAAGTGATTTCGCTGTTCGCATGGATCGTCGGCGTCGCCATGCTCAAACTGTTCCACGCGCAGCTGTGGAGCGGCCTTGAGAACAGCTTCCACACCAGTCCGGCCGCCGCCGCGGTGCTCGCGTTCGCAATCCTGTTCGTGCCGAGCTTCCTTATCGTCAAGCTGCTTGCGCGCTCCATCGGCGGGCGGACTCGGCGACACGCGATGCTGGGGCCGATCGACCGCGTCCTCGGCGGCGGATTCGGCGCCGTGAAAGGCCTTCTCGGCGCGACGCTTTTCTTCCTCCTCGCCAATCTCGCCACGGACATGGTCTACGGCCCGCAGGCCGACCGGCCACAGTGGATGACCAAATCGCGCACCTATCCGCTCCTCAACGCGAGCGGCCGGGCGATCGTCGATTGGGTCGAGGCGCGGCGGCACAGACTGCCGCAGCGATGATCACCCTCCACGACACGCTCAGCCGGGAGAAACGGCTGTTCGTCCCGTTCAACAAGCAGCGTATCACCATGTATGTGTGCGGGCCGACGGTCTATGGGCGCGCCCACGTCGGCAACGCCCGGCCGGCGGTGGTGTTCGACACGCTGGCCCGCCTGATCCGGCACGAGTTCGGCGAGACAAGCCTGATCTATGCGCGCAACGTCACCGACGTCGACGACAAGATTATCGATGCCGCCGAGGCGGAGGGTGTCGACCCCGCGGTGATCGCCGAGCGCTATGAGCGCGATTATCTCGAGGACATGCGCGCGCTCGGCGTGCGGGATCCGGACATTGCGCCGCACGCGACGCGGGAGATCGGGGCGATGGTCGGTATGATCGAGCGGCTGCTCGGTCACGGCAATGCCTATGAGGCGGAGGGTCACGTGCTCTTCTCCGTCGCCAGCGACCCCGACTACGGCGTGCTCAGCAGGCGCGATCGCGACGCGATGGTCGCCGGAGCGCGGGTCGAGGTCGCGCCGTACAAGCGCGATCCCGCCGACTTCGTGCTGTGGAAGCCGAGCGCGGAAGGGGTGATAGGATGGGACTCACCCTGGGGCCGCGGCCGGCCGGGCTGGCACATCGAATGCTCGGCGATGATCGCGGCGCATTTCGGCGAGACGATCGACATCCACGGCGGTGGCCTCGACCTCATTTTCCCCCACCACGAGAATGAGATCGCGCAGAGCCGCTGCGCCCACGGCGGCGCGCCGCTCGCGAGATTCTGGGTGCACAACGGCTTCGTCGACATGGGTGCGGAGAAAATGTCCAAGAGCCTGGGCAACATCGTCACGCCGGCGGAGCTGCTGGCGCAGGGGCACAAAGGCGAAACGCTGCGGCTGGCGCTGCTGTCGGCGCATTACCGCCAGCCGCTCCCGTGGACGGAGACGCTCGTCGCACAGGCCAAGGCAACGCTCGACGGCCTGTATAGAAAGGCCGCCGATGCGGCGCTGGAAGACGTTGACGGGGGCGTGCTCGACGCATTGCGCGATGATCTCAACACGCCTTTGGCGCTGTCTCGGCTGTCGGGCTTGGAAGGCGGCGCACTGAAAGCCAGTGCGCGACTTCTCGGGCTGCTCGAACAGACTCCCGCTGAGTGGTTTCAGGGTGATGCCGACGCATCCGCGATCGAAGCGCGGATTGCTGCACGTGCCGAGGCCAAGCAGAATCGCGACTTCGCCGCCGCGGACCGGATCCGCGAAGAGCTCAAGGCCGAAGGGATCATTTTGGAAGACGGGCCGAGCGGCACTACATGGCGGCGCGAATGAATGCGCCGCTCTACACGACCGAGATCCTGCGGCTCGCGGCGTCGGTCGAGGAGCCACATCAGCTTGAGCGTGAGGACGGGCGGGCGGAGGTGCGGTCGCCGACCTGCGGCAGCCGGGTGACGACTTCAGTGCAGCTCAGTGGCGAGGGTCGAATCGCGGCGCTAACGCAGTCGGTCCACGCTTGCGCATTCGGGCAGGCGGCTTCGGCCCTGTTGGAACGCGGTGCCCCTGGGCGGAGCCGACGCGAGGTCGATCAAGCCGTGAAACAGCTCGGCGACTGGCTCGCCGGGTGCGACGCGGAGCCGCATTGGCCGGGGCTCACCGCGCTCGCGCCTGCCCGCTCGCGGACCTCGCGCCACGGAGCGGTCCTGCTGCCTTTCCGGGCTTTGCTCGCGGCGATCGATAGCGCGGCGCGTGACTAGTTCCGCTCCCGTCCTCGTCGGAGGGCTCCTTCGCGACGCGGCGCTGATGCTCGGGGTCGCGTTGGTGTTCGTCACCCTGTTCCGCCGCCTCGGGCTCGGCGCCACGCTCGGCTATATTGTCGCCGGGGCGCTGATCGGCCCGTCGGTGCTGGGATATTTCCGAGAGCCGGAAGCGGTGCAGCGCGTCTCCGAAATCGGCATTTCGCTGCTGCTGTTCATTGTCGGGCTCGAGCTTCAGCCGAGCCGCTTGTGGCGGCTGCGCCGTGACATATTCGGGCTCGGTCTCGCGCAGGTTGTCCTGTGCGGGGCGGTGCTGAGCCTGATGCTCTATTTTACACTGCACCTTTCCTTGAAGGTGTCGATCGCGATCGGACTGCCGCTGGCACTGTCATCGACGGCGCAGGTGCTGCCGATGCTCCGCTCGGAGAATGAGCTCAATACGCCGCAGGGCGAGCGCACTTTCTCGATCCTGCTGTTCCAGGACCTCGCCGTCATTCCGCTGATCACGATCATCGCGGCGATGGCGCCGGCGCCCGACCCGAGCGCGCCGACCGGGTGGAAGCTTGCGCTGTTCACGCTCGTTGCGGTGGTGGGGCTGGTCGCCGTGGGCCGGCTGGTCCTGAACCCGTTGTTCCGGCTGATCGGCCGCTTTGGCGAGCGCGAGTTGTTCATCGTCGCGGGGCTGTTCACCGTGATCGGCGCAGCCGCGGTGATGCGCCAGTTCGGGCTGTCGACCGCGCTTGGCGCCCTAGTCGCCGGCGTGGTCCTCGCCGAATCGCCATACCGCCATGAGATCGAAAGCGACGTCGAGCCATTCCGCTCGATCCTGCTCGGCCTTTTCTTCCTCTCGGTCGGGATGCTGCTCGACCTGCATCTGGTCGCAGCGCGGCCGATGCTCGTCCTCGGCATCGCAGTCAGCCTGATCCTCACCAAGACGGTGCTGATCGCCGGCCTTTGCCGAATCTTCGGCAATAATTGGCCGCGCAGCGTCCGGCTCGGGCTCCTGCTCAGCCAGGCCGGTGAATATGGATTTGTGCTGTTCGGCCAGTCCACGGCGGCGCGGCTCGTCTCGCCCGAAGCGGCATCGCTGTTCAGCGCTGTCGTCACCTTGTCGATGGTCGCCACGCCCTTCCTGATGCGGCTGACCGACTGGCTCGAAATGCGGGAGGAGCGGGGCGGCGAGGGGTTCGACGGTCCCGAGCTGTCGCCCGAGACAAGCGCGATCGTGGTCGGCTACGGCCGCTTCGGGCAGACGGTGGCGCAAATGCTCCAGGCCAAGCGCATCGGCGTCACCATCATCGACAAGAAACCCAGCCAGATCGAGCTGTCGCAGGAGTTCGGGACCAAGGTCTATTATGGTGATGGTCTTCGCATCGATCTGCTTCGGACCGCCGGCGCGGAAACCGCGAAGATCATCGCCTTCTGCAACGACAATGAGGGTGGGGAGCTCAGCCAGGACGCAGTCGCCGCGGTGCTCGAGGCATTCCCCCAGGCCTCGATCATGGTCCGCGTTTTCGACCGCCGGCACATGCTCGAGCTCGACGGCCTCGACATCGCGTTCGCGACCCGCGAGCTGTTCGAGAGCGCCGTCGGAATGGGCAAGGCCGCGCTCACGGCGAGCGGGATCGACTCCGGCGAAGCCGAGCGCGTCGAACGCGAGTACCGGCTGCGCGATTGCCAGCGGCTCGAGCGACAGAGCCGGACAGGCGACGTCAGGGCCGGCTGGGAAACGGCGTTTGCGGCCGACCGACCGCTGGCTGAGGAGGAGCCGAATCCGGCCGTCGTTCAGGGCGCCGGCGGCGGCGATTGAAGACCGCCGCCGCGGCGATCCAGAAAGTCCTCGACCGCAGCGACGATCGCCTCGACCACGTCCCGGTGCGCGCCGTCGCCGCTTTTCACATGGATGTGAGCTTCCGCGTAGGACGGGCGGCGCTCCTCCGACAATTTCTCGAGCACGGCCTTGGGATCGCCGTGGCGCAGCTGAGCGCGGGTATCGCGGCGCGACGTGCGCTCGGCGAGGATATCGACCGGCGCGTCGAGCCAGACGGTGATCGCCCGCTCGTTCAGGAGCTTGCGCGTGGTCGGATCGACATAGGCGCCGCCGCCAGTCGCGATCACGCCGATATCACCCTCAATCAGCCGGGCGACCAGGCGCCGCTCGCCGTCGCGGAAGTCGCGTTCGCCATAGCGTTCGAAGACTTCTGCCGCCGGATAGCCGGCCGCGCCCTCGATCTCGGCGTCGCTGTCGACAAAGGGCAAGCCGAGGCGCTTGGCCAGGCGCCGCCCGACCGTCGACTTTCCAACCCCCATCAACCCGACCAGCACCAACGGGCGGTCGAGACGCTTGCCGATTTCACTCACTAGAAAAGGGCTATACAGTGGCTTGCGCCGTCGGCAAAAACCGTCGTCATGTCGCGATTATTAGTCCTCATCATCATCGCCGTCCTGCTGATTGGCGCGTTGTTCCTGCTGTCGACCCTGCCGCGGCAACGCCCGACTCACACGATTGAGGTTCCCGTCGCGCAGGGGGGCAATGCGCATTAAGCCGCTTCTGATTGCGTCGGCGGCAATTGTCCTGGCGTTGCCGGCGCTCGCCCAGCAGGCAGCAGGACCCCAACCGGCACCCGCGACTCCGCCCGCGGCGACGCAGAAAAGTGCGGCGCCGGCGCAAGGATCATCGTCGCCCTCGGCGTCGCCGGAAGGCGCGGACGAGACTGCGGTCGAGGAGGTGGCGAACGCCAACGCGAATGCCAACCTCGCGCCGCCGACTCCGCCGGTCGAATATCCCGGCTGGGCGCGGCGTGATCCCTGGACCGTGGGGGCGCTGAGCCCGCGGGACGCGGGCCTCGGCGACGATGCCTGGGGCGCTGCCAATGGGGCATTCCTCTCGACGCTCATGCGCCGCATGCAGGTCCCGATTGCCTCGCGCTGGGCGCATATTGCATTGCGCGACGCGCTGCTCGCCAAGATCCATGCGCCGCCCGCGGTCCATCCGGTCGACTGGGTCGCCGAGCGCGCTTGGCTGCTGCTTCGCCTCGGCGAGGCGGATGCTGCGCGAATGCTGGTCGCCGCCGTCGACACCGATCGCTTCACGCCCAAGATGGTGCAGGTCGCGGTGCAGAGCGCGCTCGCCAACGCCGATCCGCCCGCCCTGTGCCCGCTCGAGGACGGCATCCGCCAAAGCGATCCGGGTATCCGCGCGCTCGTCCAGGCGATGTGCGCGGCGCTTGCCGGCGAGCCGGAAAGCGCGTCGGCGATGATCGACCAGGCACGCCGCTTCGGGCGCATTGGCGGAGTCGACCTGGCGCTTGCCGAGAAAGTCGTCGGGGCCGGCGGCAACGGCCGGGCATCGACCATCGAGTGGGAGCCCGTGGACTCGCTGACCGCCTGGCGCTTCGGCCTTGCAACCGGGACCGGGATGTTACCGCCCGACCGGCTGATCAACGCATCGCCCGTTCAGCTGCGCGCATATCAGGCTCGCGCGGCTTTGCTGACGCCCCAGCAGCGGCTGCCTTCCGCCTTGATTGCGGCCGGCCTCGGCGTCTTCTCGTCGCAATCGCTGGTCGATCTCTATTCCCAGATTTACGATTCCAGCGACCCAAGCGACCTTGGCGACAGCGACCCTTGGCAGCTCCGCCTGGCGTTCGTCGGCAAGGACCCGGAGACGCGTCTCGCCGCCGTCCGCAAGCTGCTCGCGACGGGCAAGGATGGGCTGCACAAGGAAGCGGCGCGGGCGCTCGTCGCGCGCGCAGCCACGCTCGTCGAGCCGAGCGCGAAGCTCGCCAAGGACGCGCCCGACCTCATTTCGGCGCTGTTTGCGGGCGGCTATGACGAGGCGGCAGCGCGCTGGATTCCCGCTGTCAACAAGATGGACAGTGACGACAGCGACCGCTGCTGGGCGATGCTCGCGCTCGGCGCACCCAATGTTGCCGACGTCGGCACGAGCCGCATCTCAAGCTTCATCCGGCGCGACAAAAGCCAGGGCCGGGTGCGCAGCGCCTTGCTCGTCGCCGGCCTCGCCGGCCTCGGCCGCATCAGCGCGGACACTGCCAACAGCCTCAACCGCCGTTACGGCCTGTCGCTCGGCCACGTGTCCAGCTGGACGCAGATGATCGACGCCGCCGCCACGCGCGGCCAGGGTGGGACGGTGCTGATCCTGACCGGCACCGGGCTGCAGACGCCGCTGTTCGAACGGGTACCTTCGGCACATCTCTATCATGCGGTCTCGGCCCTCAATCGCACGGGCCAGGGCTTCACGGCGCGGATGATCGCCTCCGAGGCTCTCTCAAGAACGTGACCGCGGACGACCGCGCCCTGGTCGATCGCTTCCTCGACATGATGGCCGCGGAAGCGGGCTCATCGCGGCACACGCTTGCCGCCTATCGCAACGATTTGGAGCGCGCCGCGGAGAGCGTCGGATCGCTTGGAAGCGCGTCGACCGACGAGCTGGCGCGTTTCGGAGAGCGGTGGGCCGAGCTGGCGCCAACGACAGTCGCTCGACGCGCCGCCGCGCTTCGGCGCTTCTTCGGCTTCCTCGTCGATGATGGTCTTCGGAAGGACGACCCATCGGCTGCGCTCCCGCGCCCGCGCCTCGAGCGCCCGCTCCCGCGCATCCTCGAGCCGGACGAGGTCGGCCGGATGTTCGAGGCCGCCGAGGACCGCGCCGCAAGCGGTGAGCTCGCCGCGCTGCGCAATCTCGCGCTGCTCGAGCTGCTCTACGGCTCTGGCCTCAGGGCGAGCGAACTGGTCGGCTTGCCGTGCGGGGCGGTGCGCGCCGGCCACCCGTTCCTGATCGTCCGCGGCAAGGGTTCCAAGGAGCGGCTGGTGCCGATCTCATCCCGGGCGGCCATCGCCGTCGGCAAATGGCTCGAGATCGCGCCGGGCGGCAGCTCGTGGCTGTTCCCGAGCGGCAAGAGCCACTTGAGCCGCGTCCGCTTGTTCCAGATCGTCCGCGCCATGGCCGCCGATGCGGGCATCGCGCCCGAGCGCGTCAGCCCGCACGTTCTTCGCCACGCCTTTGCGACGCACCTCCTCTCGGGCGGTGCGGACCTTCGTGTCTTGCAGTCCCTGCTCGGCCACGCCGACATCGCGACCACTCAAATCTACACTCATGTCGACAGCGCGCGCCTAGTCGAGCTCGTCAATATGCGGCACCCTCTCGCGACCCGCGGTCGTTGACGCTCCGCCCGGCCATGCTTACCCGCCGCTGCCAATGCTGAACTACCTCGACTTCGAGAAGCCGATCGCCGAGCTTGAGACCCGCGTCGCTGAGCTGCGCGAGACCGCCAGCAGCTCTGACGATATCGACATCGACCCGGAAATCAGCCGGCTCGAGACCAAGGCTAACAAGCTGCTTCGCGACACCTACGCGAAGCTTACGCCCTGGCAGAAGGCGCAGGTGGCGCGCCATGCCGACCGGCCGCACTTCAAGGATTATGTCGCAGGCATCGCCGACGATTTCATGCCGCTGGCGGGCGACCGCGCCTTTGCCGACGATCCCGCGATCATCGGCGGCTTCGCCCGAATCGACGGCCGCCCGGTGATGCTCCTCGGCCACGAGAAAGGCGACGACACCGCCTCCCGCCTCAAGCACAATTTCGGCATGGCCAAGCCCGAGGGCTACCGAAAGGCGATCCGCCTGATGCGGTTGGCCGACCGCTTCGGCATTCCCGTCGTTACCTTGGTCGACACGCCGGGGGCCTTCCCCGGAGTCGAAGCCGAGGAGCGCGGCCAGGCCGAGGCGATCGCCCGCTCGACTGAGGAATGCCTGGCGCTGCGCGTGCCGATGATCGCAGTGATTGTCGGCGAGGGCGGTTCGGGGGGCGCGGTGGCGATCGCCAGCGCGAACCGCGTGCTGATGTTCGAGCATGCGGTCTATTCGGTGATCTCGCCGGAAGGCTGCGCGTCGATCCTGTGGCGCACGGCCGACAAGGCGCCCGAGGCGGCCGAGGCGATGAAGATCACTGCCCAGGACCAGCAGGCGCTCGGGGTCATCGACCGAATCGTCAATGAGCCGCTGGGCGGCGCCCACCGCGACCCCGAGGCCGCCATCGGGGCCCTGAAGGGCGCCCTCATCGAGGAGCTCGACGGATGCGGCAATCTCGGCCCGGACGAGCTTCGCGCGCAGCGCCGCGCCAAGTTCCTCGCCATCGGCTGACGCCGCGCGGGGGCGAGGAGCCGCCGCCAGTCATTCCCCGTTCAAAATATTGGCGCTTAATTGTGATCCGACACGGAAGAATCGGGTCCGCCAAAATGCGCAAAAGGTTCCTCTTGCTCACCGCCGCGGCGCTGGCCTTCGCGCCGGCGGCCGCACAGCGGGCGCATTACCTTGATCCCCGCGACGTTGCCGAAGCCCAACGCGACCAGGCGCAGCTGGTCCAGGAGCTCGGCGGCCAGGAGACTGGCGCGCGCGCGGCCTACGTCGCCTCCGTCGGCCACCGCGTCGGCGCTTATTCGGGGATCGCCAATCCGGGCCAGGCGCTGCACTTCACGACCCTGAATTCGGCGGTCGAGAACGCCTTCTCGCTGCCCGGCGGATATGTCTACATCACGCGCCAGCTGATGGGCCTGATGGACGATGAATCGCAACTCGCCTTCGCGCTTGGCCACGAGGTTGGCCACGTCGCGGCGAACCACGCGCACGTCCGCGAGCAATATGCGCAGCGCAGCCCGCTGGGCGTCTTCGGCCAAATCATCGGCGCGATCTTCGGCTCCGGCATCGAAGATGTGCTGACCGCTCGCTCCCGGCTCGACATGTTGAGCTTCTCGCGCGATCAGGAATATCAGGCCGACACGCTCGGCCTCAAATATATGATCGCCGCGGGTTATGACCCCGCGGGGGCCGTCGGCGTGCTCGCGGCGCTCAGCCGCCAGAGCGCGCTCGAAGCGCGGGTCCAAGGGCGGACGAACCGGCAGACGCCGGAGTGGGCGAGCACCCATCCTTTGAGCGAGAACCGGATGCAGCGCGCCCTTGCGGAAGGCCGCGCCACCGGCCGGCTCGGAACCGGCGCGCGCAACCGCGACCAGTTCCTGAGCGCACTCGAAGGCCTATACGTGGACGACGACCCGGCCCAGGGCGTCATCGAGGGGCCGACCTTTACCCATCCCGACCTTCGGATCCAGTTCAGGGTCCCGCAGGGTTATTTGATGTCCAACGGCACCACGGCGGTTACCGTCTCGGGCTCGGCGGGCAAGGCGCAGTTCCGGCAGGGACCACCGAATCTCGATCAGGCAATCGCCTTCGCATACCAGCAGCTGACCGAGGGACAGTTCCAGCTTGCCTATCCGCCACCGCAGCGGGTGACGATCAACGGCATGCCGGCGGCGATCACTACCGCTCGGGTCAATGCCGATTCCGGCCCCATCGACGCGAGCGTCGCGGCGTTCCAATGGGACCCGCAGCGCGTCTATTATTTCGTGATGCTGACGCCGGGCGGCTACGGCGTCGGGCCATTCGTGCCGATGATCAATTCATTGCGTAGGATTACGGCGGCCGAGGCGGCCGCCATCCGGCCGCGGGTAGTCCATGTCGAAACGGTGCGGCCGGGGGACACGGTCCAATCGCTGAGCAGCCGAATGGCCTATCGCGATTTCAAGCTCGAGCGATTTCTCTCATTGAACGCGCTTACGGCAAACAGCCGCCTGGGACCCGGCCAGAAGGTCAAGCTGGTCGTCTACGGTTCTCGCCGCACTTGAGCCTGTACGTTAGCCGGCGTTCTCAAATTCGTGCTGGATGACGGACCACTTGCCGCCAACGCCGCCGCCCAACGCCTGAAGACCGCCGATCATCGCGACAACGATGAGGGCGGCAATTAGTCCATATTCGATCGCAGTCGCCCCGCGCCTGTCGGCACAAAGCGTGCGCAAGATTGTCCGGATAGCGATCACGCCACCCTCCTCTGGTCCACGTCCACACGGCGGGTCTAACGGATGCAGGGTTAATAAGTCTTGGCGCTCTACAGTTAATAGCGCTTCAGCGGTTGGCCGGGGTCCACGCCGCGAAATGCAGAATTTCAAAGGTCTCGACGGTTCGCGATCCGTCGCCGGCGTTGCTGAACGCGCCGGCCGCCGCCGCGAGTGCCGCTTTGCCGACGAAGCTCGGCCGCGCCGCAAGCACGTTCGTCGTGCCCATCCGCCTGAGGTCGGTGACCAGCGGCGCGAGCGAGGGGTAAGAAACCGACACCCGATCGACGTCGACGACGGGCCGCACGAACCCGCTGTCGGTCAGCAGCGGCGCGAGCGCCGCCGCTTCGATGCGTGGATGGACGTGGGGCGCAGCCAGGCCCGAGACGGCGTCGGCGGCCCGCATCGCGTTCCTGAGCTGGGGTACCGTGTCCCCGCCCGACAGTGCGCCTATGAGCAAGGCGTCGGCTCGCATCGCAGAGCGGATGAGGCGCAGGGCCAGCGGAAGGTGGTTGACGCTGTCGAGCGTACCGAGCGCCAGCACGAGGTCCCACGCGGCCTCGTCGGGCGCCCACGAGTCTTCGACCAGGGTCTCGCCCCCCGCACGCTTGGCGAACAATGGGCCAGGGTCGCGCACATCGACAGCGCTTGCGATCGTGCGCAACCGGTCCGGCCAGCTCGGGTCGGGACAGCCGATCAGCAGCATGCGCTCGAAGCGTCGATGGATCAGCGCGATCCGCTCGAGGCAATCGTCGAACGTGCGTTCGTACAGGAACAATTCGGCGCCGCTGCGGGCGGCGCGGTCGCGGCGCAGCATCCGCGCATCCATATCGAACAGGTCCGGCACGGCGGCGCTTGTGCGCTGGCTGCGCCTAAGCGACAAGAAGCCATGGTCCGCGCTTTCGTCCTCAGCTGCGCGCGATGGGCGCTCGATTTCGCGCTGCCGCCGCGCTGCGCTGGATGCGGCACCATCGTGGAGGAGGTGCACAGCTTCTGTGCCGACTGCTGGAAGGAGGTGCAGTTCCTCGGCGAGGGCGGCTGCTCGACCTGCGGCCAGCCTCTCCAGGCGACCGAGCAGACGACCTGCGGTGCGTGCCTGGCCCGCGCCCCCCGAATCGCGCGCACGCGCGCCGCTGTGGCTTATGGCGATCTCGCGCGCAGCCTCGCGATCCGCCTGAAATATGGCCGCAAGGTCGCGATCGCGCGGACTATGGCCCGCTACATGGCGCCGCTCGTTGGTCAGGGAAGCGACCGTCTGTTGGTGCCGGTGCCTTTGCATCGCACCCGGCTGTGGAGCCGCGGGTTCAATCAGTCGGCGCTGGTCGCCAGCGAGCTGTCGCGGCGGCTGAAAATCGCGGTCGACCCGTTGGCGTTGAGGCGCACTCGTCGAACGCCGCCGCTCAAGGGCATGAGCCCGCTCCAGCGGCGCAAGACCGTCGCAGGCGCCTTCCGGGTCCACGACAAGAAAGCGGTCGCGGGCAAGACGATCATCCTGGTCGACGACGTTCTAACCACGGGAAGCACCGCCGAGGCGTGCGCCCGGACGCTTAAGCGGGCGGGCGCCGCGCGCATCGAGCTCATCAGCTGGGCACGCGTGGTGAAACCTTCGCAGTTGATGCGTTGAGCGTCATGCCTAAGTTGGAGGCCAAGGAGCCGTTCGTGCCGCAAGTTGAAATCTACACCAAGACCTTCTGCGGTTATTGCTGGCAGGCAAAGATGCTGCTCGAATCCAAGGGCGTCGCATACCAGGAGATCTCGGTCGACTTCGGCGGCCCCGAGCGGGTGAAGATGATCGAGCGCGCGCGCGGCCGCACCACGGTGCCGCAGATCTTCATCGGCGAGCATCACATCGGTGGCTGCGATGACCTCATTGCGCTCGAGCGAGAGGGCAAGCTCGACCCGCTGATCGCCGTCACATGACCCGCATCGCGCTCTTTCAGTCGAACAGCGGCATCGACCCGGCAGTCAATGCCCGCGCCCTCGTCGATGCGGTGGAGCAGGCAGCGTACGGCGGCGCCGAGATGCTGTTCACGCCGGAAATGTCGGGGCTGCTCGACCGCGATTCGGCGCGCGCGGCCAAGGTGCTTCGCGGCCAGGACGAGGACCTAGTGCTGGCCGCGTGCCAGGAGGCTGCGGCGCGGCACCGCATCTGGATCGACATGGGTTCGCTCGCGATCCTGGTCGACGACGGCAAGGTCGCCAACCGCGGCTTCGTCATCGACCGCACCGGTCGTGTCCGGGCGAGCTATGACAAGATCCACTTGTTCGACGTGGACCTGCCCTCCGGCGAGAGCTGGCGAGAGTCGAACGTCTATTCGGGTGGAAGCGGTGTCGTGCTGGTCAACGGTACGCCCGTCGGCAAGCTTGGGCTGACCATCTGCTACGATCTGCGCTTCCCTGGCCTGTTCGCGCAGCTCGCGGAGGCCGGTTCCGACGTGATCGCCGTTCCGTCAGCCTTCACCGTGCCGACCGGCAAGGCGCACTGGCATATCTTGCTGCGGGCGCGCGCGATCGAGGCGAGCTTGTTCGTTGTCGCCGCGGCCCAGGTCGGCCGGCACGAGGACGGACGCCAGACCTTCGGCCATTCGCTGGTGGTCGACCCCTGGGGCGAGATCCTCCTCGACATGGGCGAGGAGCCGGGTGTCGGCTTTGCCGACATCGACCTCAAGCGCATTTCCGACGTCCGCTCGCGCATCCCCGCGCTCAGCCACCGCCGGCCGATCCCGGCTGCGGTCACCTTATGATCGTATTCGATCTCCTGTGCCGCGACGGCGGCGAGACCTTCGAGGCGTGGTTCCGGTCGAGCGCCGATTATGACGCCCAAATCCAAGCCGGGCTGGTTCAGTGCCCGGTGTGCCAGTCGGTCAGCGTCGTCAAAGCGCCGATGGCCCCGCGGGTGCCGCGCAAGGGCCGCGATCAGCCGCTTAGCCGGCTCGCTGCGCTGCAAGCCGAAATGCTCAAGGATTCCCGCTGGGTCGGCGATCAGTTCGCCGCCACCGCCCGCGCGATGCACAGCGGCGAGATGGAGGCCGCGCAGGTCCACGGAAGCGCAACGCTGGAGCAGGCCAAATCTTTGGTGGACGACGGCATTCCGGTCGCGCCGCTGCCGCTTCCGGTCACCCCGCCCAGCCAGGTCAATTGATCGGCGGGGCCGGAGCCCCTATTCGTTCCGCCACGACCCCGTAGCTCAGCAGGATAGAGCGACAGATTCCTAATCTGTAGGCCACAGGTTCGAATCCTGTCGGGGTCGCCAGGCACGGCAAGGGGATGGAGGATGGCGATCAACCGATCGAATGTCGAAAGCAGCCGTCGCGGGCTCGTCGATCGGCTCTTTCTCCAGCACCCGCATTCTCTCGGGATGAGCTGGGCCAAGCACGCCGGCGGGGCAGTCAAGATTGGTTTCCAGCTGATCGGCGCGGGCTTTGCGGCGCTGGTCCATGGCGCTGTTCCCGGCTGGTTCACCGAAACGGCCGGGCGGCGGGTGACGGAGACCTACCACCATATCCAGAAAAACAGGGCCGCTTCGTCCACTCCGGACAATTGGTCCGATTATGACATCTGACCGCCGGGCGGCGGTTGCGATTATCGGTGGCGGCGCTTCGGGGACGATCCTTGCCGCCCAGCTCGCCCGGCGCGGCGTTCGTTCGATGCTGATCGACGGCAGCGGTCGGATCGGGCGGGGGGTCGCTTACTCGACCACCGAGCCCGTGCACCTTCTTAACGTCCGCGCCGAGGGAATGAGCGCGTGGGCGGGCGAGGTCGACCATTTTGCGCAGCGCTTCGCGGCGGAGGGCGGCGAGCGGCGCGGATTTGCCCAGCGGCGTCTGTTCGCGCGTTATCTCGGCGAGATTCTGGATGAGGCGGTCGCCAGCGGCTGCACCGAGCCGCTCGAAGCAACGGCGCTTGGCGCGTCTCGAACGGCTGACGGATGGCGCGTGTCCTTTGACGACGATTCGTCGGTCGAAGTGCAGGCACTGGTGCTCGCGGTGGGCAACCAGGAGCCCGAACCGCTCCCCGCCTTCTCCGGAGTGGGGCCCCGCTTTATCCGCAATCCGTGGGGAGGCGAGGCTAGCGCGGCCGTCGCGGAGCTCGCCGCGACCGGTGAGGCCGTGCTGCTCGTCGGCACCGGCCTCACCATGGTCGACCTCGCCCTGTCGCTCGACGCGGCCGGTCACCAGGGGCGAATCCTGGCGCTGTCGCGGCGTGGGTTGATCCCCCGCGCACATGCGGATGCGGAGCCGGCCCCTGTCGAGCTGGGCGACGTGCCGCGCGAACTCCGCCGCCTGTTTCGCTGGCTGCGAAAGCGCAGCGCCGAGGTCGGCTGGCGCGCCGCCGTCGACAGCCTGCGCCCGCACAGCCACCCGCTCTGGCAGAGCCTCAGCGGCGACGAACGGCGCCGCTTTCTTCGCCATGCGCGCCCATGGTGGGACGTTCACCGCCACCGCATCGCCCCGGAAGTGGCGGCAACCGTCGCACGGATGATTGCTGATGGTCGCCTCGAAATCGCCGCGGGCCGCATTGTCGCGGCGCGTGAGGTCGAGGGCGGCATAGAGGTCGAGTACCGCCGCCGCGGCGCTGGATCAGCGGGGGCCGAGAGCTTCGCTTACGCTTTCAACTGCACGGGGCCGCTGCACTCGCTCGCTCGCTCGAAGGAGCCGCTGCTTCGCAGCCTCCTCGACGCGGGGGAGGTTCGTCCTGACGATCTCGGCATCGGGTTCGCGGTCGATGGAGAGAGCCGCGCGGGCAGGCGCCTGTGGGCCTTGGGACCACTGACCAAGGGTCGCTATTGGGAGATCATTGCCGTTCCTGATATTCGCGAGCAGGCGGCGACGGTGGCCGACGATATCGAGCGGGAGCTGAAGCGATGAGTGACGAACGCGGCGATCCCGAGGACGGCGATCTGGTCGAGTCCGCACCCGCGTGCGTGGTCCCGGAGGACGTCGCCGAAGCGATCCGGACGCTGATCCGCTGGACCGGCGACGACCCCCAGCGGGAGGGCCTGCTCGACACGCCCCGCCGCGTCGCCCGTGCGTGGCGCGAATATGCCCGCGGCTACCAGGAGGACCCGGCGGCCCACCTCAGCCGAACATTCGAGGAAGTGGGCGGCTACGACGAGATCGTTCTTCTGAAGGACATCCCCTTCCAATCGCACTGCGAACATCATTTGGCGCCGATCATCGGCAAGGCGGCGATCGCTTACCTGCCCAGCAACAAGGTAGTGGGGATCAGCAAGCTCGCGCGCGTGCTTCACGGCTTCGCTCGCCGGTTGCAGGTGCAGGAGCGGCTGACCGCGCAGGTCGCCGATGCCATCTGGGCCCATCTCCAGCCAAAGGGAGTCGCGGTGGTGATCGAGGCGACCCATGCCTGCATGACCGCGCGGGGAGTCTCGACGCCGGGGGTGATGATGACTACCAGCCGAATGATGGGCACGTTCCGTGAGGACGAGCGCAGCCGCCGCGAAGTATTGGCCTTGATGGGATACTGAGTGCGGCAGCCTCCGTGCAAAGAGCGGAGCGATCCATGCACCCGAAGCTATCCTGTACGTGGACCTATGTTGGTCTTGCCATCGCGCTCCTCGCCGGGCCGGGATTGATCGCGATTCAGACGGCGATGGGAGGTCCCGTCAGCAATGTCGCCGAGACGCTGGTCCGAGAATTGATGCTCTTCGCATTGGCAGGTGTGCTGGTGCTCGTCATCCTTCGCGGGGAGCGGCTCCCGCTCTCGTCGGTCGGCCTGCGCACGGATCGTTTCGGCAAGACGTTGCTGCTCGGCTTGGGCATCTCCCTCGCACTTGCAGCGACCGCGGTTGCCGCCCTTGGGCTGCTCCACATAGTGGGCCTCAAGAGCGCGCGTTTCCCAGGCTTCAGGCCTCCGCCAGTGGTACTTACCCTCGTCATCGTCCGCGCAGGAATCGTCGAAGAGCTGTTTTACCGCGGCTACGCGATCGAACGACTTCAGGCGCTGACCGGAAGCAAGTGGGTGGCCGCGATCGTGCCGCTGCTGTTCTTCGCGGCGGCGCATTTCAAGGGCGGCGCGTCCGGCATGCTGATTGCGCTCGCGCTCGGCGCAGCACTGACCTTTTTCTACATGTGGAAGCGCAACTTGGGCGCCAACATGATCGGCCATTTCATGATCGACTTCGTGCCAAACGTGCTGTTACCGCCACCGACGGGCTGACGAAGCAAGCGGGGCGATCCCGCTGGCCTGAGGATCGCCCCGCACCCCACCCCGAATTGGCGGGGTGATTAGAACTCGATAGTCGCCGGTTCAGGCGTGAGAGGGTGTTTCGAACCCGTGCTTGAGCTGGCTGATCTGATCGTGGCCTGAACGGACGATCTGGTAACAGCGTTCCGCGACCGCGCGCGTGGACCCGCTCAGCGTGTCGCTGTTGAGGGCGGCTTCGAACTTCGACTTGAGATAATCCTCGCCGCGTTCGACCTCGTTGATGATCGCCTTTTCGTCGCGGCCGGTGATCGCGGCCTTGAGATCCTCGAACCGCTGGTGGGCCTTGCCGAGAAATGAGCCGTCGTCCTCGGGATTGCCACCGAGCCGGCGGACTTCGGCGCGCAAGGTCTCGACCACTTCCTGCCGCTCGTGGGCGCGCTGGCGGAAAATCTCGCGCAGTCGCTCATTGTCGATGTTCTGGGCGCTGTCCTCGTAGCCCGTGATGCTGTCGATGGTCGTCGCGATCAAAGTGTTGAGCGTTGAGATTTCATCGGAATGTTCGGCCATGGTGCTGCTCCGCTGTGTGAGAGTGATCCGCGACATGAACGCGCGAGCGGGCGAGGCGATGCGAACAGCTGCGTCAAAAGTTAAAAAGCGACCGCGAATAGTCGTCGCTCCGGCGCGCGGCTCGGCGGTCGTGGACCATCCGGTCGGGCTTGTCCGCCGCCCCGCATCAGCTAAGTTTCGAAGCTGCTCGGTGAAGACGGGAGTTAATATGTCCTTCCGAAGGGCCTGTGCGTCTGTTGCAAGTGCGTGCTTATTGTTGTTGTCCCTGACGGCGGCAGTAGGGCCAGGTCCGCTAACACCCGTGGGCGCCTGGCACGTGAGTTACGACGTCGCGCAATGCGTTGCCATTCGCGACTATGGCACCGAAGCGAAGCCGCTCAAGCTGGTTCTGAAGCCTTCCCCAAATGGCACCGTGATGCGGATCCTGGTCCTGCGGAAGGGTGGTTCCGCCGACACCGAGCAAGTGCCGGTCACGCTGTCGTTGGGTGCGCACCGCGAATTCACCAACCTGCTGCGTTACCGGGATGCCAAGAGCGGCTTTGGCATCTTGGCGATCAACCTGCCGATGGAGATGTTCAAGGCGAACCTCGCCGCCGTCAGTCTCCGGGTCGAGGGTGGAGGCGTCGACGACAGCTTCACTTTGTCTCAGCTTCCGCCAGTCGTCGCCGAGCTCGACAAGTGCGTCGCGGACCTGCAGGAATTCTGGAATATTGGCGCGGCCTACAAATCGCGGATCGCGAGTTACGGTGAGCCCAAGCAACCGCTCCGCGCCCTGTTTTCATCGCACGACTATCCGGTTGGCGCCATGCTTTCGCACCAGGAGGGCTCCGTGAAATTGACGTTCCTGGTCGACGAGCGGGGCCAAGTGGCCGACTGCTCGGTGGATGAGACGAGCGGGATCGCGGTGCTCGACACCATGAGCTGCTACGTAATCAGCAAGCGCGCGCAATTCACTCCGGCAATGGGGACGAATGGCAAACCGGTGAAGAGCGCTTACTCGCAACGAATCAACTGGCGCCTAGGCGCTTAGGCGCCCACCCCCGGCAGGTGCGCGGCAACGTTCGCCCATGGCAGGTTGAACCAGAAGACGGCCAGCGGAATCGCGACCGTGATCGCGCCCATCGCGAGGCCCAGGCGCGTTGCCGGGTGCACATGGTCCAAGGTCTTGCGATCCCTCACGACCAGCGGGATGAACAGCGCCAGCCCGAGCAGCAGCTGGATCGTCATGACGGGCAGGATCGGCGGTCCCATCGGCAGCCGCCCGATCGCCGGGCCCATGACGACGATGATGGCCGCGCTCAGCAAATAGCGTTTATGCCATTGGGCGTTGCGGCGGTAGGTCCAGCCCTGCAACACCAGGATGGCGAAGGGGATGATCACCGCCAAGGGCACGATCGTCCAGGTCAGGGGATCGGTGAACGGCGGTTGGTTGGCGCGGGCGACCTCCCACACCGCCGTCAGGTACATGACGGGGATCATGAGGATCGCGAGCAGCATGGTGAGCTTGCCGAGCTGCATGTGCACCGCATGCTTGCGCGCCGAGATCAGCTGGGTCTGGGCGACGATCGCGGCCATCCACAATGTGAATACCGTGCCGTGGAGGAGCACAGCCGGCGGCAGGCTCGGGTTGGGTCGCGGGTAGGACGGGACTACGCCCCTCAGGTAGAAGCTCGGGCCGAAGCCGAGCAGGACCAGAAACACCAGGAACAAGGCCATGCGCGAATAGAATTTCCGCTCGGACGCCTTTCGGTCCGGCGCTGATGCAACAACCGTCGCCATCGAAGCACCCCCAGATTCAACGAGTCCCCAACGGTCCGGTATTGGTCGAAAAATAGGTGTCGATCAACGACCTTCGCGTGACTCTGGCGCCGGCGTTCGCAGCGCCATAGAAGGCTTCCACAACCCAGAGGGGGAAATGACATGCGCTCGTACATCGCCGTCGCCCTATCGTTCGCGCTGATCACGTCGCCGCTCAGCGCGAAAAGCGTCGCGCCGTCCGTTCCCACCATCGCCGCGGCGGTCGGCTCTCCCGATCGGACGGCCGACAATGTCAAGCTCGACGAATCGCGCAAGCCGGCGCAGGTCCTGCAATTCCTCGGCCTCAAACCTGGGATGAAGGTGCTCGATCTGTTCGGTGCCAATGCCTATTGGGCGGAGATCATGGCGCCAGCGGTCGGTCCCAAGGGTCACGTGGCGGTGTGGGAACCGACCCAATTCTATAGGGAGCCGGTCCAGAAGTCCTTCGCTGCTTTCATGGCGAGGCAGCCCAACGTGTCGATCGTCTCTTCGCCGTTCGAAGCGCCGACGCTGCCAAAGAATTACGCCGACCTTGTGATGCTCAATCTCAACTATCACGACACCTATTGGCAGTCCGAAAAGTACGGCATTCCGCGCATGAACCCGGCTACGTTCCTGAAGGCGGTCTATGCGGCGATGAAACCAGGCGCGACGATCGGCGTCATCGACCACGTCGCCAATCCCAACAGCGACACGCGTGCGACGGTCGAGGCGATGCACCGGATCGACCCCGAGGTGATCAAGGCCGACTTCAAGCGCGCGGGATTCGTGCTGAGCGGCAGCAGTGATATCCTGCGCAACCCGGCCGACGACCATAGCTTGCTGGTGTTCGACCCCAAGGTCCGCGGCAAGACCGACCGCGCCATCTTCAAGTTCAAGAAGCCGCGTTGACGACCAGCGACAGCTCGCCGACCCAGCAACCGGGCGGCGCCGGCTTTCGGGCTTATTACGCGCTTGCGGCCCTGTTGCTCGGCCTCGTTGCGGGCATGCTCGCCGGAAATCTCGCCCAGGCGCCGCACGATACGTTGCTGGGTGCCGCCTCGTTCGTCGGAACCTTGTGGCTGAACGCGCTCAAGATGACCGTCATCCCGCTGGTTGTCGCGCTGCTCGTCGTCGGCATCGCGAGAAGCGCGGAGGCGGCACAGGCCGGCCGCGTCGCCGGCCGTTCGGTGCTGTGGATCGTCCTGATCTGCACCGCTTCGGCGGTGTTTGGCGCGGTTGCAACAATCGTTCTGACCGATGCCTTCCCGCTTCCCCGCCACACTGCCGCGCTGCTCCAGGGCGCGCTCGGCAACGTCGAGCGGACGGCGTCAGGGCCGCTGCCGAGCCCGGCCGAATTCTTCCGCGGGGTCGTCCCACCCAACATCTTCGCGGCGGCGAGCAACGGGGACGTGCTGCCCCTGACCGTGTTTGCGCTGTTGTTCGCGCTCGCGGTGACGCGGCTCGCGGCACCGGCACGCCGGCTGGTGGTCGACTTGTTCGAGGCGGTGGGGGACGCGTTCGTCGTGATCATCGACTGGGTGCTTGCCGTTGCGCCTCTCGGCGTCTTCGCGCTCGCCTTCACCGTTGGCTCGGCAGCCGGCGGCGCGGCATTCGCGGGCCTTGGTCATTATGTCGTGATCATTTCGGTAATCGGCGTGCTGGTGACCTTGGCGGCATACCCGCTTGCTGCAGTCGCGGGAGAGATAGGAAGCAAGGTCTTCGCGCGCGGATTGATCGCGTCGCAGGCGGTCGCGATTTCGACGCGCTCGTCGCTTGCTTCGCTGCCTGCGATGCTGACGGGTTCACGATCGATGGGAATCAGTCCGGAGGTTGCCGACGTGACGCTGCCGATCGCCGTCGCTCTATTCCGCGCCACGGGGCCCGCGATGAACGTCGCGGTCGCCTTTTACGTCGCGCACTGGCTTGGCCTGCAGCCAAGCGTGTCGCAGATGATCGCCGCCACGGCGGTGGGAGCGGTGATGAGCTACGGCGCCGTCAGCCTCCCCGGTGAGGTTAGCTACATTAGCTCGATCGCGCCCATTGCGCTGGCGCTCGGCGTTCCGATCGCTCCACTCGGTTTGCTCGTGGCGGTCGAGATGATTCCGGACATCTTCCGTACCGTCGGCAACGTCACCCACGACGTCGCGCTCGCCGCCATTGTCGACCGGAGCACGCGAAAGCGACCGCGAAGCTGAATGGCAGATGACCCCGTTCGTCGATTGACCGATTAACAAAAGGCGTTCGTCGGGTCGCCGACAAAGGCCCGCCTGCTAGTCGACCAGCGCGCGACTTCACGGAGGAAAGACGCCATTCGTTGCCCTGCGACGCTGGGCATCCCCCTTCTTCCGCGAGCCGGCCATTCCCGATGGGTCGGGATTGCGATCTTCCCTAGCGCCCGTCGTCGCGAAAAAGGGAGACGACCAATGTTGAAGACCTTAGCCGCGCTGGCCGCGCTTGCCGTCGCGTCGGCGCTGGTGCTGCCGACCGTAGGGCAGGCGCAGGACCTGATCTCAGCTCGGGTGTACTAATGCCGAGCTGTACCTTGCCCGACGGCGGCCAGGTTGCGCTGCAGCAGCGGATTGCGCGTGCCGCCAAAAACGTTTGCGGTACGCCGGATCTGCGCGACGTGACCGCCACCCGGATGGTCATCGAATGCCGCCAGCGCGCGATTGCCGGTTCACAGCCGGCCCTTCACGCCGCCCTCGCTGCCGCTCAGCAGCGCGGATCTGCCGCGCTTGGTGCTGCAGTGCTGACCGTCACCGCCCGGTGATTTTCGGCCTGCGACCGCCGTGCGCCTTCCCCCGAGGGCGTGCGGCGGTCACCATTCTCTAGCGGCCGGCAATCGCCCGTACCCGATCCGAATAGAGCCGTCCGACTGGCTGATCGGTGCCGTCGGCAAGCCGCGCAATCCACCGCCCCGACGGATTGCGCGTGAAGCCCGCGATGAAATCCTTCCGCACGATCGCCGAGCGATGGAGCCTCACGAACAGCTCCGGGTTCAACCCTTCTTCGAGCGCTGCCATCGAATGGTGGATGAGCCAGCTCCGGCGGCCGACGTGGAGCCGCATATAGTCGCGCTCTGCCGAGACGCGGTCGACGTCGCGCGAAGCGATGCGGACCAGCCCCGACAAATCGGACGCCCAGAATTCCTCCAGCCATTCCGAGATTTTAGCCTGCGCGGGCTGGGCGCTTCGCCGCTCGAGATAAGCTCGCGCGCGATCGAGCGCCCGCTGCAGCCGAACCGGGTCGACCGGCTTCATCAGATAGTCGACCGCCTCCACCTCAAATGCGGCGACCGCGAACTGATCGAAGGCGGTGACGAAGACCACCGCCGGCGATGGGACCTGGGCGGCGAGGGCGCGGGCGACGCCGATGCCGTCGAGGCCAGGCATGGCGATGTCGAGCAGCAGCACGTCGGGATGAACCGCGGCGGTCAGATTAATCGCGCTGTCGCCGTCGCTGGCGCTGCCGACCAGCTGCGCGCCCTCGGCCCGGGCGAGCAGAAGCTGCAGCCGTTCGGCTGCGAGCGGTTCGTCATCGGCAATGAGTACGCGAAGGTTAGGGTCGCTCATGAATATCGATCGGCATGGTCAACGAGACTTTGTATCCGCCCGCGGCCATAGGTCCATAGCGGCAGCTCGCCCTCTTGCCCCAGCGGGCCTCGAGGCGCTGGCAAGCGTTGGCGAGGCCGAGCCCCGTGCCTTCGTGGGTCGCCGCTGGGAGCTCGTCCTTTCCGCCGTGCTTCAGGCGGTTGCTGATGTCGAGCGTCATCCGCTGACTGTCGATACGGCGCGCCTCGATCCTGACGAGCACCGCCTTGCGGCTCTTCGACACTCCATATTTGATCGCATTCTCGATGATCGGCTGGAGCAGCAGCGCCGGCAGGCGCGCCTGCTGGAGGTCCTCCGGCACTTCTATCTCGACCGTGAGCCGATCTGGGAAACGGGCCATCTCGATGTCCAGGTAAAGGCGTTGAAGATCGATCTCCTCGGCCAATGTCACGTCGGCGCTGGGATCGAGCGAGAGGCTTGTCCGAAAGAAGGTCGAGAGCGCCAGCAGCATCGTCTCGGCCCGGTCCGTTCTTCCGGTCATCACCAGCGAGGACAATGAGTTGAGCGTGTTGAACAGGAAGTGCGGATTGACCTGGTAACGAAGGGCACGGACCTGTGCCGCCTGCGCCGCGCTTTCCGCATCGGCTAGGCGGCGCTGCGCACCCAAAGCTTCCGCCTGGGCCTGGTAAGCAAGGTAGAAGGCGCTCCACCCGATGTAGAAGAACAGCCAGGTGACGGCGATATCGAGCGCGTAGCGGACGCGTTTCATGGGATCGAGCTCGCGTACCTTGGGCAGCGTCAGGACCAGCGGCTCCTGCGCCGTTCGCTCGATCCTGATCTGGTTGCCTTGCTCGACGACGGTGAACCCCTCGCGCGCCTGGAACCGGAACTGCTCCTTGCTCTCGTGCATCATGTCTTCGATCATCACCATGGTGGCGCCCATGACGACCGAGCCGACAGCCGAGCTGATTCCAGCGATGATCGCCTTGCGGCGGATGCTCGAGCCCGTCGCAAAGCGAGTGATCGCCGCATAGATCAGGCCGGTGATCAGGATTCCGATCCCGATCACGATCAGCTTGTTCTCGAGCGTCGTCCACGGGTCCGACCCGAGGAATGCCCGGATCACGACCGTGAGCGCGTAGAAGAACCAGAAGCCCAAAATCGAATTGAGCGCGAACGGCCAGTCGCCGAAACGCGTCCGGGCAGTGGGGTGAGGCATCATTAGCATTGGTGCCGTCATGTCCCAAAACTCCCGCGGCGCAAACCACCGCCTGCCCGTTGGCAGAAGCGCCGCCGCAGCCGGTCGAAACGAGACGGGAGGTGGAACGCCCGAGCCCGTCCGCTCGTTTCTGGGCTGCAATGTTAGGGCAAGGAGAGCCTGCTGTGAATGCAGCCAAACAATCGGACTGCGCGCCGCCGCCAGTGTTCTCGGCCCCGCCCGAGCGCGATCTGGAGCACAAGCTCAAGCTCAAGCCCGGCGATCCCGATGCGAAGGTTGACGTTGGTAGCGATGAATCGATGGACGCGTCCGACCCGCCTGCGGCTGCGCAGCCGGGAAGCTCGGGCGAGCCGGCGCCCTCATCGACTTTTCCCGAATAGTACGGCGCCGTCACAAAAAAACATCGCCGTTGCAATAAATCAACAATCCACAGTTTTCCCTAGCCGCGTCAATTTCTAGCCTAGACGCGGTGACTCCCCTCTGATTCAATCTGAACGGGGGGTGGGACTGTGGTTAAGTTTCTCGAAACCAATACCGCTGCATGATCCCGCCGGGGTAAGAGGAGTCGGGTTCATGATTACGCGGACCAGCCAGCCGGCAAGCGGCGCGATGCTGATCTCCGAATTGAAGGAGTTCGCGGGGTTTACCAAAGCGACGCAGCGCTACGTCCGCCGCTCGCTCGACGTCGCCTACGGCCGCCGCGACCCAATCGAATGCTGGGCCCGCGACGAGGGCGAAGCCGCTTCGATCCGCGCCCAGGCGCGCCTCTACAAGCAGCTCGACCATCTGCGCATCCAGGTGCCCGACGACAGCGGACTCGACATGATCGAGCCGTTTGTCGGCATGCTGATCACGATTTCGGCGTTTGACCTCGGCCAGGACCGGCTGCCCAATTTCGCCGCTTACCGCTTCCTTTACGAGCGGCTGATCGGCGCTGCGGCCCGTCCGTGGCTGCCGTCCGCCTTCTGCGCCGCCGCAGCCCTGCCGCATCTTCACCCCGACCGCCGCCGGATCCTGCTGCAGTCGATCAGCGAGAGCGCCGCGACGGCGCCGGGCTGGTCGAGCCGCGAGCCGGTGTTCTGGCCGGAGTGGGTCGAGAAGGTCGACTTGAAGGCCGCGGCCTAAGCGCTTCGCTCAGGCGCTTTCGGGCGCCTTCACCGACGGGAAGATCTTCGCCAGCTGGCTGAGGCTGTCCTCGGCATTGCGATGGTGCACGAAGATCACGCCGGCGGCCTCATAGGCGGAGCGGTGGTTCTCACGGTCGTCGACCAGCACATCACCGGGCTTCATGTGCTTGTGCTTGTCGCGCGCCATGCAGGTGATGATCGGCACGCCGGGGAAATGCTTGGCGGCCCAGTCGATCTTCTGCGGTGCCGCCCATTTGCCGAGCGGCAGGCCAGTGAGGATTGTCGGCTCGAGATGCTTGACGCCCTCGAACAGCAGCCGCGCGTCGGGCATCTCGGGGAGAGCGCCGTAGAAGTTCTTCGCCGTTGCGAGCCGCTTCCAGAAAGCGCCGCGGCCGTGCTTCGCTTCATATTGTCGCGGACTCATTCCGAGCAGCCGCCGCGCACCCTCGTCGAAATCGGCGAGGACGCCGTCGGCGTCGAGGAATAATCTCTTCTCGATCATCAGAAGCGCGCCGGCTCCAGCTCGACGTCGATTGGCGCCGGCAGATCCTCCCACCCCTGATCGCGCAGGACGTCGTTGCTCTCTACCGCACGTCGCCCGGGGCCAAGCGACCAAGTTATATGGTAGGTCGAGCCGTCCGGCCGGTCGGTTGTTCCGTCGAGCTCGACGACCAGGCATTCGAGGCTTCGGCCGTCATCGGCGCGGCCGACGATCCGCGCAACCGGTCTGTGCGGCAGCGGCGTCTGCGCCGTTGCGCCCGCGCGCAGAGTCACATGATCGGCGACGACATTCTCATACTTGGGCTGAAAGCGCTCGAGCAGCCGCGCGCGCTCGTCTTGGGGCAGCTTCCAGCCGGTTACGGTTCCGGGTTTAACCATCAGCGTGCAACGCCGAGACGCTCGACCATGTCCCGCGCGAACTCGATCAGCGTGTCGTCACGCGCCCCCATGATCAGGATACGGTCCCCGGAACGCGCCTCTGCGAGGAGCTCATCACCGATCTTCGTCCGCTCGGGAATATGCTCCGCCGCCCGATCGAGGCCGCGCACCTGTTCGGCAAGCCAGTCGGATCCGCGAGTCTTCTCGACAGTACCGCCCTGATAGACGGGGTCGGGCAGGTACAGCCGATCGTCGGGCGCCATTCCGCCCGCGAGGGTTTCCGCCAGCTGCTCGCCCATCTTGGCCAAGGGGCCGTAGCCGTGCGGCTGGAACATGATCAGCAGCCGGCCGGGCTGCGCGCGCATCGTCGCCAGCGTCGCCGCAATCTTGTCCGGGTTGTGCGCGAAATCGTCGATGATTGTCACGCCGGCCGCTGCGCCGACGGTCTCGAGGCGCCGCTTCAACCCCTCGAAGCGGGCGAGGGCGCCCACGGCGTCCTCGACACGCACGCCGAGCGCGCGCGCGGCTGCGATCGCCGCGAGCGCGTTCGAGGCGTTGTGGCGGCCAGGAACGGCAAGGCGCACCTCATGGCGCGTGCCCTCGGCCTCGAGCGCAAAGGTGACGCCTTCCGGCTGCAGCTGCAGGTCCTTGCCCATGAATGCCGCGCCGGGGCTGTCGAAGCCGTACCCGACGCAGTGATGGCCGGGCACGATATCCGCCATTGCGCGCGTTTCCGGATCGTCGAGGTTCATCACGGCCTTGCGGGCGCGGAGGAGGAACGCGGCGAACAGGCTGCGCAACTCGGCCATTTCCTTATGGTCGAGGCTGATATTGGTCAGCACCGCGATCTCGGGCTTGTAGAGCGCGATCGACCCGTCGCTCTCGTCGACCTCGCTCACGAACAGCTCTGGATCGCCGACCAGCGCGCTGGCGAACGGCGCTGATGGCGTCACGAAATTCTTCATCACCGCGCCGTTCATCACCGTGGGCTGGCGATGGCAGGCGTGGAGGATCCAGCCGATCATGCCGGTCACGGTCGACTTGCCGCTGGTGCCGCCGACGGCGACGCTGCGCTGGGCGGAATTGAGCAGCCGCGCGAGGAACTCGGGGCGGGTGAGGTGAGAAAGGCCGAGCTCCTTCGCCCGCACCACGTCCGGAACCGTCGCTTCGACCGCTGCGGAAGTCACCAGAGTCATCCCTGGCTGCACCCCGGAGCCGTCCTGCGGGAACAGCTGGATACCGAGCGAGCGCAAATAGTCGAACTTGTGCGGTGTGCGCCCCGCATCGAGGGAGCGGTCGGAGCCCGCGACCTTGGCGCCGCCGGCGCGCACGATGGACGCGAGCGGGAGCATTCCGCTGCCGCCAATACCGCTGAAGAAAACCGGAGAATCGATCATCCGGGCGGCCCTATTGCGAGCCAAGCGCGATGACCAGTGGCCGTCAGCTTTGGCCCAGGCCTATCCGGCGGGGTTGAGGGTGTAATGCACGTTTTCACGCGGAGCATCGAAGCCGTCGCGGTTCGCGGCTGAGCAGCTAGCTTTTCGAGGCAATCCGGACCTAAAAGACCGCGATGCGAATTGCCGTCGTCGCTCCGAGCTGCAGGTTGACGCGCAATGCGGCCGACGCTGTGCAGGCGATCGTGGAGGAGCGCGGGGACTGTCAAGTCCTCATTCACCCGCAGTGCTTCCTGAGTGATGGCCATTTTGCGGGCCCGGACGAGGCGCGGCTGGCGGCGCTGCGCGAAGTCATGGCCGATCCGTCGATCGATGCCGTCTGGTTTGCGCGCGGCGGCTACGGCTCCAACCGCATCGCCGAAGCTGTGCTCGCCGAGCTGCCGAACGCTGCGTCCGGCAAGACCTACATGGGCTACAGCGACGCCGGCTTCCTCCACGCCGGTTTCCATAAGGCGGGGCTGGAGGTCGCCTGGGGCCCGATGCCCCAGGATTCGCTGCGCGACGGCGGCGCGGCGGCGGTCAATCGCGCGCTCGACTGGCTCGTGCGCCGCGACCCGGCAGCGCTCGAGCCGGCGGTCGGCGGCCCGGCGATGGCGTTCAACCTCACTGTGCTGTCAAACCTGCTCGGCACCCCGCTCGAGCCCGATTTCACTGGCGTCGATCTGCTTATCGAGGAGATCGGCGAGCATCTCTATCGGATCGATCGGTCGATGTTTCATGTGACGTCCAGCGCTTCGATCCGAAAGGTCCGGCGGCTGCGCCTCGGCCGGGTCGCCGACATCCTGCCCAACGATCCTGACTTCGCCGGCGATGAAACGGCGATTGTCGAGCAATGGTGCAAGCGCTCCTGCATCCCGTTCGGCGGCCGCGCCGACATCGGCCACGATGCGCGCAAC
>JBJMVJ010000074.1:0-45182 GCA_045810685.1 Sphingomonas sp.
CATTCGAGCGAGATCAGATTTACCGGGGTGCTATCCTGATTGTTGCTGGCGCATTATTTCATGGAAGCGTCATCCTCATGCTGCCGATTTGCCTGCTCTCTTACGCCAGGACTACGGTGCAGAGGCTCCTTCTGCTGGTTATTTCAGCGCTCTTGTACTTCTACGTGTTCCGCGAGACTTTCACCATCTACGCCCATCGATACTCATCTGAGAGAATCCAGTCGGCCGGGCTCGCCTATCGGCTGGCCATGAACGGATTGGCAGCCGTATTATTCCTCATTTTCAGGCGGCGACTGGGCTTCGATGAGCATGACTCGAAGCTTTGGCGGAATATCTCGCTGTGCACCCTTGCGCTCATTCCGCTAGCGGTCGTGATTCCATCGTCGACCGCGATCGATCGATTCCTGTTGTACCTGTTCCCACTCCAGTTCGTGGTCTTCAGCCGTCTTCCGAGCATCCTTGTTGCACACCAACGGCTTTCATTCCCGAGAATGGCGGTCGTCGGCTACGCCGCGCTCGTGCAGATCACGTTCCTGAACTTCGGGACTTTCTCGACCTTCTATCTTCCTTACCGAACGATCTTCAATACCTGACACATCGCGTCCGCCGGGCGCCAATCCCTTCCGGGGGAGCAATGACTTTCGTTCTTTACCTCTGCTCAGCCGCTCCATAATCAAGCAGAACGCGTCGAACTCGGACCTGAATTCGAGCTGCTAGGGCAAATCTCCACACCAAATGGCAACCGTGCTTTATCTCACTCAGGACGGGATCACCGATTTCATTGGCCAGGCGCAGATCGCGCCTTACGTCCTTGGATTGGCGCGCAAGGGCCACGAGATTCACGTCATCAGCGCGGAAAAGACGGGGCGGGAGGCGCTCAAGGTACGTTACCAGGCGACCTTCGCGGAAGCGGGGGTGCGGTGGAGCTTCGTGCCCTACGCGAACCGGCCGCCTTTAGTCTCGTCGGTCTGGGTTCTGTGGCGGATGTACCGATTGGCGATAAAGGTCGCGCAAGTCGAGCGTCCGGCGATCATTCATTGCCGGTCCTACCTGCCGTTCGAGCTCGGCGTTCGGCTCAAGCGACGGTTCGGCGCCAGACTGCTGCTCGACTTTCGCGATTTCTGGCCCGACCTGCGGCTCGAGACCAGCCGGTTCAAGCTCGTCTACAGGGGCCTGAAGCGGCGCGAACCGACTTATTTCGGTGCCGCCGATCATGTCGTGACGCTCACCGAGCGCGGCGCGGACGTCCTGCACGGCCGCTATCCTGGAGCACTCCACGGCCGGCGCGACGGCTATACAGTCATACCCTGTTGCGCCGATTTCGACCTTTTCGACCCCGGCCGCGTCGATCGGCGAGCCGTGGAACGACACCGTCGCGAGCTTGGGCTCGAACCTGGGCAAAGGATCCTGGTTTATCTGGGCAGCCTGGGCCCCGACTATCTCCTTCGAGAGATGCTGATCCTGTTCCGGCAACTGCTTGAAATAGATCCCTCGGCCAAGTTCGTCTTTGTCTCGAACAACGCCGCCGATGCGGTCGCGCGGGAGCGCGAGGTGGTCGGCATACCAGCGGAGGCCGTCCGTTTCGTCTCGGTCGAGCGAGCGCAGGTGCCGGAATATATCGCCCTGGCGGATCTTTCGGTGATCTTCGTCCGCCGGACACCGGCAAAGGCAGGGGGCTCTCCGACCAAGCTCGCCGAGCTATTCGCACTCAACGTGCCGGTCATCGCCAACGCTGGTGTCGGCGACCTGGACGCGATCATCGATTTCGAGCGCAACGGTTCAGTGGTCATTGAAGACTTCGAACCGGCAACGCTCCGGGCCGCGCTGGAGCGCGTCCTGTCGCATTCGCGGTCGGCGGCTCGATCGATCCGCGACTCCTCCCGTGAATTCTCGCTCGACGAAGGCGTCAATCGCTACAACCGTGTTTATGAAAAGCTGTCGCCCTCGAGTGTCGAAGACGGAAGCGGCTTGCGGGTCGCGTGCTGAACCTGGTGGTCCTGAACGGCGGCCGCGGCGCCGCCACGCTCATTCCCGAGCTCCTGCGCCGGCAGGGCTTCAACGTCACGTCGATCGTGAATGCCTACGACGACGGAAAATCGACGGGCGAGATCAGGCGATTTTTCGACATGCTCGGGCCATCGGACATTCGCAAAGTCCAGTCGTTGATGCTTCCCGACGACGTCAGCGATCACGGTGCCAATCGCGCATTGTTCGAATATCGATACGAAGTTGGTGCCGACCGGGATCAGGTCCTCGCCGACATGGGCCGGTTCACGGACGGTCACGACAGCCTTGCCGGGATCACGATCGGAAGCGCGCCTGTTGCGAGCGCCTTGCGGACGTTCATCGGCGAGTTTCACCGCGGACTTGCCGTGATCGAAAAGTTGCGCGCGGAGCAGTTCAGGTTCGACGACTGCTCCCTCATGAATTGCATCTACGCCGGCGCCTATTTGACGATGGGGCGCGACTTCGAGCGAACGACCAGGGCCATCGACCGGCTGTTCAGGTTGAAAGGAACGGTGCTTCCCAACAGCGTCGAGAACAAGTGGCTGATGGCGCTTCGGCAGAACGGCGCCGTTTTGTATTGCGAAGCCGAGATCGTCGAGCTTCGCTCGAACGTTCTGATCGATTCGATCTACCTCGTCGATCGTCAGCTCGATCGGGATGGGTTCTCACAGCTGTCCGGCGAAGAGCAGCGCCATTTCCTCAGCCGTCACCATTCGCCCGCCACAGCTTCCTCCGGCGTCAGGCTCGCTCTCGAGCAGGCCGACGTCATTGTTTATTCGGCGGGGACCCAGCACAGCTCGCTTTACCCCACTTACATCTCGCGCGGGATCGCCGAGACGATCGCAGCCAACCGTGAGGCATTGAAGGTATTCGTCACCAACATCGGTGCCGACTATGAAACTCCGACCTATCGTGCATCGGATTATATTCGCGGTGCGTACAAGCATTTGTGCCTGGCGGAGGGCCGCATTTACTCCCCTGTGGAATTGTTTTCCGCGATGCTCGTGAACAACGGCCGCCGAAAGGCTGATGAGACCTATGTCGATTATGATGAGGAACGGTTCGACGATCTTCCGGTGCGCCGAATCGTCGCCGATTTTGAATCCGAGGATGAGCCGGGCAGGCACGACGGGGCCAAGGTCGTCGACGCTGTGCTTTCGCTCTATGCCGAGCGGACCGTCTCATGAATGCGGCGGGAGCGGCTAAGCGGCTTGGCGGCAAGCGGCTGTTGATTTTCGATTGGGATGGAACGATCGCCGACAGTTCGGGCGTCCATTCCCGGGGCTTCAACGAGGCGTTTGCAGTCTACGGAGTGACTGTGGACTATGCCTCGATTGCCGGACTGACCACTGCAGCGGCGGTCGACCGGATCGCCGACGAAGCAGCGCTTCGATTGACCGATCAGGAGCGCTCGGCGCTGGTCCTCGACAAGCAAAATCGAGCCAGGCGGCTGATCGAGACCGAGCTTGAGCCGCTGGAAGGAAGCATCGAATTCATTCGTCGGGCGGGCGAGCGTTTCACGCTTTCCCTGTGCACGTCCGCATCGCGTCGGACCGTGGATATTTCGCTGCGACGGCTGGGCCTTACAGACGGTTTCCATTCGATCTTCACGGCAGAGGACGTGCAGCTCGGCAAGCCGGCTCCGGAGATCTTTCTCAAGGCGTTGAAGCGTCATGCGGTCGAGCCGGAGGCGGCGCTCGTCTTTGAGGATGCGGACAGCGGGATCGCCGCGGCCGAAGCGGCGCACCTCGATGCACTCCGGATTGTCGCAGCGAACCCCCAAGAGGGTGAGACGACCTGGCCGATCCTCAGCGATGCGCTCGATATGGCCGATCGATGAGGATTCTCGCGGGAATCGTCACCTACAACCGCAGCCAATTGCTCGAGCGCTGCATCGATCACATCATGGCGCAGAGCCGTCCGCCAGACCGTCTCCTGGTGATCAATAATGGCAGCACCGACGATACCGCCGCCATGCTCAAGCGCAGAAACGTCGACTTCGTCACTCAGCCGAACGTCGGATCGGCGGGTGGCTGGAAGCGCGCGATGGAGGAGGCGCTCGAAGGCGACTGGGACGCCGTCTGGCTGATGGACGACGACGGTTATCCGGCGGGCGACGCGCTCGAATTGCTCGAACGCAACTTCGGTCTTGAACTCTCGTGCATCTCGTCGGTCGTCTTGCGCGAGGATGACCCGACCCGGTTCGTCTTTCCGTTTCCGCTGCTCGACAGGAACGGACTGCCGGTCATCATCGCGCGCTCACGCAAGCTGGATACGCTAGAGGAACTTCGGCGGGTAGCACAAAACGATACCTATCCCACGGCCCACCTGTTCAACGGCGCCCTGATCCGAACCGACATCATTCGCCGGATCGGCGTCGTAAACAGCGATTTCTTCCTAATGGGTGACGAGGTCGAATATTTCATGCGGATGCGTACCGTGGGCCCCGTGCTGTCCTATCTCAATGCCCGGCACCTTCACCCCGACGTCACAGGCCGCCAGCTCAACGCGGCGAAGCTCTATTATTATGTGAAGAACAGCATCGTTCTTAATCATCGATACTTTGACAAGCCGAGGACGCGGGATCTGGTTACCGTTGCCGCCGCGATCGCTCGGACGGCTCAGCGCAATTCGTTCGCCGAAGCTTTGAGTTATATCGCCGGCCGACGCGCGCCGATATTGTGGCGTGCGATCTCGCGCGGCCTGAAAGGTCAGATCGGGCCGGATTTCGTTGGCTAGGTTGCGGGTTCTCATTGCTGCTGCCGGAAGCGGGAGCCGAAGTGGCCTGCCTTATCCGAAGACTCTTCATCCGGTGCTCGGACGGCCGATTCTGGTGCGGCTCATCGAGCTTTTGCGAGACTATGACCGGGTTCCGGTCGTGATTGTCAGCCCGCCAGGGCGCGAGCCGATCGGCAGCTGTCTTGCGGACCATGGCTTGGCCGCGGAATTGATCGATCAGCCAAACCCGAGCGGGATGGGCGATGCCATCCTCTGCTTTCGCCAGTCGAGCGGGTGGAAGGAGACGGAGCATGTGCTTGCCGTCTGGGGCGATATCCCGCTTCTCGAACCGAAGACCGTGGCCGACCTGGTCCGGGCCCATTTTGCATCGGACAACGATTTCACCTTTGCGACGCGGCGGGTGGATGCGGCCTACACCATCGTAGAGCGCGACGCGCAGGGGGATGTGCGGGGTGTCATTGAAACCCGTGAGTCGCTCCTCGAACCCGCTCGGGGCGAGCGCGACATCGGCCTGTTCCTGTTCCGGGCCCGGCCCGTATTCGAGCTGCTCGAACAAAGGCTTGCCGGCTCAGTCGGCAAGGCGACCGCCGAACATGGGTTCCTGTACGTCGTGCGGCATCTGGTCGAACGGGGCTATAAGGTCGAGGCCCTGCCGATCGCGACGGAGCTTGACCTGATTTCGCTCAATCGTCTGTCCGACGTTTCCCATCTGGAGCGACCGGAGTGAGCGTTGGAGCCGCCGATCCCGCGAATGTCTTCGCCGCCAAAACCGTTGCTTTCCTGCTTCCGGACCTGGGCGGCGGGGGCGCTGAGCGGGTCACGCTGACCCTCGCCAAGACCTTCGTCGAGCGCGGCCATCGAATCGATCTGTTGCTGATGGACCGGCACGGTGAACTGCTCGACATGGTTCCATCCGGCGTTGAGATCGTCGACCTGAAATCAAAGCGCATTCGAAACGTGATTCGCCCGCTCATCCGCTACCTTCGCGAGCGACGACCCGATGCGCTGCTCGTGTCCATGTGGCCGCTGACCGTCGCCGCCATCCTCGCTCGCGGGCTCGCTCGCTCAAGCACCCGATTGGTGGTGAGCGACCATTCCACGCTCGGCCGGCAATATGGCGGAAGTCGGCTGACGCTCCGGCTTCTGCAGATGACCGTTCGGCTATTCTATCCGCTAGCCGACGCAAGGGTGCTGGTGTCCCAAGGGGCGGCGAACGACCTCGCGCGATTATCGGGCCTCAGGCGCGAGAGCCTCGAGGTCGTCCATAATCCGGTCTTCGCGCCTCCGTCCCAATCGATGAGCAGGCCCGACATAAATGCGCTGTGGCGCGGCGCAGACGTTCGCATCCTCACCGTTGCAAACCTCCTGCCGGTGAAGAACCAGGCGCTTTTGATCCGCAGCTTTGCGCGGCTTCGGCAGCGCTTCCCAGCGAAACTGATGCTCGTCGGCTCCGGCGAGCTTAAGGGCGATCTCAAGCAGCTTGCTGCCTCGCTGGGTGTCGCCGGTGACGTGATCTTCGCCGGTTTCGTAGCCGATCCCTGGCCTTATTATGCGTCGGCCAATTTGTTCGTCCTGTCGTCCGACTACGAGGGTTTTGGAAACGTGCTCGTTGAAGCGATGCGGTGCGGGCTGCCGGTGGTATCGACCGATTGCGAAAGCGGCCCGCGCGAGATTCTCGACGGTGGCCGGTTCGGAAAGCTGGTACCGGTGGGTGACGAACGGGCGTTGGTGAAAGCAATGGAGGAGGAGCTTCGTTCGCCTCATCCGCCAGGCGTCCTGCGCGAGCGAGCGGAGCAGCTTTCTGGCGCGGAGACGGCCGATCGTTACTTGGGACTGTTGATCGGACCCCGATGAGCATCGCCCGGCACACGGTATACAATATCGTCGGAAGCCTCTTGCCGGCGGCCATCTCGCTGGTGACGGTCCCGTTCTACCTGCGTGCGGTCGGGCTCGAGCGCTATGGCATTCTAGCCATTTGCTGGGTGTTGCTTGGCTATTTCGGATTGTTCGAGCTGGGCCTCGGCCCGGCGACGGCGCAAAAGATTGCGTCGCTTCGCTCGGCATCTCCCGAGGAGCGGAGCCGTTTGTTGTGGGGCGCCATCTTCCTTTGCCTCGCGGTCGGAACCGCTGGCGGAGCAATATTGTGGCTTGCGGGCTTCCCTCTGCTTAGCAGTCTGCGCGGCGTGGGGGGAGCGCTCGAGGCGGAAGTCGGGCGTGCCGTGCCGTTCCTGGCGCTCAGCCTTCCGGCGAGCACGCTGTTCGGCGTGCTGACAGGGGCCCTGCAGGGCCGCGAGCGCTTCCTTGCATTGAACGCGGTGAATGCGCTCAGCAACGGCCTCATGTCGATCATGCCGCTGATCGTTGCGCTTGTCTGGAGCCCGACTCTCCCTTGGCTGGTGGCGGCGGTGCTGGGGAGCCGGCTGGTGGCGGTCGGACTTGCCGCATTGCTTTGCCTTGGCGCTGTCCCGCTTCGCCCGCCCGTCTTTCCGTCCCGGAATCTGACCAATGAATTGTTCCGATTTGGCCGGTGGGTGACCGGCTTTGCTATTCTCGTGCCGGTCCTGAGCTCGCTCGAAAAGTTCCTCGTCGGTTATCTTGTGGGAGCAGCCGCCACCTCGATCTATATGGTGCCCTTCAATCTCGTGTCGCGCCTGGTGGCAGTGCCGATGGGCCTCGCGTCCGCGCTCTACCCGCGTTTTGCAGTGGGGACGAAGAGAAACATCGATCAGCTGGCGCTGCAGGCCGTCGCGTCGCTTTGTGCGCTGATGACCATCGTCGCAGTGTTTCTGATGTGTGTCATGCGCCCCTTTTTCGATCTTTGGATCGGCGCCTCCCTTGGCCGGCAAGCCGCGCCAATCGCCTACGTCATCATCGCCGGATTCTGGTTCAATGGCTTCAGCCATGTCGCGCACGCAAAGCTCATGGGGAGCGGAAGGCCCGACCTGCCGGCGAAGATCAGCCTGTCGCAATTGCTACCTTATTCGATCGCAGCCTATTTCTCCGTGCGCCTCTGGGGAATCGAGGGCGCGGCGTTTGCCTGGTCCGGGCGCCAGGTCGTCGACATGACGGCCTTCTTCACGCTCACCGGGCAATTGAAGCCTTTTGCGAGGACCATCGCATTCCCCGCCCTGGTGGTCGTTGGAACGATGTTCGCGGCGCTCCTCTTGCCCGCTTATTCGGCGGCCGGGTGGATTAGCCTTGGTGCATTGCTGCTACTGGCGGCCGTTGCCGCGCTGAGAGTGATGCCGCAGCAGAGCCTGCACACTTTGCGCCAGGAGGCGGTGCGGATAATCGCGCTAGGCGCTCCGCAGCGGCAACGCTAATCCTGCCCATCAGCTTCGAGGACGCCGGTGCATCAGTCATCCCACGCAAAAATGGCCTCTTTCCTTCGCGTCTATGCCGATCGCTTTCCCGACAAAGACGGCAAGGCGCGGCTTCTCGACGTCGGTTCGCAAGCCTTTGAAGGCCAGCCGACCCACAAGAGCCTGATTAATCCCCGGCAAATCGCCTACTCCGGCCTAGACCTCGAGCCCGGCCTCAACGTCGACATCGTAGCGTTGCACAAGTTCGTCTGGCCCGAAATCGCCGACGAGAGCTTTGACATCTGCATTTCGGGCCAGACGTTCGAGCACAATCCCTTCTTCTGGGTGACGATGGCCGAGATCGCCCGAGTGCTCGTGCCCGGCGGCTATGCCTGCATCATCGCTCCGGGCGGCGGCAAGGTGCACCGATATCCGCTGGATTGCTGGCGCTTCTATCCCGACAGCTGGGGGGCGCTTTGCTCTCTGTGCGGACTCGAACCGGTCGAGGTCTATTTCGAGCCCGACGACATGGCGATGGTTGTCGTCGATGGCGGACTACGCGACAGCATGGTCATCGCTCGCAAGCCACTGGAGCCGAACGAGGGCGCGGCCACGCGGCGGCGCATGCTCATTGAACCCTTCAGCGACGGCTACGGGAGCTTCGAGCCGGTGATGCATCGGGAAGGTCCCGCGATCGCGGATTACCGGAAAACCGCGGCCAAGGGACTGGGCTGGCGCTCGAAGCTGGCCGCAGCCGTCAAGGCCACGGTGTTGCCGATCTACGATCCGTCGGATCCGGAACTGGGGTCCAACAGCTGATCCGCACTCGCAACCTCTCGATCGCGCCGCCCGCATTGCCGGCATTTGCATGACGCTTACGGATGAGGAAGTCTCGGATGGTAAGTCCGATGATGCGTTGCTGAGGAATAGGCCTTGGCCAGAAGAGGGGCTGGAGCGGGTTTCGGTCTGTCCGATCTGCGGATCGGGCTCCAGGGCACTCCTCCACGATAAGCTATGGGACAACGTGTTCTTCGCGGCGCCGGGCGAGTGGATGCTGTGGAGGTGCCGCGGATGTGATTCGGCGTATCTCGACCCGCGGCCCGATCGGTCTACAATCGCTGTGGCCTATTCCAATTACTACACCCACGAATCCCCTGAGCTTCCGCCGGATGAAACGTTCGTCGGGCGTCTGAGAACGTCGGTTGCCAACGATTACAGAAATTATCGTTACCGCACGTCGCGTCGACCGGCCCTGTTCATGGGAAGGCTGGCTGCCATGGCAGTGCCGCCCTTGCGGTGGCTGGTGGACGTCGCTTTCAGATTCCTGCCTCGCCGCCAAAAAGGCCAAAGCGGTCGCGTTCTCGATGTCGGCTGCGGCGGCGGTGAGTGGCTGCAGTTAGCCGAGGAAGCGGGTTGGCAAGCGCTTGGAGCTGATCCCGACGCGTTGGCTCGCAAGCGCGCCGCGGCTTTGGGCTTTGAGGTGAGGGACAGCATCGAGGCGTGGCTCGATTATCCCGGTTCTTTGGACGTCGTGACGATGAGCCACGTCATCGAGCATGTTCACGATCCAAAGGGCACGCTCGACGCGGCCTTTGAGCTTCTCCGGCCCGGTGGCCAGCTCTTCGTGGACACGCCAAACATCGATGCGCTTGGCCACATTCTCTACGGGCGTGATTGGCGGGGCCTGGAGACGCCGCGGCATCTGGTAATCTTCAACCGCAGGAGTCTTACTGCTACGCTTCGGTCGGCCGGTTTCGTCAAGATCCGCTACCGCGCCCGTCTCTACCCGTTCGTCGGCATGTGCGTCGCCAGCCAGCGGATGAAGCTGGGGCTCGATCCGTATGACGAGACGCCTCGGCCTAGGCTGGTCGCTGCTCCGAGTCTGTGGCTGCGACTGCGATCCGCGTTCAGTGTGCGCCATGCCGAATTCCTCACGCTCACTTGCGAAAAGCCGCGGTGATCGCGCCCCGCGTCTCGATCGCCATGGCCACCTATAATGGCGGTCCTTACATTGCCGAGCAATTGGCCAGCTTCGTTGCGCAGCATCGCCAGCCGGACGAGCTGGTAGTCTGCGACGATGGATCCTCGGACGACACCGTCGAGCAGATCGAGCGCTTCGCACAAACCGCGCCCTTTGCGGTGCGCATTGCCCGCAACGCCGAGCGGCTCGGCTACAGTGACAATTTCGCCAAGGCGATCTCGCTGTGTTCCGGCGACATCATCTTCATCAGCGATCAGGACGACCGCTGGTTCGCGACGAAGATCGCAACCGTTGAGCGCAAGCTTCAGGAACGTCCCGACCTGCTGATGGTCGTGAACGACCAAGAGATCGTCGAGAATGGCGAAGCGCTCGGCACGACAATCTTCCGCAACAATCGCAGGATGGGCGTTGCGGAAAGCGAGTTCAGCGCGGGCTCCTGTACCGCGCTGCGACAAGAGTTCCGGGAGATCGTCCTGCCGATCCCCAAGGGCGTAGCCTACGACGCCTGGATCGGCCTCCTCGGCCATTATCTCGGGGTCAAGGGCTTGATCGACGAATCGCTCCAGATCTATCGGCGCCATGGCGGAAACGCGACCGATCCGGTCGCGGCGGGACGATCGGCGTCGGCTCTGACGCTCGTCAGCCGGTTTGGGCTTGCCGATGCGCACGACGGCTGGCAGCGCCACATCGAAAGGCTCGCGCTGTTCGAGCAACGCATCCGGGACCGCGACGAAACTGTCGCGGCCTTGGCGGGACCCGGCGCTGCTGCCCGGGCGCTTCGCCTCATCGCCGAAGAGAAGCAGCGGTTCGTTCGCCGGCTGGATCTGCTCGCTTATCCCCGCCTGCGGCGGTTACCGCGGATTATCTCGCTGTGGGGGCGAGGTTTTTACGCGCCGTTCTTTGGCTACAAGAGCGCGATCAAGGACATGATCCGGCCATAGATCACCTGTTGCCGCGGATGCCGAATTCGACCTATTTGCGTTCGCATCGGTCCTGGCACGCTCGGCGACCCGGAGGAGCAACAATGTCTCGCGTTGAAGAGATCCGGCAGGTGGCGATCGAGCATCATCACCGCGTCGCCGGAAGGTTCGAAGCCGAATATGCCGCACTCGAGAGCAGCCGTTTCAGCTCGGCTTTCACCTACGGCCGCGCAAAGATCGACAAGATGGTCGACGAGCTGTTCGCCTCTTTGCCCAAGAGCGCGGCAATCCTCGATGTCGGCTGCGGCACGGGCGAACATCTGAAACGGGCGCTCGGTCATGGGCTCAAGGCAGCCGGGATCGAGCCCGCGCCGGCCATGCTCGCCGCAGCGCGTCGCGGCGTGCCGCAAGCCCGGATCGAAGACGGCGTAGCGACCCGGCTGCCCTTTGGTCGCGGCGAGTTCGATGCCGTCGTCATGATCGAGGTCCTGCGCTATCTCGACCTGCCTGATATCGAGCTTGCGCTGCGCGAAGCGAACCGCGTCCTGCGGCCCGGCGGGAAGCTGCTCGTCACTCTCGTCAACCGTTGGTCGCTCGACGGATTCTACCTCCACCAGCGGGCGCGCCAGTTGGTCAAGCGGTCGAGCTTCAATCCGACCAACCCGTTTTGCCTGTTCCATACCCCCGGCAGCGCGAAGCGGCTGCTGGAGCGGACCGGGTTCGTCAACGTACGAACCGAAGGGCGGCTGCTCGGCCCTATCAGGATCGCGTACAAGCTCAGCCACGGTTTCGGCCGAACCGTCGCGCAAGCCATCGAGCCGTTCGACGACTGGCTTCACCGGTCGAAGTGGACGCGGCCGTTCGCCGGCCACTTGATTGCGATCGGCGAGGTCCCAGGGGTCTGATGGCCGGACCCGCCCGTTTCATCATTTCCCTCGACTGCGAGGGCAAGTGGGGCATGGCCGACCATCTCCAGCCGTACCACCATGAGCTGCTGACGGACGCCGCGCTTGCGCGCGCGTATGAGCAGCTCGTCGCGCTGTTCGGCCGCTACCAGGTCCCGGCGACCTTCGCATTCGTGATGGCCTTCGTGCTGACGCGTGAGGAACGGGACCGCTTCGAGTTCGAGCTTCTCGGAGATGAGCCCGATCCATGGCTGCAACCCTATCGCGAAGCGCTCGCGAGCGGCCGAGCGGAGGGATGGCACCAGCCTGAAGCGCTTCAAATCGTCAGGGCCGCCGGTGGGCATGAGATCGCTTGCCACAGCTTCTGCCATCGGCCGCTCGGCGACCGGTCGATCTCGGCCGCGGGGGCCAATGCCGAGCTCGACGCGGCAATGGCGGCTGCCCGTCTCAAGGGCCTGTCGCTCGATACCTTCGTCTACCCGCGCAACGAGGTTGGGCATCTCGGTGAGCTGCGCGCTCATGGCTTCATCGGCTACCGTGAGCGGCTGCGGCGGCCGCCGGGCAGCCTCGGGCGAGCGCTCAGTCTCGCCGAGGAGGTCAACGTCTGGGCGCCGCCTCAAAAGGCCGCTCCGGCGACCGACGGCATGGTTGCAATCCCGTCCGGCCGCTTTCTGAACTGGCGGTTCGGCCTGCGTTCGTGGGTCCCGGCCTCGACCACAGTCGCGCGCTGGCGGCATCAGCTGCGCAGCGCCGCCGACAATGGCGGGGTGGTTCATTTGTGGCTGCACCCGCACAATCTGATCACTGGGCCCGGCACCGAGTCGCTGCTCGAGGCGGTCGTGAAGGAGGTCGCCGCGATGCGTGAAGCGGGGCGGGTGCGTGTGCTCACGCAGCGTGACTATTGCCGAGAGATGACGGACACGGCGGAGGTCGCAACCGTAGCTTCGGCAGCCTAGAGAGGAACGGCGCCTCCATTTCGGCGGGACATCGGTTATGACGATCTCATGTGTGGAATAGCCGGACTATTCACGGCTCGTGGGGTCAGCGCGGAGACCGTCGAGCGGATGACGCTGGCCGTCGCTCACCGCGGGCCCGACGACGCGGGGCTGTGGATCGACAGCGATGCGGGGATCGGCCTTGGCCACCGCCGCCTGGCGGTCGTGGACCTGTCACCGGCCGGGCACCAGCCGATGCATTCGGCGGATGGACGCTTCGTCCTCATCTGCAACGGCGAGATCTACAATCATGTCGAGCTCAGAGCGGAGCTGGAGGCGAACGGCGCGGTCCCGGAAGGCGGCTGGCGCGGCCACTCGGACATCGAGGTCCTGCTCCAGGGGATCACGACCTGGGGCCTCGCGGAGACGCTGCAGCGCTGCGCCGGCATGTTCGCCTTCGCCCTGTGGGATCGGCGCGAGCGGGCGCTTCACCTGGTCCGCGACCGCTTTGGCGAGAAGCCGCTTTACTACGGCTGGGCAGGGCACGACCTCCTGTTCGGCTCCGAGCTCAAGGCGCTACGCGCTCACCCGGGCTTTGACGCGCCCATCGACCGGCGCGCGCTGCGGCTGTTTGCAGCGCGCACCTACATCCCCGCGCCGTTCTCCATCTACCACGGCATCTTTAAGCTTACCCCCGGCTGCATTCTGACGGTCGATGCGGCAGCCGCAGCGATGCCGCTTAGCGAGCCGCCCGTGGAGGGGCGGAGCGGCGGCATCACCCTCCAGCGTTATTGGTCCTACCGCGACGTCGTGCAGCGCGGGCTCGAGCAGCCGATCGATGACGAACAGGCTGCGCTCGACGAGCTCGAGAAGACGCTGGCAAGAGCGATCCAGGGCCAGTCCATGGCCGACGTGCCGGTGGGTGCCTTCCTATCGGGCGGCATCGACAGCTCGACGATCTGCGCGCTTTACCAGAAATATTCGAACGTTCCTGTGCGAACCTTCTCGATCGGGTTCGAGGAGGCGGGCTTCAACGAGGCCGAGGACGCCAAGCGCGTCGCCCGCCACCTCGGCACGGTCCACGACGAGCGCTACGTGACTGTACGCGAAGCGCGCGACGTCATCCCATTGCTGCCTGCGATGTATGACGAGCCTTTCGCAGACTCGTCCCAGATCCCGACTCATCTCGTCAGCCGGTTCGCGCGCGAACAGGTTACGGTCGCCCTGACCGGCGACGGTGGGGACGAGTTGTTCGCCGGCTACAACCGGCATTTCGCCGCGCCTTGGATGTGGCAGCAGCTGCAACGGGTTCCGCGCCCGCTCCGCAGCCTGACCGGATCGCCGCTGAGCCGAATCCCGTCGCGCTTCTGGAGCGAGGTTGCGCAGCTCGTACCCGGGCGCCACCAGCCGCACATCGGGGGAAAGTTGCAAAAGGCGCTGCGCGTCGCCGCTTCGGCAGGCAGCTTCGACGAAGTCTACTTCAGCTTCCTCGATGAATGGAGCCATGAACCCTCGCCGGTGATCGGCGATGACGAAGGGCAGGACGCCTTCGACCTCGACCTTGGTCCCGACGTGCCCGATGCCGTGCGGATGATGTATTGCGACGCAGTCAGTTATTTGCCTGACGACATCCTCGCCAAGGTCGACCGCGCATCGATGGCGGTTGCGCTCGAGACCCGCGTCCCCTTCCTCGATCATCGCGTGGCGGAGCTTGCGGCGCGCATTCCGCTGGGGCTCAAGGTTCGCGATGGCCGCGGAAAATATATTGTCCGCAAATTGCTCTACGGACTTGTCCCGCGGGAGATACTGGAACGCCCGAAGGCGGGCTTCGGCGTGCCCGTGGGCGAATGGATCAAGGGTCCGCTACGACCATGGGCCGAGGATCTGCTCGACCCCAATCGCCTGCGCCAGCAGGGCTGGTTCGACGCCCAGGCGGTCCGGTCCCGCTGGCAACAGCATCTCTCGGGTAGGCGCGATTCCACGCCGGCGCTGTGGGCCGTGTTGATGTTCCAGAGTTGGCTTGAGTTGCAGCACCAGGAAGCACCCGCTGCCGGGGTCCGCAGGGCCGCCTTCCGCGGCTGACCAGCCGGGGAAATTTGGCGGAAAACCCCCACTCGCCAGCGACGGAGGCCGTTCCCGGGGGTTGCAATCATGCAACAAGAATTTATTATCAAAGTGGTGGCATGAAACTTCCCAATGGACTAAGTGTTTCGCAGTTTGCGGGGTGACACTCCCGCTGTGCCGGAGGAATGATATGGCCAGCCGTAGTTTAAAGGGTGCACTTGGCGCTGTTCTTGCCGGTTCGTTGATGCTCAGTTCGACTGCGGCGATGGCGGCCACGGCGGTTCCTGCGCCGCAGGTTGACCCTTGGGCGGTGTTGACCGCGATGAGCGGCGGTGCGCCCGCTGCTGCGATGTGCGGCGCTGCCGCCGCCGCGGCGACGACCCAGCCCACCACGGGATGCGTTCTTCCGGTCATCGATGCGGTCCCGCCGCCGCCTCCGCAGGTTGCCGCCGTCGCGGCGGTTCCGCCGGTCGCGGTCGCTGGGGGCGGCCTCGGCATCAGCCCGATCATTCTTGGGCTGCTGGCGATCGCGGCAGGCATCGGTATCTACCTTGCCGTTCACAACAACAATCACGGTAACAGCCCCGCTTAGGCGCGTGCCGACGAAGCTTTCGCTCTGAAGGAGGAAACAGGCGTCATGAAAAGCTGGTTTGTCGCACGGCTCTCACTGGGATTGACCGCCGTCGCCGCGCTTTCGGGCACCGCCTTCGCGCAAGCCTGGACGCCCGGTGCCGAAGTCGTCGGCCAGCCGATCCAGGTCACCACCAACGGCGTCACCGACACCGTGACTCTCGCTCCTGGCGGCCAGGCTCAGATCAGTTCTCCCGCCGGCACGATCGTCAACGGGACGTGGACCGCGGCCAACGGCCAGCTCTGCCTCAGCAACGGCACGGCGCAGGAATGCTGGCCGTATAGTGGACCGTTCCAGGCGGGACAGCCGCAGACGCTGACCAGCTCATGCAATGTGGCTTCGACCTGGCTTGCCTCGTCGACCAACCAGCCGCCGCCGACCCAAGGCCAGAAGGGCGAGCGCGGCCGCTAGGCTCTGTTCCGTCAGACTTCGCTGTCGAAGCGCTCGCCAAGAGCGCGGAGCGAATCTTCGTGCGTCAAATCGAGGTGCAGGGGACTGACGGAAACATAACCGTCGGCGACCGCTTCAAGGTCCGTCGAGTGACCCGGCGTCTCAACCATCGGTCCGAGCCCGAACCAATAATAATCATAGCCGCGCGGGTCGGTGCGCTGGACGATCCGCAGCCGGCCATAGTCGCGCAGGCCCTGGCGGCAGACCCGGATGCCCTTGACCTCCTCCGGCCGCATCGCCGGGAAGTTGACGTTGATCAGCGTTCGCGGCTCGGTGGCAAAGTCGAGCAGCGGGCCCAACACTCGCTCGGCCCAGACTTCGGCCGCCGCGAACGGCACGGTGTCGCCCATGCCCTCGCGCGAATAGGCCTGGCTGAGCGCGATCGAACGAACGCCGGCGAGCGCGCCTTCCATCGCTGCTGAAACAGTTCCGGAATAGGTGACGTCCTCCGCGAGGTTGGCGCCACGGTTGATGCCGGACAGGATCACGTCGGGGGGCGAATCCTTCATGATATGGGCAAGCGCCAGCATCACCGCATCGGTCGGCGTGCCCGTGACGGAGAAGCGCCGCTCATCGTGCCGCCGCAGCCGCACCGGCTCTGTCAGCGTCAGCGAATGGCCGGCACCGGACTGCTCCTCCGTCGGCGCGACGATCCAGATGTCGTCGCTGAACTGACGCGCGACCGTTTCGAGCAGCCTCAAACCCCTGGCGTTCACGCCATCATCGTTGGTCAGCAGGATGCGCATCCGCAGCCTATGCGGGAGCAGGCGCAATGCTGCAACCGCGAACGGGAGCGCGGCGAATTGCGCCATATTCGCAACAGCTTGGCGATTTGTTCACTTGGACTGTGTCAGTTCTTGTTAAGGGAGTCGCGCATATCTATAGCGCCGCTTGGGGATGGCAGGCTTTGCCGGATAACTCCCGGTAAAGTCAGTCTGAAATCGCCTCCGGCTGAATCGGTGGGCCCGGCGCAGCCAGGTGGCGGCGTATGGGACGTTCGCGACGGGGTAATCGCGAACTTGTGCGGGGGAGGGATTGATGGCGACGGCTCTAGTCGACCTTTACGGCGGCGAAGACTTCGAACCTTTTGACAGGATTATCCTTCCGGAGGGCTATCGCCCTTCGGACGCCGAGGATTTCATGTGCGGCAAGCACCGCGCTTACTTCTTGAGAAAGCTCAAGGCGTGGAAGGAAGCGATCATCGAGGAATCGCGCGCGACCATGGCTCAGCTCCAGGTCGATTCGCTGCGCGAACCCGACATCGCCGATCGCGCCTCGAGCGAGACCGACTGGTCAATCGAGCTTCGCACCCGCGACCGCCAGCGCAAGCTGATTGCCAAGATCGATTGCACGATTCGCCGGCTGTACGAGGGCGAATATGGCTATTGCGAAGTCACGGGTGAACCGATCTCGCTCGGCCGGCTCGAAGCCCGTCCGATCGCCACGATGACGCTCGAAGCGCAGGAACGCCACGAGCGCATTGAGAGAGTGTCGCGCGACGACTGAGAGTAGCCGTCGCGCGCCGGCTGATCGCTAGTGCGTCAGGTGGCCGGCCATTTCGTCCTTGAGTCTGAGTTTCTCTTTCTTGAGGCGGTGGAGAAGGTCTTCGTCGGGATGGGTTCGGTGCTCTTCTTCCTCGATGAGGGCGTGAAGAGCCGCATGCTTCGACTCCAATTCCTCGACCATTGCCTTGTCCATTGGTGCCGTTCCTTTCACTCAGAGTGTCACCACCGCGTAATAAATCACGAAACGCGCCGATTGTCTTGGGCCATTTCACGCTTCGGCGGGGCCTCGGTGCTGCTCGCCGTGAAGGGGTCCGCCGGTTTCGGCGCGTTCGCGGATGCGATAGAATAGCGATCAATGAACGACGATGATCCGGTGCAGGTGCTCGAGGCGTTGAAGGCGGAGCACCGGCGGCTCGACGAGGAAATCCGTTTGCTCTCCTCCGAACCGATCGGCGATCAACTCGAGATCGCGCGCCTCAAGCGGCAGAAGCTGATGCTCAAGGACGAGATCCAGCGGATGATGGATTCGAGCGTTCCGGACATCATTGCCTGACCTCGCCGCCTGTCCCGAACGGGGACAAAGCGGGTCGGCAAAAGGCCGGACGGTCACTCGGACGTTTTCAGCAGTGATGAACAATGGCAATCTGACGACAATGGACGAATCGGATACGCCGCGACCCCAGGTGCGGATTACATCGCGCCTGATCGACTCGCTTTATACCGAGGCGATGCTGCTCGCGGACGAGGCGCGCTCCTATTTCGACGAGGCGGGACGCGACGAGCGCTCGATGCTTGAGCCGTTCGCCCGCGTCGGCTTCGCCTGCGAATCGCTCAAGGTGACGACCCGGATCATGCACATCGTCGCCTGGCTGCTGACCCAGCGGGCGATCGAATCGGGCGAGATCCCGGGCCCCGATGGACGGCGGCCCGAGCGCCGGCTTGGCAACGCCCAGGACAGCGATCCTATGGTGGTGGGGACGCTCCCGCCGGCTGCGCAGCGATTGATCAACGCCAGCGCCGACCTCTATGCGCGCGTCCGGCGGCTCGACGAGGGCGGCCTCGATACGGAGGTTCCGCAGAGCCCTGCGCGCGCATTGATGGGCCGCCTCGAGCGTGGACTCGGCGGCCACAACGGCTAACAAGGCCGCCCATGCGGCCGTTCACGTTCAACCCTGGGCCCCGGCTTCTCGCCGGTCCGGACCAAGGCTCCACTCTCGCTGAAAAACTGCCGTCCGGCCCGTGCCTGCTGGTCACCGACCAGGATCTGGTCCGGTTCGGACTGACCGACGCTTACCGCGACGCAATCGGCAAAGAGCGTGAGCTGATCGTCTTCGATGCAGTAGAGGCGGACCCATCGAAGGAGACGCTGCTCGCGGCGACCGATGCTGGCCGTGCCGCAGACGTCGCCTCCGTCGTTGGCTTCGGCGGCGGCAGCCCGATGGACGTCGCGAAGCTCGCTGCATACTTGCTGGGCTCAGGCGATGAGCTCGATGAAATCTGGGGAGTGGGCGTAGCAAAGGGCCGGCGGCTGCCGCTGGCACTCGTCCCGACGACCGCCGGCACCGGATCCGAAGCGACGCCGATCTCGGTCATCACCTGCGAGGGCGGGGTCAAGCTCGCGGTCAATTCGGCGCCGCTGATCGCCGACTGGGCGGTGCTCGACGCGAGCCTCACGCTCGGTCTTCCGAGGCACGTCACCGCCGCGACCGGGATCGACGCGATGGTCCACGCGGTCGAGGCCTATACGTCGGCACGGCTCAAGAACCCGCTTTCGGACGCGCTCGCCCGCGAGGCGCTGCGCCTGCTGGCAGCGAGCCTTCCGACGGTCATGGAGCAGCCGCGGAACCTCGAAGCACGCTCGGCGATGCTGCTCGGCGCCCATCTTGCCGGCCTCGCCTTCTCCAACGCGCCGGTCGCGGGAGTCCACGCGCTCGCCTATCCGCTCGGCGGGCTTCATCATTTGCCGCACGGGCTCAGCAATGCGCTGATGCTGCGCCATGTCCTGGCTCACAATCTCGAGGCGGCGCGGGAGCATTACGCCGAGCTCGCCGAGATCGTCGAGCCGGATTGCGCGGGGCAGGGCAGCCAGGCCCGCGCCGCGCTCCTGATCGAACGGCTCGACCAACTCGCCCGTGATACGGGCCTCGCCTTACGCCTGCGTGATCACGGCATTGGCTTGGAAGAGGCGCCCGTGCTCGCCAAGGAGGCGATGCGGCAGACGCGCCTGCTGGTGAACAATCCGTGCGAGATCAGCGAGGGCGACGCCCAGCGGCTTTATGAGGCCGCCTGGTGAGCCGAGGGGCGCCGGCGGCAAGATCCGACTTCAAGGTGTGGCGGCGGTTCACGACACGCTGGGCGGACAATGACGCTTACGGTCACGTCAACAACACCATCTTCTACCAATGGTTTGACAGTGCCGTAAACGGCTAGTTGGTCGAGCAGGGCATGCTCGACATCCAGGCCGGCGATCCTATTGCGCTCGTAGTCGAGACGCGCTGCGCTTTCTTGGCGCCGCTTGAGTTCCCGCAGGATGTCGAGGTGGGGCTCGCCGTGGCCGAGCTCGGGCGGTCCAGTGTCCGCTATCGCCTCGCCGTCTTCGGCGACGGCGAGGAGCAGGCCGCCGCGCAAGGTCAGTTCGTCCATGTGCTGGTGGACCGCACCACGCGGCGGCCGATTGCGATGCCGGCGGGCTGGCGTCGCGCGCTCGAGGCGATCAGCTAGCGCAGACCCGCGCCTTGGCCGCTGCATATTGGTCGGCAAGGAGGTCGATATAGTCAGCTGCGGGGCGGACGCGGTCGATAACGCCGATTCCCTGGCCCGAGCCCCAGATGTCCCGCCACGCCTTGGATTTGGTCGAGCCGCCGGACCCGAACTTCATCGTGTCGAGGCTTCCCGGCGCGAGATCGTCGGGATCGAGGCCGGCGCTGACGATCGACGAGCGCAGATAATTGCCGTGAACGCCGGTGAACAGGTCGCTGTAAACGATGTCCGCGGCGCCTGCCTCGACAATGCCCAGCTTGTACCCCTCTGGCGCATTCGCCTCCTCGGTGGCGATGAAGGAGGAGCCAACATAAGCGAGGTCTGCCCCAGCCGCCTGGGCGGCGAGTACCGCGCCGCCGGTCGCGATCGCGCCGGACAGGATCAATGGGCCGTCGAACCACAATCTGATTTCCTGGAGCAGCGCGAACGGCGACCAGCGTCCAGCGTGGCCGCCCGCGCCGGCAGCGACGGCGATGACGCCGTCGGCGCCCTTTTCCACCGCCTTGCGGGCGAAGCGGTCGTCGATCACGTCATGCAGCGTGATCCCGCCCCAATTGTGCACCGCTTCGTTGAGCTCGACCCGTGCGCCCAGCGAAGTGATGACGATCGGCACCTCCCACTTGGCGCACACCTCCATGTCATGCTCGAAGCGGTCGTTGGAGCGATGGACGATCTGATTCACCGCATAAGGCGCGGCAGGTCGATCGGGGTGGTCGCGGTCCCATGCTGCCAGCGCCTCGGTGATTTCGTGCAGCCACTCGTCCAGCAATTCGGCGGGCCGTGCATTGAGTGACGGGAAGCTGCCGACGATGCCCGACGTGCACTGGGCAATGACCAGCTTCGGGTTCGACACGATGAACATCGGCGACGCGATGACCGGAATTCTGAGGTTCTGGAGAACAGGCGGAAGGCTCACGGCTGTTGCCTATAGCCGATGATATTCCCGATACCACGCCACGAACCGCGGCACGCCTTCATCGATGCTGGTCGCCGGTTGGAAGCCGTGGTCCCGCTCGATCGCGCTGATATCGGCGAAGGTCTCTTTCACATCCCCGATCTGCATCGGCTTCGGATCGAGCAGGGCCTTGCGCCCAGTCTCCTGCTCGAGGAGCTCGACCACCCGCATCAAATCCTCGCTGCGGCTGTTGCCGATATTGTAGAGCGCGTGCGGGCTGGTGCTGCCGCCGGCCTTGAGCTGGCCGTCGTCGGCCGGCGGGCCGTCGAGGCAGGCGATCACGCCCCGGACGATGTCGTCGATGTATGTGAAATCGCGCCGCATTTCGCCGCCGTTGAACAAGGGCAGCGGCTCCCCGGCATAGATCGCCTTGACGAAGATCCACATTGCCATGTCGGGCCGGCCCCACGGCCCGTATACGGTGAAAAACCGAAGGCCGGTCAGCGGCACGCCGTAGAGGCTGGCATAGCTTTCGCTTAGCAGCTCGTCGGCTTTCTTGGTCGCGGCATAGAGCGACAGCGGATGGTCGACCCGGTCCTCGACGCGGAACGGCAGGCTCTTGTTGCCGCCATAGACCGATGAGGACGAGGCATAGACCATGTGCCGCGCACGCCGATGACGCACGAGCTCGAGCATGTTGCAGTGCCCGACCAGGTTCGACTGGACGTAGGCCTGCGGGTTCTCGAGGCTGTAGCGCACCCCCGCCCGGGCGCCGAGGTGAACGATCCGGTCGATCTCGATCTCGTCGGTGAAGCGCTTGAGGGCGTCGGCGTCGGCAAAATCCACCCGCTCGAAGCAGAAACTGTTGCCGAACTGCTGCTCCAGGCGCTGCAGCCGCGCCTGCTTGAGCGCCGGATCATAATAAGCGTTGAGGTTGTCGATGCCGACGACCTCGTCGCCGCGCTCGAGCAGGGCGCGCGACGTCGCCGCGCCAATGAACCCTGCCGCCCCGGTAACCAGCACCGCCATGGCCGCCCCATAGGGGGTGCAGTCCCCAGCGCAAAGGCCTTAGGGTAGAGTTTCATGAAACCCAGCTGGACCTTCGCCATCGACCGCGGCGGGACGTTCACCGACGTGATCGCGCTGGCGAGCGACGGGCGCCTGCGGATCGAGAAATTGCTCTCGGAAAACCCGGGTCAATATGAAGATGCCGCGCTGGAGGCGATCGCCCGCGTGCTCGCGACCGAGGGCGGCGAGGTCGCCGAGGTGCGGATGGGGACGACCGTCGCTACGAACGCATTGCTCGAGCGGAAGGGCGAGCGGCTGGCGCTGGCGATCACCCGCGGCTTCGGCGACGCGCTTCGCATCGGCTACCAGGCGCGTCCCGAAATCTTCGCCCGGCACATCGTCTTGCCATCGATGCTCTACGAGCGCGTGGTCGAAATCGACGAGCGCGTCGGCGTTGAGGGTGAAGAGGTTATACCCCTCGACGAGGTTCAGGCCCGCGAAGCGCTCAGCCGAATCCGCGAGGAGGGCCTCGATGCGCTCGCCATCGTGCTGATGCACGGCTGGCGATTCACGGACCATGAGGCGCGTCTTGCAGGAATCGCGCGCGAGCTCGGCTTCACCCAGCTGTCCGTCAGCCACGAGGTCGCCCCGCTGATCAAGCTCATTGGCCGCGGGGATACGACCGTCTGTGACGCCTATCTCTCTCCCGTGCTGCGCCGCTACATCGACCGTGTCGCGGCCGGACTGCCGAGCGGCGCCGAGCTCCATTTCATGCAGTCGAACGGCGGGCTCGCCGAAGCGACCGCCTTCCGTGGCAAGGACGCGATCCTGTCCGGCCCGGCCGGCGGGGTTGCCGGCATGGTCGCCGCAAGCGCCCCGCACGAGACGCGGCACCTCATCGGTTTCGACATGGGCGGCACATCGACCGACGTGTCGCACTTTGCTGGCCGGTTCGAGCTCGCCGACGAGAGCGTCCTTGCGGGGGTGCGTATCCGCGCTCCGATGATGCAGATCCACACTATCGCCGCCGGTGGAGGCTCGATCTGCCGATTCGACGGCATGCGCTTCCGCGTCGGTCCCGAATCCGCCGGCGCGAACCCCGGGCCGGCCTGCTACCGCAATGGCGGACCGCTCACGGTTACCGACTGCAACCTGTTCCTCGACCGGATCGATCCCGCGCATTTCCCGGCGGTATTCGGAGATCGCGGCGATCAGCCGCTCGACCGCGAAGCGTCGTCCGCGCGGCTGCGCGAGGTCGCCAACCAGCTCGGCGGTTCCAAGACCCTCGCCGAGATTGCCGAGGGCTTCCTCGATATCGCAGTCGACAATATGGCCGCCGCGATCCGCAAGATCTCGATCGCGCGCGGCCACGACGTGACCCGCTACACGCTTGCCTGCTTCGGCGGCGCGGGCGGACAGCATGCATGCCGCGTGGCCGACGCTTTGGGCATCGAGCGCATCCTCATCCATCCCCTCGCGGGCGTCCTGTCGGCCTATGGCATCGGCATTGCCGACGTGAAGGTGATCCGCGAAACCAGCTGGCTTCGGCCGCTCACTCAAGACTTTTCCGACGTCCTGAACGAACTCGAGAAGCGCGCGCACGATGCGCTGATCGAACAAGGGCTGCATGGCGAAAGGATTGAGCTGCTGCGCCGCGCGCGCCTGCGCACCGTCGGAAGCGACACGACGCTGGAGATCGCGATCAGCTCGCCTGAGCAGATGCGCGACGAATTCTCTGCACTGCACCGCACGCGTTTCGGTTACTGGGATGAGGGCACCGAAGTCATCGTGGATGCGCTGGTCGTCGAGGCGGTTGGCCGATCGACGAGCCCCTCGGCGATTGCGTTCGACGGAACCGACACGGGTAAGCTGATCGAAGGTCCCGACCTTATCTTCGACCCGACCTCGACCATCGTCGTGGAACCCGGCTGGCGCGCCGAGCGGGCGGGCGACGGGACGCTAATCCTCACCCGCGCCGTCCCGCTCGACCGGGCAAAGGCGATCGGCACGAGTGTCGACCCCGTCCGGCTCGAAATCTTCAACAATCTGTTCATGGCCATCGCCGAGGAGATGGGGGTGGCGCTCCAATCGACCGCGACCAGCGTCAACATCAAGGAGCGGCTCGATTTTTCCTGCGCGATCTTTGACGCCGAAGGCGCCTTGATCGCCAACGCGCCGCACATCCCGGTGCACCTCGGCTCGATGGGCGAGAGCATTCGCCGCATCATCGACGCGCGCGGGCAGGGGTGGGACGGCCGCGGCATTAGGCGCGGCGACGCTTATGTGCTGAACGATCCCTATCGCGGCGGCACGCACCTGCCCGACATCACGGTGATCGTCCCGGTCTTCTATGGCGGTGGGGCCGAGCCATCGGCGTTCGTCGCGGCGCGCGGTCATCATGCCGATGTCGGCGGGATCGCGCCCGGGTCGATGCCGCCGGACAGCCGTTCGATCGATCAGGAAGGCGTGCTGATCGACAATGAGCTGTTGGTCGACGAGGGCCATTTCCGCGAGGCTGAGATGCGCGCGCTCCTTGGCTCGGGCAAATGGCCGGCGCGCAGCCCTGACCGGAACATCTCCGACCTCAAGGCCCAGCTCGCCGCCTGCGTTCGCGGGGCGGAAGTGCTCGCGGCGACCGCGCGCGATTACGGGCCGGACGTGGTTGCCGCCTACATGCGCCATGTCCTCGCCAACGCCGAGGAATCGGTGCGGAGGCTGCTCGGCCGGCTCGACGACGGCGAGTTCGACTATGAGATGGACAATGGAGCGCACGTCCGGGTGAGGATCGAAGTCGACAAGCAGTCGCGGTCGGCGACCTTCGATTTCACCGGTACGAGCGCGCAGCTGCCGGACAATTTCAACGCGCCTTTCTCGATCGTGCGCGCCGCCTCGCTTTACGTGGTTCGGACGCTGATCGACGACGCGATCCCGATGAATGACGGCTGCCTGAGGCCGATCGAGCTCATCGTGCCCGACGGCTCAATGCTCAACCCGAAATACCCGGCTGCGGTGGTCGCAGGCAACGTCGAAACCAGCCAGGTCGTGACCGACGCATTGTTCGCAGCGACCGGCCGCCTGGCGCCGAGCCAGGGAACGATGAACAATTTCACGTTCGGCAATGAGCGACACCAATATTATGAGACGATCGCGGGCGGCTCGGGGGCCGGGCCGGACCATGACGGGACGAGCGCGGTCCAGACCCATATGACGAACAGCCGGCTCACCGATCCGGAGATTCTGGAAACGCGCCTGCCGGTGCGGCTCGACCAGTTCGCAATCCGCCGTGGCTCGGGCGGGACAGGGGCACACCGCGGCGGCGACGGCGTCGTTCGCGCGGTCACGTTTTTCGAGCGGATGCGCGCAAACATCCTCGCCAACCGCCGCCGGGTGCCGCCCAGGGGGATCAACGGCGGCGCCGATGCTGAGGCGGGCCGGAATTGGGTCGAGCGAGTGGGCGGCAATGTCGAAATGCTGAGCGCGACCGCTTATGCCGAAATGCAGCCGGGCGACCGCTTCGTCATCGAGACGCCGGGCGGCGGCGGGTTTGGGAGCAAGAGCGAATGATCCACTACTGGCCCCTCCTCGGCATCGCGCTGGTCGTCATCGGCTTCGCGCTGAGGTTCAACCCGTTGCTGGTGGTGTTCGTCGCGGCGATCGCCACCGGGCTGCTCGCAGGCATGGATTTGCTCAAGGTGCTCGCCACCATCGGCAAAGGCTTCAACGACAACCGCTACGTCTCGGTCATCTACATTGTGCTGCCGGTCATCGGCCTGCTCGAACGTTACGGACTGCAGCAGCGCGCGCGGACATTGATCGGCGGAATCCGCCAGGCGACGACTGGCCGATTGCTGATCGTGTATCTTGGCTTCCGCCAAATCATCTCGGCGCTCGGTCTGACAGCGGTCGCGGGGCAAGCGCAGACGGTGCGTCCGCTGGTCGCGCCGATGGCGCTCGCGGCGGCCGAGAAGCAGCACGGCAAGCTCGACGAAGACACCACCGAGCGCATCGCGGCAATGTCGGCAGCGACAGACAATATCGGCCTGTTTTTCGGCGAGGATGTCTTCATCGCGATCGCCTCGATCCTTCTCATCCAGGGATCGCTGGCGAGCTTTGGCATTCAGCTGACGCCCTTCCATTTGTCGCTATGGGCAATCCCCACCGCGATCTGCGCCTTCCTGATCCACGGCACGCGGCTGCTGCTCATCGACCGCCGGCTCGGGCGCCGCCAATGATCAGCCTGCATTGGCTGTACATCGTCGCTGGCGCGGCCTTCGCGAGCTTCGCGATCAGCGGCCTTTTCGACCGCAGCAATGCCAAGCGGTTCGGCAACAGTGCATTCTGGGGCCTGCTCGCGGTCAGCTTCTGGTTCGGCGATCGGCTCGGCGATGTCGGCAACGGCATGCTGGTGCTCGCGCTCGTCGGGCTTGCCGGCGCGCACCTTCTGGGCCGGGGCACCAGGGAATCGACCAGCCTCGAGGAGCGCGAGCATTGCTCCGGGCGCTACGGCAACAAGCTGTTCCTGCCAGCGCTGGTCATCCCGTTCACCGCATTCGTCGGGACGCTGCTGTTCACCTACACGCCGCTCAAGCAAAGCGGATTGATCGACCCGAAAGCCGTCACGCTCGTGCTGCTCGGCCTCGGCGTGATCCTGGCGCTGATCACTTGCTTCGCCTGGCTGCGCCCGCCGCTGCTCGCGCCCGTCGAGGAGGGCCGGCGGTTGATGGACTCGATCGGCTGGGCGGCGGTGCTGCCGCAAATGCTCGCGTCGCTCGGCGCGGTATTCGCCGCGGCGGGTGTCGGCACGACCATCGGCGCGCTCGCCGGCGCGATCATCCCTCACGGCAGCATCTTCCTCGCGGTGCTGCTCTACGCGCTTGGCATGGCCGTGTTCACGATGATCATGGGCAATGCCTTCGCAGCGTTCCCGGTGATGGCCGCCGGGATCGGCATCCCGATCCTGATCCAGCAGGACGGCGGCAGCCCGGCGGTCATCGGCGCTGTCGGAATGCTGTCGGGATTTTGCGGGACTTTGATGACGCCGATGGCTGCGAACTTCAACATCGTGCCAGCGGCGCTGCTGGAGCTCAAAAGCCAGTATTCGGTGATCCGCGCACAGGTGCCCACCGCAATCCCGCTGCTGATCGCGAACATTCTGATTCTGTATGTCGCGGGGTTTCGGTCGTGACGAAGCTCGACGCCCAGCTCGCGTCGCACATGGCGCGGATCGCGCTTGGTCATGTCGCGAAGGAATATCCGCATAAGCTCGACCATGTGCTGACGACCGATGAGGACCTACTTCGCCCGCGCCTGCTCCATCCGATCTTCTTCGGCAGCTTCGATTGGCACAGCTGCGTGCACGGCTGGTGGACTCTGCTGACGTTGCGGCGGCTCTTTCCGCACATCGCGGAGGCTGACGGAATTGGCAGCCTCGCCGACGACAGCTTCACGCCCGACAAAGTCGCTGCCGAGCTGGCGTATCTCGGCCGCCCGCTGAGCCGGGGGTTCGAGCGCCCTTACGGCTGGGCATGGCTGCTCCAATTGCATTTGGAAGCGACGCGCCATCCGCAGAGCTGGGGCGCCGAGATCGAGCCGTTGGCCCGCGCCTTCGCCGACCGCCTTAGGGCCTATCTCGACGTGCTGACCTATCCGATCCGCGTCGGCACGCATTTCAACACCGCGTTCGCGCTGATCCTCGCACTTGAGTGGGCGGACGCGTTCGATTCGCCTCTTGCGCAGCAGATCCGCGACCGGGCGTTGCACTGGTTCGGCGCCGACCGCGGCTGCCAGGCATGGGAGCCGGGCGGCGACGAGTTCCTGTCCCCCGCGCTCACCGAAGCCTTGTGCATCGCGCGCGCGGAGCCGGATCTGTTCCCGCACTGGTTCGGCGAATTCCTGCCGGCCATTGGCGCACACGAGCCGGCGACATTGTTCACGCCGGCAATGGTCAGCGACCGCAGCGATGGCAAGATCGCGCATCTCGATGGGCTCAACCTCAGCCGAGCCTGGTGCTGGCTGGGCATCGCGCCACTGCTGCCGCGCGCTGAAGGAGCGGCGGCCAGGGACGCTGCGGACACCCACCTTGCCGCGGCGCTGCCGCACATCGCCGGCGACTATATGGGCGAGCATTGGCTGGCGACCTTCGCGCTGCTCGCGCTGCTATCTCCAATCGATCTTGACCCCGCCTGAAGACCTGCTCTACCCAAGCCCTGATGTCTCGCTCGCACCCCAGCCCCATGTCTCCGTCCGCCCGCCGCTGGTGGCGCTGCCGCATGCTCGCGGCGCGATGGCGCGACTGATCGATTAGCACCCGGTCGTCGACTGCCCGCCCGCCATTCGGCGGGCTTTTTTGTTTCAGGACCAATTTCATGACATTCGAGACGCAGCCATGCTGATCGCGCTCCTCATCCCATTGGGCCTGGCGATTATCGTCTATGCCATCGTGCTCGCGCGTGCCGCGATCAGCCGCAGGGCGCGCCCGACCGCGGAGGCCTTGGCCATCGGCGCGGTGGTCAACTTCTTCGACACGTTCGGAATCGGCTCGTTCGCGCAGACGACCGCGTGGATGAAGTTCCGCAAGATGGTCCCGGACCGGCTGATCCCACCGACGATGATCGCCGGGCTTACGCCTCCGGCGATGGTTGAAAGCATCATCTTCCTGATCCTGCTCGGCGTTCGGGTCGACCCGGTGCTGCTGTTCGGCGCGGCGATGGCGACCTTCGCCGGCGGAATCGTCGGTGCGCCGTTGGTCGTCCGTGCCCGCGCCTGGATCGTCCAGATGACCGTCGCGGTCGGGCTGACGCTTGCCGGCATCGCGTTCGTTCTCGCCATCGCCGGAAGCCTGCCGGCAGGCGGCACCGCGTCGGGCTTGCCGATGGGCCTGACGGTCATCGCAATCGCCGCGAGCTTCCTCTTCGGGCTGCTCGCCAACTTCGGCGTCGGCAATTATGCGCCCACTTTGGCGATGCTCAGCTTGATGGGCATGGACCCGCATTATTGCTTTCCGATCATGGCGTCCGGCGCATCCCTGATGGGCGCGGGGTCGAGCGTCCGCTTTATCAAGGTTCCGGAGATCGACCTGCGGATCGTCGTCGGCCTGACGCTCGGCGGGATCCCGGCGGTGCTGGTCGCGGCGCTGATCGTCAAGAAAATGGACGTCGACGTGCTTCGCTACGTGATAACTGTCGTCGTGTTCTATACGGCTGTGGTGATGGCGCGGGCTTCAATCAAGGGACGTCGTGAGCATCGCGCCGAGGGCGCGACGGCGCCGCTGGCGGCATCATGAGCGACGTCCAGGCGCTTAACCGCGAGTTCGAAAAGTACGACCAGGTCCACAAATCCCATACCTACCGCCTGGCTGAGAACGACAGCGACGAGTTCGACGAGGATTATCGGATCGCGGCGCTCGACTTCACCCGGTTCCTCCGCGGCGATCAGGCCGACAAGGCGCGCTTCGCCGCCGAATTCGCGGGTGCACTGCAGGACATCGGCTTCGCGGTGCTCACCGGTCACGGCGTCGACGCGGCCTTGTACGACAAGATGCACGACCGGGTGCTGGACCTGTTCACGAGCACGCCGCTCGAACAGAAGATGCACTTCCGCGCTGAGCGCCACGGCTCGGTCAACCAGGGCTATTTCCCGATCGAGGAAACCAGCGACATCCACCCTGATCTGGTCGAGGGCTGGGTGTGGTGCAGGCGGGCGTTCGACATCGAGCAACAGCGTGACCACCCATTCGACCCGGGGGACTATTGGCCCGCCCCGCACCACGAAGCGCAGTTCCGCTGCCTCGTCCTTGCCCATGAGCCGCTGTTCGTTCCGATCGCGCAGGCGATCTTCCAGGGCATCGGCACCGATCCGCACGTTTACGACCGCCGGCTGGCGCGCACGAATTTTGGCCTTCGCGCGAACTATTATCCGCCGATGAGCGCGGACCAGGACCACTCGGGCGCCGGGCGGCTGCTCGGCCATGAGGATGTCGACCTGTTCACGATCCTCCCGGCAACGCGGGTCGACGGACTCCAGGTGTGGAACCATCGCTGCCGCAAATGGGTGAGGATGAGCGCGCCGCCGGGGTCGATCATCATCAACACCGGCGACTACATGCAACGCATCTCGAACGATCGTCTGCCGTCAACCACCCATCGGGTCGGCAAGCCCAGCGATGCTTCGCACCTGTCGGTCCCGCGCGTGTCCTTGCCGATGGCCGTTTACGTCTGGGAGGACGAACTCCTCGAGGTGCTTCCCGGCCTGGGATCGCCGAAATACGAGCCGATTAAGGCGATCACCTTCCACACGCGCAGCACGGCGAAATTCTACGGCGACGATTACGCCGTGGAGGGCGCCTAGCTCAGCCGGGCGGACATTGCGTGGTGAGCGTCGCGCCTTTGGTGCCACTCACATAATTGACCGGGCACAGCGGCGCAGCCTGGAGCAGCGAATCGCCCCCTAGCGACTGATACAAATCCACGCGATTCCCCGCTGCCGTCAGCTTTGTCTGAACCAGCGCGGTCTGCGCCGAGTAATAGGAGCGCTGCGCCACCAGCACGTTGAGGAACGGATCGACCCCTGCCCGGTAGCGCGCCTCGGCCAACAGGTAATTGTCGGCCGCGGCCGCTTGCTGCCGCTGGGCCGCGGCGAGTTGGTCATCCATCGTCGCGCGGCGGGCGAGCGCGTCGGACACCTCGCGAAACGCGGTTTGAACGGCACGCTGGTATTTGGCGAGCGCGGCATTGCGCTCGGCTTCGGTCAACCGGACGTTGGCGTGGCCCGCGCCGCCCTGGAAGATGGTGTAGGCACCGTTGGCTGCCGCGCTCCACCCGAACGCTCCGCCGGTGAACAGGCTCGCAAGAGCGCTGCTCGCGAAACCGAGCAACCCCGTCAGCGTGATTTTTGGGAACAGCGCCGCCCGCGCGGCGCCGATGTCCGCATTGGCTGCGCGCAGCTGGTACTCGGCCTGGAGGACGTCCGGCCGGCGCAGCAGGACGTAGGAATTGATGCCGGCGGGAAGCTCGGCAATCGTGGGCGCGGCATCGTCGATCGAACGCGGCAGCAGGGCGGGGGCGATCGGCGCCCCGACGAGGAGCTGCAGTGCGTTGATGTCCTGCGCCACGAACGTGGTCTGCCTGGCGACGTCCTGCTGCGCTTGGGCAAGGATCAGCTGCGCCTGGTCCAGGTCGAGACGCGGCGCGATTCCGCCTTCGAGCCGCAACCGGGTGATACGCACGCTCTCCTGCGCGTTCTTCAGCGTCTCTTGAGCGATAAGCAGCAGGCTCGAGTCCGACGCATAGCTGAGCCACGCATTGGCGATGCTGCCGACGAGCGTGAGGCGCGTTGCCCGAGCGCCGGCTTCGGTCGCGAGATATTGTTCGAACTGCGCGCGGGTCAGCGAACGCAGGCGCCCGAACAGGTCGATGTCGAATGACGGAACGCTGAGACCTGCGGTGTAGCTCGCGGCCACATTCTTTGAGCCCGAGGAGTTGGAGCCGGAATTTGAGCTGGAGTCGCTCCGCTCGCCGCTCAGGCTCACGCCGGAATTGGTATTGAGCTGCGGCAGCTGCTGGGCGCGCTGGATTCGATATTGCTCGCGTGCGGCCGCGATGTTCGAGGCGGCGATCATCAGGTCGCGGTTATTGAGCAGCGCCTCGCCGATCAGAGTCTGCAGCCGCGGGTCGGTGAAGATCTGCTTGTAGGTAACGGCCGGAAGTGCGGCTTCGCTTTGCGCTAGGTAGGGCGATCCGACCGGCCATGACGCTGGAATCGCCGGGTCCAGCCGCCCGAGTGTCGGCTCCATGTTCGCGCAGCCGGCTGCGAGCAGTGCGAGCAAGGCGCCGGCGCGCTTCATGCCCGCGCCTCGCGCGGTCGGCGCATCCGCTCGCGGATCGCTTTCATACCGTCGCGGACACTTCGCCGCACCAGCACGAAGAACAACGGAATGTAGAAGACCGCGAGCATCGTCGCGGTGAGCATCCCGCCGATCACCGCCGTCCCGATCGCGATCCGGCTGTTCGCGCCTGCGCCGGTCGATAGGGCGAGGGGCAGGACACCGAAGATGAAGGCGAAGCTGGTCATCAGAATTGGCCGCAGACGAATACGCGCCGCTTCGATCGCGGCATCGATCACGCGCTGACCTTCCTTCTCGGCACGTTCGGCGAATTCGACCATCAGGATCGCGTTTTTTGCGCTCAGTCCCATGGTCGTGATGAGGCCGACCTGCAGATAGACGTCGTTCTGAAGGCCGCGCAGCGTGACCGCGAACACCGCGCCGACGAGGCCGAGGGGAATCACCAGCAAGGCCGCCACGGGGATCGACCAGCTCTCGTAAAGCGCGGCAAGGCACAGGAACACGACGATCAGCGAAATGGCGTAAAGGATGGGCGCCTGTCCGGACGATAGCCGCTGCTGGTAGGACTGACCTGACCAGTCGACGCTAACGCCTGGAAATTTCGATGCCAGCTTGGCGATCTCGCTCATCGCCTGCCCTGAGCTTTGGCCGAGCGCCGGATTGCCCGAATATTCATAGGCAGGAATGCCGTTGAAGCGGAACAGGGTCACCGGCGCGACGCTCCACCCGGTGCGCGCGAAGGTGTCGAAGGAGACCATTCCGCCCTGGTTATTGCGCACCGACCATTGGCCGAGGTCCTGCGGGGTAGAACGGTACGGCGCATCGCCCTCGACGAACACGCGCTTGACGCGTCCGCGGTCGACGAAGTCGTTGACGTAGATTCCGCCCCATGCTGCGGACAGCGTCGAATTGACGTCGGATTGATTGATTCCGAGCGAGGCGATCGTCGGCTCGTCGACATCCACCTTGAGCGTCGGCGTGTCGGGCAACTGGCTCAGGCGGACCTGCGAAAGGTCATGATCGGCGTTTGCTGCGCCGAGCAGCTTGTCGCGCACGGCGGCGAAGCTCGGCTGCGGCAACCCGCCGGTATTCTGGAGCTCCATCGTGAAACCGCTCGCCGACCCGAGGCCGCGGATCGAGGGCGGAATCAGCACGAACACCTGTGCGTCGCGAAAGCCGCGAAATGCCGCCGAGGCGCGCTGGACGATCGCGTCGGCGCTGTTCTGCTTGCCCTTGCGCGTGCTGTAATCGGCGAGGCTGACGAAGGCCTGGCCGGTGTTCTGCCCGCTCAATCCCTGTCCGCCGCCGGCGACTGTGAAATATTGCGCGACATTCTTCTTCTCGGGGCCGCGCAGGAAGTAGTTTTCTACCGCGAGCTGAATCTCCCGGGTGCGCCCGAGCGTGGCGCCGGGCGGAAGCCGGTACTGCACCGTCACAGCCCCCTGGTCCTCGGTCGGGATGAAGCCGGTCGGCAGCCGCACGAAGAGAAGGATCAGGATAACAACGACCGCGCCATAGACTCCCAGGAACAGCCATTTGCGGTCCACCACCGACGACACATGATCGACGTACCAGCGGATGAGGCCCTGGAACCCCTCGTTGAATTTGGTCCGGCCACGCTCGATTGCGCGGGCGAGTCCCGGCGCGCGGCGGCCAAGCCAGCTGTCGGTCACGGTCCCGTGCTGACGGCGAAGCACATTCGCGGCGAGCGACGGGCTGAGCGTCAGGGCGATGAACACCGACAGCGCCATTGCCGAGACGATGGTGGCGGCGAACTGGCGGTAGATGACGCCCGTCGAGCCGCCGAAAAACATCATCGGCAGGAACACCGCCGAGAGCACCAGCGCGATGGCAATCAGCGCCATCTGGATCTGGCTCATCGACAGCACGGTCGCCTCGCGCACCGACAGCTCCGGCTGCTCAACCAGGATGCGCTCGACATTTTCGACGACGACGATCGCATCGTCGACCAGCAGGCCGACCGCGAGCACCAGCCCGAACAGGGTCATGGTGTTGATCGAAAAGCCGAAGGCGCCGAGCACGCCGAAGGTGCCGAGCAGCACGACCGGGATAGCGACTGCCGGGATGATCGTGGTGCGCCAGCTCTGGAGGAAGATGAACATGACAACGATCACGAGGAACATCGCCTCGATCAGCGTCTTCACCACTTCCTCGACCGAAAGCTTGATGAAGTTGGTGGTGTCGTAGGCGAAGGCATATTGATAGCCGGCCGGCATGTTCTTCGACAGCTGGGCGACCTCGGCCTTGACCTGCTGCGCGGTCTTGAGCGCGTCCGCTCCCGGCGAGAGGAAGATGCCCATGCCCGACCCCGGGTGGCCGTTGACCCGCGTTAGCGTGGAATAATTTTCGGCGCCGAGTTCGACCCGCGCGACATCGCCGAGCAGGACGCGCGCGCCCGACGGATCATTCTTTACGATGATGTTGCGGAATTGCGCGGGCGTTTGCAGCCGCGACTGTGCCGTGACGGTCGCGTTCAGCATGTTGGTCATCGGCTGCGGAACACCGCCGATCTGGCCAGCGGCGACCTGTGTGTTCTGCGCCTGGACGGCGCTGATCACGTCGCTCGGCTGCAGGTTGACGGAGCGCAGCTTGCCCGGGTCCAGCCAGATCCGCATCGCATATTGCGAGCCGAACACGTTGACGTTGCCGACGCCCGGTAGCCGGCCGATCTGATACTGGAGGTTGTTCACCATCCAGTCGCCGATATCGATGTTCGTCAGGCGGTCCGTGGTGTCGTAGACGCCGATGATCATCAGGAGGTCGGGGTTCGACTTGGTGACTCGGACGCCCTGCTGCTGCACCTGCTGCGGCAGCCGCGAGATCGCCGCCTGAATCGCATTCTGTACCTGGACTTGGGCGATGTCGGGATTGACGCCCTTGTCGAACACCGCGTCGATCGAGACCTGCCCGCTCGCGCTCGAATTGGAGCTGAAATAGAGCAGTCCATCGAGGCCGGTCAGCTGCTGCTCGAGGATTTGCGTGACGCTGCTTTGCAGCGTTTCGGCCGACGCGCCGGGGTAGGTTGCGTTGATATTGACCTGGGGCGGCGCGACGTCCGGATATTGGGCGATGGGAAGCTGCGTGATCGACCCGATGCCCACCAGCATGATGATGATCGCGATCACCCAGGCGAAGATCGGGCGATCGATGAAAATCCTCGACATGCGCTAGCCGCCGCCGCGTCGCTGGGCGGCCATCTTCTTGAGCACGTCCGGAGGCGGCGCCTGGACGCGCTGCGGCGCGTTCTGCGGCACCGGCTTCAGCTTCGCGCCGGGAGTCAGGGTTTGCGTGCCCTGGGTGATGACCTTTTCGCCCGGCGCGAGGCCGCTCGTCACCACCCAGTAGGGCCCTTGGGTACGGTCGGCCTGGACGGTGCGCTGAACGGCGGTGTTGCCTGGACCGACTACCCACACGGTCGCATTGCCCTGCGGATCCCGGGAGACCGCCGGTTGCGGCACCAGGAACGCCGACGTGTCGACGGCTGCGGCGAACTCGCCCGTCACGAACATTCCCGGTAGCAGCAGCGACTGGGGGTTGGGGAAGCGCGCGCGGATCGTCACCGAGCCGGTGGTCGGGTCGACGATCACCTGGCTGAACTCAACGGTGCCGGTGAACCCATAGTCGGACCCGTCGGGGAGCTTGAGCCGGACCTGCGCGCTAGTCGGGATTACCCCGCCGCGCGCCAGCTGCTGGCGAAGCTTCAGGAGTTCGGCAGCCGATTGCTGCATGTCGACGAACACTGGATTGAGCCGCGTGATCGTCGCAAGCGGCGTCGCCTGATTGGCGGTGACCAGCGCCCCTTCGGTAACGTTCGAGAGGCTGATGCGGCCGCTGATCGGCGCCGGCACTCGGGTGAAGCGCATGTTGACCTGCGCGGCCCTTAGCGCGGCGCTGTTCTGGGCGACCGCTGCATCGGCCTGCCGCGCCTGGGCGACGGCGTTGGTATAATCCTGCTTCGAGATTGCCTGCTGCTCGACCAGCGGCTTGTAGCGGGCGGCGAGCGTGCGCGCCGCGACCGCGCTTGCCCGTGCGCTTTGGACGTTGGCCGCGGCCTGCGCCGCCTGCGCCGAGTAGATGCTGGGATCGATCTGATAGAGCGTCTGGCCCTGGCGGACGACCGATCCTTCCTGGAACAGACGGCGCTGGATCACGCCCGAGACCTGCGGCCGCACATCGGAGGCTTGGGACGCGGCGATTCGCCCAGGCAGCTCCTGCTGAAGCGGGGCGCTGCCCTGTTGGACGACGACATAGCCGACGGTGACCGGCCCTCCGGCCCCGCCGCCGCGGCTGCCGCGCCCGCCGGCCTGTGGGTCTTTCGCTCCGCTGCCGCACGCGGTCAGCAGCATCGTGGCGGCCAGTAGGACGCCGGTCAGGCGATTGAAACGCGCGGAATTCACGGCTGCGGCCAATTTCCTGTGTCGTTGCGGATTGCAAGCCCCGAAACCCCGTGGACCAGGGAAGATGGGCAGGAACGGGCCGCTTACTTAACTTTTGGAAAGGTGCGCTGCCCGTTCGACGAACGGACGAGGAAAGCCGACGACCGGACGGCCGGAGCGCGCGCGGGCGCTCCGGACCGGTTTAGCGAGGCGAGACAGTGACTTAGGTCAGCGCTGCTTGGTGCAGGCTACGTCGTATTGCGAGACGGACTGCGAGTTGCGCTGATTTTGCGTCTGCTCGCCGGCATAGACGCCGCCCGCGGTGCCATCCGGATTGAACGCCGAACCCAGCGCGTCGGCTGCATTTCCGGGCGTCGTCGGTGTCTCTTCGCACGACTGGTTCGGTTGATGGCTGGTGTCGGGACCGTTGAGATGATCGTAGCCGGCGCCGGTGGTCGATCCAGGACTGGTCGATCCGTTGCCGCCCGGTGCAGCCGCTGCGAGCGAGGGAGCAAGCGCCGTTGCGGCGGCGGCGACCATGAGCATTCTGGCTGTCATTTGGAAATCTCCTCCAGGTTGCCGAGAGCGACCGGCCGGTGGTGGGGGATACGCGCCGGCGAGATCGCCCTCGGCTGAATCGTCGGTGCCTCCGGCCGCGGGCAGGGTTCATTAAAAAGCGGCGGTCAGCCCAAGAATGAGGGCGGTCCGACTGCGATCCGCGTTCGGATAAATGTGGCGGCCCGGGCGAACTCCGGTCCAGGCGGCCTGGACCGATAGTCGGCCGAATTGCCGGACCACGCCCAATCGCCAGTCGAAGTCGCGGCTGAACCAGCCTGGCGGGTAGTTGGCGGCGCGAAGCGGAATCAGCAGTCCGACATGGCCGGTCAAGCTCAGCTTGCCGGTAACCGGGACGCTGCTGTCGAGCTCGCCGTAGACGCTGGAGACGTCGCGCCGAACATAGTTGGGCGACACATAGACCCGCGCGGACAGCAATTTGCCGGTGATCCCCGCATAAACCTCGGTGAACGAGCGCGACGGGCCGCGGGTGGCATAGCCGGAGTAGGTCGAGTGGACGACGCCGGCATCGAGCGAGACGCCAGATCGCAATCGCCTGGCATAACCGGCGTTCACGATGAGCCCGAGCGGGCGCAGTCCTTCGTCACGGGTTGCAGCGGCCTTCCCGGTCAGCGCGCCGTAAAAGCCGCTTGGAGCGTCATAGGCGAAGTCGAGAATGGCGACCGGGCGGCCGTCGCTCAGCGAGGCACCGCGGTAGCGATCGTCGGTGAAGATCGAAATAGCACCGCTTGCCTGGGCAGTTGCGGGCGAGGGGGCAAAGACGGGCGCGGCGGCGAACAGCGCGCCAGCGAACGAGCTAGTCGCCCGGTGGCGCCGAACGCAGGCTCGCAAGCGGCGAAGAGCCACAGCGGCAGTCACAGCCTTGCGCCACCCGCAGCAAGGTCGCGCACGCATTGATCTGGCCGCTGCCGTGGCGCTCCGAAACGAACATCGCGGGCGTCGAGCGCCGCCGCTCCCGCATCAGCGCTACCAGGCCGCTGACGTGCGCTGCGGAAAAGGAGCTTCCATTGACGAGAAACCATCGTCCCCCCGGCTGCGTGGTCGGAACGTCCCGTCCGGGCGCAATGTAGGCCTGACCGCGCTCCGGTGCCACCATTGTGTCGGAAACCGCCAGCACGCCGGGCAGGGAAGCCGGAAAGCCGCCGCCAGCGAGCCGCTGGTCGAAGGCGGTCACGATCGCGCTGCCTTTCGCGAGCGCCACCCTCAGCAGCTCGCCGACGAGGCGGTCGCCGGGCCCGGCAAGGCTGAGGTTGAGGACGTCGGCATGCTGCTCAATCGCGAAATAGATGGCCTTCGCGAGGCTCAGGCTGTCGCACACCGTCCCGGCCTGGGCCTGCCAGCAGGCGCGGAGGCCGAGGATCCGGGCGCCCGGCGCCACGCCGGCGATGCCGATTCCATTGTCGGCCTTGGCCGCGATGATTCCCGCGACGCCCGTGCCATGCTGCTCATCGGCGAGTTGCTGTCCGCTCACGAAGTTCCGGTTGAGCGCGATCTGTCCGGCAAGGTCCGGATGGTTGGCTTCGATCCCGCTGTCGATCACTGCGATCTTGACGCCGCGCCCGGTGGCGATGTGGTGAAGGTCTGCAAGATGCCACTGCCGCGCCGCCGGCTCGGCAGCGAAAAGCGGGTCGTTGGGAGCGCCGGTCGTCCCTTGTGCGGCGAAAACGCCCATCGGCTGCGCCCAGGCGACGTCACCATCGCGCGAGACGACGTCGGCTGCGGCAGCCGTCGATTGTCCGTCGGGAACGATCATGACGAAGCAGTCGACGCCGATCATCGGCATCGGCCAATTGTCGGTCAGCGACAGCCCGTGGCGATGCGCGATCTGCCGCGCGATGCGCTTGCGCGCGTTTTCGCCGAGTTGGTCGCCATAGGACCCGCTATAGCCGCCGCCCGGGCGGAAATGGTCCGGCGCTTGGCGCAGCATGACCAGGATCTCGCGCTCCGGCGGCACTGGCGGCGCACCTTCCGCTTGCGCCCAGCCGCACGTGACGAGTGCCAGCGCAGCAACCCACAGCGCAAGAAATCGGCGGATTGGTCGCGACGTCATTACGGCGCGCCGTCGATCGGTTCGGCCATATCGACATCGCCGTCGGCGCGCAGGCGGGCAAGAGCCTGCTCGCGCTGCTGGCGAGGGAGGCGAAGCAGATAAGCGTCAGCCGCGGTCGGGCCGCCGACGATCGATGCGTTCGATGCTCGAAGCGCGCTTCTCACATCTTGCTCCGTCGCATCGGCCTTGAAGATGACGATCGCGTCCGCGCTCGCCGGGGCGGGCGCCGAGCCGAGGGCGTGATAGCTCGGCCGGCTGAGCGAGAGGAGGAGCGCGCCGCCAACCACCAGGAAACCGACCTGGGCCGCGGCGACCGCCGCGACCGCGGGATTGCGAACAAGATTCCAGACCTGCGGCCGGGTCCGGCGCGGCCGCCGGTGCGGCCGCTGTTGCGGCTCGATCTTGCTGCGAAGCCGGCCCCAGGCGGCATCGACTTGCGGCGCCAGCGAGCGGAATTCCTCCATCAGGCGCCGCTCGAGCTTCAGCTGCTCGCGGCACTCGGGACAGGCCGAAAGATGCCGCTCCACCAGCTCGCGTTCGGAGGGTTCGAGTCGTCCCGTCGCGTACCAGGGCAGCAGCTCTTCCGCTTCATCGTGGGGAGCGCATTCGGGAGTTGGGCGATTGGTCATCGAATCTCCCCTACAGCCAGTCCGAGAAATTGCCGGCGAGCACTTGCTTGAGCCGCCGCCGCGCGTGGAACATGCGGGTCTTCACCGTGTCCACCGGGCAATCCACGATCGCCGCGATGTCGCGATAGCCAAGACCGTGGAAGTAAGTGAGGTCGACAACTGCGCGGTGCTCGGGTGACAGGTGGCCCATGGCTTCGCGCAGCGCGTCGCGCAGCCGCTGATGCTGCAGCTGCTCGTCGGGTTCGGGCTCGGAGCTCAACTGCGAATCGCGGTCGTCGTCGGGCAGCGGATCGGGCCACTTGGCCTTCGCCTTGAGCGCCTTGCGATAGGCGATCGCAAATATCCAGGTCGAGGGCTTGCTCGCACCCTGGAACCGATCAGCCGTCTGCCAAACCACCATCATAGTATCGTCGAGCACCTCTTCGACCAGCGGGGGACGCTGCAGGATGTTCGAGAGAAACCGCGCCAGCCGTGGCTGGTACATGCGGTACAAAGTCTCGAAGGCGTGCATGTCCTTCTCACTGACCCGGGCAATCAGCTCCCTGTCGTTATGCGCGCCCGCTCGCGCCGGCACGGCCCTTGGGCGGGCGACCCTGACGGGCCAGTTCACTTGCGGACTTTCCCCACGCTCATGGGTGCCTCCGGCCGCCGGAAAGGTTCAACGGGCGGCGCGGCCGCGCTGTAGCCGTTATTGCAACCGCGGCAAATGAGGGGTGGTGGACGCACTAGGGCTCGAACCTAGGACCCGCTGATTAAGAGTCAGCTGCTCTACCAACTGAGCTATGCGTCCACACGGGGGCAGATGCCGGCGCCGCCAGCGCTGGCAAGGCGCGGGCCGGTAGCATGGGCGCAAGTGGTGCGCAACCGCCACAGGTTCAAGGCTTGTTCCGTGCCTCGGCCTTGTTCTACGCTGGCCGGATAGTTCTCCAGGATCCGGCCCCGTGAAAATCCGCAAATCCGCATTGGCTCTGGGCGCGTCGCTGCTCTCGATCGGCGTCGCCGCGCAGGCTGCAACCGTCAATCCTTTGCTGTTCCAGGAGCTCAAGTGGCGCTCGGTCGGGCCGTTCCGCGGCGGGCGCGTGCTCGCCGTCACCGGCGCTCCCGATGACCCGCGGCGCTTCTATTTCGGCTCCGTCAACGGCGGCGTGTGGAGGACCGACGATGCCGGGCGGACCTGGGCTCCGATCTTCGACTCCGTCAATGTCGGCTCGATCGGCGCGATCGCGGTTGCCCCGTCCTCGCCGCGGACGATCTACGTCGGCACTGGCGAAGCGGACATGCGCTCCGACATTTCGCAGGGCATTGGCATGTTCCGCTCGGACGACGCCGGCGCGAGCTGGACCGCGATCGGGCTTCCCGGCACTCAACAGATCGCCCGCATCCGGGTCGATCCGCGCAACCCGAACGTCGTGCTCGTCGCAGCGCTCGGCCATCCGTACGGCCCGAACGACGAGCGCGGCGTGTTCCGCTCGGTCGACGGCGGACGGCACTGGACCAAGACCCTGTTCAAGGATTCGAACACCGGCGCGATCGACCTCGCGTTCGATCCCGGCAATCCTTCGATTGTCTATGCGGCGCTGTGGCAGACCCGGCGGCCACCGTGGAACACCTATCCGCCGTCGAGCGGCCCCGGCAGCGGGCTTTACAAGTCCCTCGACGGCGGCCGCAGCTGGCGCCAGCTCACGGGTCACGGCTTCCCGGGTTCACCGGGCCGCATCGGTATCGCCACCAGTGGTGCCCAGCCCAACCGCGTCTATGCGCTGGTCGACAGCGCCGAGGAGGGGCAGGGCGGCCTTTATCGCTCCGACGACCGCGGCGCGACCTGGGCCAAGGTCACCGGCGACAAGCGGATCTGGAACCGCGGCTGGTATTTCGGCGAGATCACCGCCGACCCCAGGAACGCCGACCGGGTGTGGACTCCCAACACGATCGTGCTGCGCTCGGACGACGGCGGCAAGCATTTCATCCCCGTCAAAGGCGATCCGACGGGCGACGACTTTCATAGCCTGTGGATCGACCCGAAGAACCCGGACCGCCGGATCATGGGCGTCGACCAGGGCACGCTCGTCACGCTCAACGGCGGCAAGACGTGGAGCAGCTGGTACAACCAGCCGACCGGCCAATTCTATCACGTGTCGACCGACAACCGCTTTCCCTATCGCATCTACGGCTCGCAGCAGGATTCGGGCGCGGCCGCCGTCCCGAGCCGGTCGGACAGCCCGACCGACGGCATCAACATGACCCAGTTCCACGAGGTCACGGCCGGCGGCGAGAGCGGTGAGATCGCGCCCGATCCAGGCGATCCGGATATCGTCTACGGCGGCACCGTCGACCGGCTCGACCTCAAGTCGGGCCAGACCCGCAGCATCGACCCGACTTTGGCCTTCCCCGGCGAGTATCGCGGCGAATGGACGCTGCCGCTGACCTTCGGCAAGCGCGACCGCGCGCTCTATTTCGGCAACCAGCGCATCTTCCGTACGCGCGACGGCGGCGAGACCTGGACTGCGATCAGCCCCGACTTGACGCGGCCCGATCCCGGCGTTCCGCCGACGCTCGACCAGCCGACGGTCGAAGACACGGCGACCAAGGGCCCGCGCCGCGGCGTCGTCTATGACATCGCGACTTCGCCCTTGGCCGACGGACTGATCTGGGCGGGGACCGATGACGGTCTCATCTGGCGCACCACCGATGACGGGGCGCACTGGCAAAACGTTACGCCGCCGTTCCTCCAGCCTTGGTCGAAGGTCGGCATCGTCGAGCCGTCGCACTTCGACCCGAATGTCGCTTATGCCGCGATCGACCGTCACCGCCTCGACGACCAGAAGCCGTACGTCCTGCGCACGCGCGACGGCGGCCGCAGCTGGCAGCTGATCGTCAATGGCCTGCCGAGCGACGGCGGCCCCAATTCGGTCAACGTCGTGCGTGAAGACCCGGTCCAACGCGGCCTCCTGTTCGCCGGCACGGAGCGCGGGGCGTTCGTCTCATTCGACGACGGCGACCAGTGGCAGCCGCTGGCGAGCGGCCTGCCGACCACATCGGTGCGAGACATTACCGTCCACCGCGATGACGTGGTGATCGCGACGCACGGCCGCGCATTCTACGTGCTCGACGACATTGTCCCGCTACGCGCCCTAGCCGCGAACCCGTACAGCGCGACGCGGCTGTTTCCGCTGGCGCCGGCGGTAAGGGTGCATGAGCCGCCGTTCACCGGCACGCCAATGCCCAAGGATGAGCCGCTCGCGCCCAATCCGCCGCTCGGGGCGGCGATCGACTACAGCTTGGCGCAGCCGGTCAGCGGTCCGGTGCAGATCGCGATCTATGCGCCCGACGGCACGCTGGTGAACCGGTTCAGCAGCACCGACCCGGTGAAGCCGCTCGACCTATCGAAGCTGCCGATTGCGCCCGAGTGGGTGGTCCAGGAAAGGCCACCGCTCGCGACGCCCGGGCATCACCGCTTCGTCTGGGACCTGCACTACGCCAAGCCCGCTGGCCTCAAGGACGAAAGCAGCTTCGACGGTGTGTGGGCGCCGCCAGGCCAATATGTGGTCGAGCTCACCGCGGCGGGACACAAGCTGCGCCAGCCGCTGACGGTCATCGCCGATCCGAGGGTCAAGGTCGGTCCGGCCGATTTCGCTGCTGAGTTCCGGCTTGCAAAGCAGGTCGAGGCGGCGCGCCTGCGCGTCCGCACGATGCTCGATCGGTCCGGCTCCCTGAAGGATCGTCTCGGCAAGGCAAACGGTCGGCCAGGCGCCGACGCGATGGCGGCTCAGCTCGATGCGCTGGTCGGGAAAGCAGCCCCGATCAGCGGCACGGCGGCGCCGACGACCCTGACCTCGATATCCGAATGGCTGGACGGCCTCGCGCAGGCGGTCGAGGGCGCCGATGCCGCTCCGACCCCGGACGCTGTGCGCGGTTTCGAGGTCGTCTCCGCTGCCCTAAATGCGATCGAGCCGCGCTGGACCGCGTTCGAAGCCGCAGCGCGGGCCCAGCTCCCGCCCGGCTAGAAAAGCCGCGACACTGTGCGTTGCTGACGCTCGAGCGCCATCAGCAGGCCGAGGCACAGCATTACCGTCATCACCGCCGAACCACCGAAGCTGACCAGCGGCAGCGGGACGCCCACCACCGGCGCAAGGCCCATCACCATCATGAGGTTGATCGCCACATAGAAGAAGATCGTCGCCGACAGGCCCGCGGCGGCGAGCTGGGCAAAGCGCGTGCGGGCATTCTGGCTGACCCGCATCCCCCAGCGGATCACTGCCGCGAAGGCGAGGATCAGGATGACTCCGCCGACCAGGCCCCATTCCTCCGCCATGGTCGCGAACACGAAGTCGGTATGGCCCTCGGGCAGATAATCGAGGTGGCTCTGGCTGCCGTGGAGGAACCCTTTGCCCCAGATTCCGCCTGATCCGATCGCGATTTTCGACTGGGCGATGTGATAGCCGGCCCCGAGCGGATCGCTCTCGGGGTTGAGGAACACGTCGATGCGCTTGCGCTGATAGCCGTGCATCATGCCGTAGACGATTGGCGCCGCGACTCCCACGGCCGCCGCCGGCGCTGCGAACAGCCACCACGGAAGGCCGGCAAGGAACATCACCGTGACCCCGCACAGCAGCACCATGATGCAGGTGCCAAGGTCGGGCTGGACGAGGATCAGGGCAGCGGGGACGCCGAGCAGCACGAGCGCCGGCCAGATGGCGCGCCATTTGCGGATTTCGGCGGCGGGGACCAGCTCGTAGAAGCGGGCAAGCGTCAGCACGATCGCCGGCTTCATGAATTCCGACGGCTGGAGCCGGATCGGGCCGATGTCGAGCCAGCGCTGCGCGCCCTTGCTGACAAAGCCGAGCGCTTCGACGCCAATCAGCATGATCAGGGTGACGCCGTACAGTGGGAAGGCGATCGCCTTGATCGTCGGCTCCTTCATCCAAGACATCGCGATCGCGATGCACAGGAAAGCGCTGAACACGATCGCTTGCTTGACCGCCCACGGGTGCATCGACCCGCCGGCCGCCGAATAGAGCACCACCAGGCCGAACGCGGCGATTCCGGTGATCATGAAGATCAGCCGCCACGGCAGCTTGGCCAGCGGGCGCGGAATAATCCCCGAGGTGATCATGCCTTAGTGGCGGGGAGCCGGGAAATCCCGTTTGCCGACCGCCAGCTTGCGCTCTTGCGCGCGAGACGCTCATCGGGCGTGCCGCCGATGCTCTGCTCGAATGTCTGCAAGGCGGCGAGCGCCTTTGGCCTGTCGTACAGGAACGTCAGCGTGTCACGGATCAGCGGCGCGGCAACAGCGGCACCGAAGCCGCCGTGCTCGACAATCGTCGCCGCCGCATAGCGCGGATTGTCGAACGGGACGAAGGCCATGAACAACGAGTGGTCGCGCAGCTTCCACGTCGCGCTCGTGTAGTCGCCGCGTTCGCCGGCGCTCAGATTGTGGGTCTGAGCGGTCCCGGTCTTGCCCGCCATCTGGATGCCATCGAGCGGCAGCTTGGCGCCGGCGGCGGTCCCGTGATCGACCACTCCCCACATCGCCTTGCGAATGAAGTCCAAATGATCCTGATCGACCGCGAGCTGGCTCTGCGGCACG
>JBJMVJ010000075.1:0-5806 GCA_045810685.1 Sphingomonas sp.
GATGTTGTAGCTGTTGCGGAACAGGCTCACCACCTGCTCGGCCTCGCCGAGGCGCATGAGGCCGTGGTCGACGAAGACGCAGGTCAGCTGGTCGCCGACAGCCTCGTGGATCAGGACCGCCGCGACCGCGCTGTCGACCCCGCCGGAGAGGCCGCAGATCACCCTGCCCTTGCCCACCTGCTCGCGGATCTCGGCGATCTTGGCGTCGCGGAAGCCCGCCATCGTCCAGTCGCCGGCGCAGCCGCACACGTGGCGGACGAAATTGGCGAGCAATTTGCCGCCGTCGGGCGTGTGCACCACCTCCGGATGGAACATCAGCGAATAGCGCTTCGCTTCCTCGTCCGTGGCAATTGCAAACGGCGCGCCCTCCGACTGCGCAACCACGACGAAACCCGGCGCGAGCGTTTCGACGCGGTCGCCGTGGCTCATCCACACCTGGTGCTTTTCGCCGACGTGCCACAAGCCGTCGAACAAGGCCGAAGGCGCGACGATCTCAACGAACGCGCGGCCGAACTCCTTTTGGTCGGAGGTCACGACCTTGCCGCCCAATTGCTGGTGCAGCGTCTGCTGGCCGTAGCAGATGCCGAGCAGCGGCACGCCGCTGTCGAACACGGCCTGAGGTGCGCGGGGGCTATTCTCCCATGTCACCGACTGCGGTCCGCCGGAGAAGATCACGCCCTTCGGCCGGAGCCGCTCGAACGCTTCCGCCGCGTCGTTGAACGGAGCGATTTCGGAATAGACGCCCGCCTCGCGGATTCGCCGGGCGATCAGCTGGGTAACCTGGCTGCCGAAGTCGACGATGAGGATGGATTCGCCGTTAGGTGCTTGGGGGGCCTGGACCGTCATGGCGAGCCGATACGGAGGCCCGAACCAAGAGTAAAGTTAAGGACATTCTTAAGTGACTTGACTCGGCGGTCGCGCCTCGATACTTAAGCGTATGCTTAACGATTCAACCAGGCTGGATCGCGCTTTTCAGGCGCTCGCGGACCCTGCCCGGCGCGGAATGCTTGCTCGGCTTGCGCGCGGATCGGCTTCGGTCAGCGAGCTCGCGGAGCCGCTGAAAATGAGCTTGCCGGCGGTGCTCCAGCACCTCCAGGCGCTCGAGACGAGCGGCCTGATCCGAAGCGAGAAGAAGGGCCGCGTGCGTACCTGCCGGCTCGAACCCGGTGTGCTGAGCAGTGCCGAGCAATGGCTCGTGGACCGCCGCACGGAATGGGAGAAGCGCCACGACCGGCTCGAGGAATATGTGATGCAACTGAGTAACGAGGAGGAACAGAATGGCCGACAAGCTTGACCTGGTGCTCGAACGCACCATCGACGCGCCTGTGGACCTGGTATGGGAGGCCTACACCAACCCGCAGCATCTGAAGCAGTGGTTCGCGCCGCGCCCCTACCAGATCACCGAGTGCGAACTGGACTTAAGGCCGGGAGGGATCTTCCGCATCCGGATGCAGGGACCGGATGGATTCGACACCGGCCACGGCAATGCCGGCTGCGTCCTGGAGGTGGTCGAGGGCAGGAAGCTTGCCTGGACCAGCGCATTGGGGCCCAATTATCGCCCGGCCGAGTTGGCCGCCGAAGGATGCGAGAGCTTCCCGATGACGGCGGTGGTCACGTTCGAACACGCTGGAAACGGGAAAACATCGTACAAAGCGGTGGCGCTGCACGCTAACGAAGCCGACCGCGAGAAGCATGAAAAGATGGGGTTCCACGAGGGCTGGGGCACGGTCGCCGGCCAGCTCGAGGAATTCGCCCGGAGTCTGAAGGTGAACGCCTGAAGGTGAACGCCTGAATCGAAATGCGCCGGAGCATCGCTGCCCCGGCGCACGTCGTTCGCTCAGCTAGAGCCGCCTAGTAACGGCGATAGCCGTATTGCGAGTAATCGTTGTTCCACGGCGTGTAGCTGTTGTTGTAGCCATAGCCGTAGTTGCGCTGCGCGCGGTCGATGCTGAGGTCGACGACGAAGCCGCGGAAGTCCGTCTTGCAGCGCCAGGTCAGGTCCACCTGCGCCTGGCCGCCATTATAGCCATAGCCGTTGTAGCGGCCGCTGCTCGCGACCCCGCGCACGGTGAGCCCGCCGCTCGAGCGCGGCTCGACCCGGCTGATGCCGAGCACTCGCCCGCCGCCGTTGTTGCCGTAGCTGCCATAGCCACCGTTGAGGCGCGACTGCACGGCAGCCGCGCACTGATTGACTGCGACCTGGCTGTTGCCGCCATAATTACCGTAACCGCCGTAGCCGCCGCCGATCACCCCGTTCAGCACCTGGCCGACCGGGTTGCCGCCATAAGGCGAACCGTATCCGGGATAGCCGTAGCCTGGATAATATTGCGCCGACGCTGGGGCTGCGCTGGCGAGCGCGGCAATCGCGACTCCGCCCGCCAGGAATTTCGTGATTGCCCTCATCACCCTCTACTCCTTGATCTCTCTCGTTCCCGGATCGCCGGCAACAACGCGCGGCGGCCCATTTCGGGTGTGAAGCCAAAGCGTTGCACCGGTCCTGAACCGGTCGTTTGCTGCGGTTCAGGCGGTCAGTCGGCGAGCGGTTCCTCGGCCCAGTGCCTGAGCTTCCGCTCGAGGTTCCACAGCTCCATCGGCTGGTCCTCGCGCCAGCCTTCGGCGATCCTCATCGCCGCGTCATCATCGGCCGCCTCGAACTCGCGAAAATGGTCGATGTGCCCGCTGAAGCGGTGCATGAAATAGAGGCGATAATAGAGCATCACCCGCCACCCCCGCGGCGGGTGCCTTATACCATCGATGATGCCTGCAAACCAATCGGCAATCGGTCTCTTACCGGGACTGATCGAGCCCGGTGAAATGACCCAGGAACGCGTAAACGTCGGAATATTCGTCGATGATCTTCGTGATCGGCTTGCCGCTGCCATGGCCGGCGCGAGTCTCGATACGGACGAGGTGCGGCGCGTCGCCGACGCCCGGCGTGTTCTGCAGCTTCGCCATATATTTGAAGCTGTGCCCCGGAACGACGCGGTCGTCGGTGTCGGCAGTGACCGCAATCAGCGGCGGATAGGACTTGCCGCCCTTGATGTTGTGGTAGGGCGAATAGGTCAGAAGCGTGCGGAAATCCTGCTCCTGATCGGGGTGTCCGTAATCATCGACCCAGTAGCGCCCGGCGGTGAACTTATCGAAGCGCAGCATGTCCATCACGCCGACGCCGGGGCTGACCGCGTCGAACAGGTCGGGGCGCTGGTTGGTCACGGCACCGACGAGGAGGCCGCCGTTGGAGCGGCCGATGGCGGCGAGCCCGTGAGGCGCGGCAATCCCGCTCGACTTCAGATATTCGCCGGCGGCGATGAAATCGTCGAACACATTCTGCTTATGCGCGAGGCGGCCGGCGTCGTGCCAGGCGTTGCCATATTCGGCGCCGCCGCGGATGTTGGCGACGACGTAGACGCCGCCGCGCTCGACCCAGGCGATGTTGGCCGGGCTGAAGCCGGGGGTGAGCGAAATGTTGAACCCGCCATAGCCGTAGAGCAAGGTCGGCGCGGGCCCGGTCACGCCCTTCTTGCGCACCACGAACATCGGCACGCGAGTCCCGTCCTTCGAGGTGTAGAAGCGCTGCTCGACCGCGATCGTCTCCGGATCAAACGTCAGCTTGGGCGCGGCCCAGTCGCTCGTCTTTCCGGTGGACGCGTCATAGCGGTAGATGGTCGCGGGGCGATTGAAGCTGGTGAAGGCGAAGAAGGTCTCCGGATCGGAGCTCTTGCCGCTGAAGCCGGCGGCTGAGCCGATCCCGGGGAGGGCGATGGTCGACAGCCGCTCACCGCTCAGGCCGTAGACCCGAACCTCGCTCCTCGCGTCTACCAAATAGCTGGCGATCAGCTTGCCGCCGATCAGGCTGACGTCGGCAAGCGCCTCCTTCGCTTCCGGGATGACCGGGACCGGCTTCGCGCCGGTCGGCCCGACGTCCAGCGCAACGACCTGCTTCAGCGGTGCGCCCTTGTCGGTCGAGAAGAAGAAGCGCCGGCCGTCGTTGCCGACATAGTTCCACTGGTTCTTGAGGCCGGTGAACAAGGTCAGCGGACGCGTATGGGGCTTGTTGAGATCGATGACGTGGACGTCATTCTCGTCCCCCGCGAGGCTGGTCGAAATGACGAGCCAGTGGCCATCGTCAGTGACATGGGCATAATGGCTGAGCTTCGGGTTGGCGGGCGTCGAATAGACCAGCCGGTCGGCGGATTGCGACTGGCCGAGCTTGTGGAAATAGACGCGGTGGTTGAGCGTCGCGTTCTGGTAGGCGGCGCCGGCGGCCGGAGCCGGATAGCGCGAATAATAGAAGCCGCTGCCGTCCTTCGCCCAGCTCACGGCGCCGCTGTATTTGAGCCATTTGAGCTCGTCCGGCAGGACCTTGCCGGTGGTCACGTCCATGACCTTGACGCTGTGCCAGTCGGTGCCGCCGTCCTGGATGGAGAAGGCGAGCAGCCGCCCGTCCTCGCTCGGCGTCCATTCGGCGAGCGCAGTGGCGCCATCGGCCGACCAGCCGTTGGGGTCGATGAGCTGGCGCGGCTCGCCGTTGAGGCCGTCGCGCACGTACAGCACCGACTGGTTCTGAAGCCCGCTGTTGCGGCTGTAGAAATAGCGGGCGCCCATCTTTTCCGGCAGACCGAAGCGTTCGTAGTCGTAGAGCGCCGTCATGCGCTGCTTGAACCAGTCGCGCAGCGGCAAGGTCTGGAGGAAACGCTGCGTCACCTGGTTCTCGGCGTCGACCCAGTTCTTCACTTCGGGGTCGTTGCGGACGTCGTTTTCGAGCCAGCGATACGGGTCGGCGACGGGCACGCCGAACTGCGTTTCGATGAGGTCGACGCGGCGCGCCTGCGGATAGGTGATCGCCGGGGCAAGCTGAGCCGCTTGCGCGCTTGCCGAGGCCGGCAAGCTCATCGCGGAAACGCTCGACAGCAGGACGACCGCCAGGACATTGAAACGCATATACTCCCTCCCCGAAAACAAAAGGCGCGGCCGTTCGCTAACGACCGCGCCATGAATTCTACCTGACGATCAATGGCTTAAGCAGCTTCGAACTGGTCCTCGGTGATGACTGGTCCGGAATCCTGACCCTTCGCGCTGACGTCGCGGTCGACGAACTCGATGACCGCGATCGGCGCAGCGTCGGAGATGCGGATGCCGGCCTTGATCACCCGGGTGTAGCCGCCGTCGCGGTCCGCGTATCGCGGCGCGATCACGTCGAACAATTTGGCGAGCTGCGCCTCGTCCATTAGCCGTGACTGAGCCAGACGGCGGTTGGAGAGCCCGCCGTGCTTGGCGAGCGTCACCAGCTTCTCGACGTAGGGGCGGAGCTCCTTCGCCTTGGCGGTGGTGGTGGTGATCTGCTCGTGCTTGATGAGCGCGGCCGCCATGTTGCGGAACAAAGCCGCGCGGTGGCTCGAGGTGCGTTGAAGCTTACGTCCGCCAACACGATGGCGCATGGGTCATTCCTCTCGTTCGTCAGGAGCCCGTGTGAGGTAGCTCCGGCCACGCAGCTCTTTGGGGCGACTGCGCAAAAGCCCAAATGACAACGGCGAGCTTGAGCCCGCCGGACGCGCTGCCCTCAAGCGGAAAACGCGGCTTCAGTCAAGCTTGCGGGCGCTTGCCCATCGTGCTGCGCGCCAGGCGCACGACCAGTACCGACAAATGGCGGTGCGTCGAACCATGATAGACCGAGCCCGTGTCCAGCTCGCGGCACAAGCGGCGGTGCGCCTCTGCGAGGTTGTGGTAGGGCACGCCCGGAAGCAAATGGTGCAGCGCGTGATAGCGCAGGCCCACCGGCGCCCACAGCGCCGGCAGCGCTGCCGGC
>JBJMVJ010000076.1:0-4815 GCA_045810685.1 Sphingomonas sp.
ACGACCTGCACGGCTATCTGATGTCGGGCGGAGCGGTGAAGCCGCGCATGGGCGGAGCGCCGAACCCGGCGGCCCGGACCGCGGCTCCGGCGAGGGGCGCACCCGCGCCGAGCGAACCGGTCCGCACGCCCACGACCGCCGAATAATGTCGAGAAGGTTCCGGCCAGGCGCCGGGACCTTCGTTCGGATGAATTAAAGGAAAGAGGCCAGCCGCATGGCAGGACAAGTCATCCAAGGCGACGAAGACGAAGCCCTCTCGGACATCAACGTCGTGCCGTTGACCGACGTGATGCTGGTGCTTCTGATCGTGTTCCTGATTACCACCCAGGTGATCAAGCAGGCGGTGCCCATCAAGCTGCCCAATGTTCGCTACGAGCCCACCATGACCAAGCCGGACAACGTGTCGCTTACCGTCCGCAATGGTCCCGGCGGCACGTGCGAGGTCTATTGGGGCTTGACCCGGGTCACCCAGAAGAACCTGCTCGACCGCGCCGTGACCAAGCTCGAGGACCAGATCAAGAAGGTCGGCGGCGTCCAGAACATCAACGAAGACAATATGCCCGAGGCGCACATCCGCGGTGACGTGAACACTCAGTACAAGTGCATCGGCGCGGCGATCATTACCATGCAGCAAGCGGGCTTCCAGCGCGTCGGATTCATTTCCGAGCCGCCGCCGCTGACCGGCTATCGCGCCGAATAGGAGCTTTTCACCATGTCAATGCAAACCACTGGTGACAACACCTCTGGCGAACCGATGCTGGACGTGAACGTGACGCCGTTGATCGACGTCATGCTGGTGCTTCTGATCATGTTCATCATCACCATTCCCATCCAGACCCACGCGGTGAAGCTCGACCTGCCGGTCGACACGCACCAGCCGCCGCCGCCGATCGAGCCGACAAAGAACATCGTGGTGGTTTCCGCCAACGGCCAGATCCTGTGGAATGGCACGCCGATCACCAAGCCGCAGCTGCGCCAATATCTCGATGTCACGCAGCAGATGAACCCGGTGCCCGAGCTCCATCTCCAGCCCGATTCCACCGCCCGCTATGAGCTGGTCGACGAGGTGCTGGCGATCACCAAGCAGGCCCATGTCCAGAAAATGGGCTTCGTCGGCAACGAATATTATATGAACGTCTTCTAGGACTTGAGTGGGTTTAAGTCCGTAGGGGCGGCTCCGCCGGGGCCGCCCTTTTCGTTGGCGACAAGTCTGGTGCCGATGCCGCTCCCATGCCATTGCTCGCGGCGATGAACGAACAGCGCCATTTCGCCGTGGTGATCCTGGCCGCGGGGCAGGGAACGCGCATGCGTTCCGACACCCACAAGGTGCTCCATCCGATCGCCAGCCGGCCGTTGCTTCTGCACCTGCTCGACCGGGTCGACGCGCTTGGAGCCGACAAGCGCGTGGTGGTCGTCGGCAAGGGCCGGGACCAAGTGGAGATGGCGCTCGATGGCCGCGACGTGACCGTCGCTCACCAAGCGCAGCAGAAGGGCACCGGGCACGCCGTCCAGCAGGCCGCGAACGCGCTCCACGGCTATGACGGGGCGATTCTGGTCCTCTACGGCGACACGCCGTTCGTTGAGGCGGAGACGCTGCGGCGCATGCTCGACCGGCTCGACGGCGACGGCGGGCCCGGCGTGGTCGTGCTCGCTTCCTCTCCCGCCGACCCGGCCAAATACGGCCGGATCATCCTCGGCGACGGCGACCGCATCGCCAAGATGGTCGAGTTTCGCGACGCCACCGAGGAAGAGCGCGCCGTGCGGCTGTGCAATTCCGGCATGATGGCGGCCCGGGCGGCGGATCTGTTCCGCTGGCTGGGCGAGGTTGGCAACGACAATGTCGCCGGCGAATATTATCTGCCCGACGTGGTCAATCTCGCCGCCGCGGAGGGCCGCGAGGCCGTCGTGATCGAGGGCGATCCCTATGAGACCGCGGGGGTCAACAGCCGCGCCGAGCTCGCCCATCTCGAGCTCGAATGGCAGCGCCGCCGGCGCGAGCAGGTGCTCGACGAAGGCGCCACCCTGATCGATCCCGAAAGCGTCTGGTTCGCCTATGATACGAAGCTCGGCCGCGACGTGACGGTCGAGCCGCACGTCGTCTTCGGGCCTGGAGTGCAGGTCGCCGACGGCGCCGTGATCAAGGCCTTCAGCCATATCGAGGGGGCGATCGTCGGGGCCAAAGCGAGCATCGGGCCGTTCGCCCGGATCCGCCCCGGGACCCGGCTCGGCGAAAGCAGCAAAGTCGGCAATTTCGTCGAGCTGAAGCAGGCCGAGATCGGCGACAGCGCCAAGGTCAATCATCTGTCCTACGTCGGCGACGCCGAAGTCGGCAGCAACGCCAATGTCGGCGCGGGAACGATCACCTGCAATTACGACGGCTTCGGAAAGCACAGGACGGTGATCGGCGCGGGCGCGTTTATCGGCTCGAACACGGCCCTGGTCGCCCCGATCACGATCGGCGAGGGCGCGGTGATCGGCGCCGGATCGGTCATCACCGAGGACGTGGAACCGGATTCGCTCGCGCTCGAGCGCAGCGAGCAAAAGGGCGTCGCCGGCTGGGCCCGCCGCTTTCGCGAGCGAATGACTCGAAAAGCGGCGGAATAGACCTAGTTGGTCTTGGCCCGGACCGACTTGATGTAGTCGAGCTCGTGTTGGGCGCCGGCGTCGGTGGGATCGAGCGCGAGGGCCCGGCGCAACAGCGTCGCGGCCTCGTCGAGCTTGCCTTGCTCGATGCGGACGTAGGCCATGCCCCGCCAGCCGCGGCGCTTGTCGAACGATTTGGAATCGTCGGGCGAAAGATCGGCCGCCTCCGCGGCGCGCAGGAACTCGGCATAAGCGTTCGGCCAGTCCCGGCGGCTCTTGTACCATTCGGCGCGCTCACCGAGATAATGCGAGTTCATCGGCGCCATTGCGATGGCCTGGTCGAAGAGCGGCTTGGCCTCATCCGCCCGGTTGAGGTCGATGAGCGCGAAGCCCTTGAGGAAAATGGCCAGTGACCAGTTCTCATCGATGACCACGGCCGAGCGCTTCTGGCTCGCCGCCAAGCCCGTGTAGTAGAGTGTCTCGGCCGGCGACCGGGCGGTATAGATTTGGCGCTTTTCCGCGGCGTAACGCGCCTGCGATCGGCCGATCACGCCATCGAGCAACGGAAGCGCCTCCGCCGGCTGGCTCGAGTGGATGAATTCATAGGCCTTGTCGACTTGCGCCGAATCGTCGCTGACGGCCGCTTCGGCCGCGCTTGACGACCCGGCAGGCGGCTGCGCCTGGACTTGCGGGCTTTGCACAGCCGTGGCGAGCGCGAGAAATATGGAAACGAACACAGGCACATCCCCCAATTGCCAGGAGGGGGCAGGCTAGGTGAATTCTCCTTTCCCGCCAAGCTCGCTCCACTAGGCCGCAGTCGATCGCGCCTCTACATGACGCGCAGGAGAATCGCGGCCGATGTGCGGAATTGTTGGAATCGTGGGAAAGGCAGACGTCGCTCAGCGGCTGTTCGAGGGCCTCAAGCGGCTCGAATATCGCGGCTACGATTCGGCCGGAATCTGCACCATCGATGAGGGCGGACTCGAACGGCGCCGGGCCGAGGGCAAGCTTGAGAATCTCGCGCGCGAGCTGAGCCAGGGGCCGTTGGGCGGAACGGTCGGGATTGCCCATACGCGCTGGGCCACCCACGGCGCGCCGACCGTCGGCAATGCCCATCCGCACATCGCCGGGCCGGTCGCCCTGGTCCACAACGGCATCATCGAGAATTTCAAGCCGCTGCGCGACGAATTGATCGCGGACGGCCGTACCTTCCTCAGCGAGACCGACAGCGAGGTCGTGGCGCACTTGGTCGCGCGTGAGATCGAGCGCGGCTCGACCCCCGAGCAGGCCGTGGCGACGGTCCTGCCGCGGCTCCACGGCGCCTTCGCCATCGCTTTCCTGTTCCGCGACCATCCCAACTTGATCATCGGCGCGCGCATGGGAGCGCCGCTGACCGTCGGCTATGGCCCCCAAGGTCCGGATGGCGGCGAGAATTATCTCGGCTCGGACGCGCTGGCGCTTGCTCCATGGACGCAGCGCATCGCCTATCTCGAGGAAGGCGACTGGGCGGTCGTCCGGAGCGACCGCATCGACATTTTCGACCGCGACAATTGTCCGGTCGAACGGGCGGTGGTCGAGTCCGGGGCGACCTCGACCCCGATCGAAAAGGGCAATTACCGCCACTACATGCAGAAGGAGATTTTCGAGCAGCCGATCGTGGTTGCCCAGACCCTTCAGAGCTACGTCCGGCCATTCGAGGGCGAGGTCGCGCTGCCCGTTGCCGACGCCGATCTCGAATCGGTCAACCGGCTGACCATCGTCGCCTGCGGCACGAGCTATTATGCAGGCCTGGTCGCCAAATATTGGGTCGAGCAATTCGCCCGCGTGCCGGTCGACATCGATGTTGCGAGCGAGTTTCGCTACCGCGAGCCGGTGCTGGAGCCGGGCGGGCTGGCACTGTTCATTTCGCAATCGGGCGAGACCGCCGACACGCTTGCGGCGCTTCACCACGCCCGCTCGCAGCAGCAGCGGATCGCGGTGGTCGTGAACGTGCCGACCAGTTCGATGGCGCGCGAGGCGGATTTGCTGCTGCCGACCCATGCCGGGCCCGAGATTGGGGTTGCCTCGACCAAGGCCTTCACTTGCCAGCTGGCCGTGCTCGCCGCGCTCGCGGCCAACCTCGCCCGGGCCAAGGGCCTCCTCGGCCGCGACGAGGAAAAGGAAATCGTCGCCCACCTGCAAGAGGCGCCGGCCGCGATCAACCTCGCGCTTGGGCATGACGACGACATCGCG
>JBJMVJ010000077.1:0-2575 GCA_045810685.1 Sphingomonas sp.
AGGGGAAGCGGGATGATGCAGAATTACGGAATCCTCGCCTGGATCGTGATCGGCGGTATCGCCGGAGCGATCGCCAAGCTGCTGATGCCGGGCCGCGATCCCGGCGGCTGCATCGTCACCGTGCTGCTGGGCGTCGCGGGCGCCTTGCTCGCCGGCTGGATCGGCCACGCCATCGGCTGGTACGGGCAGAACGAGGGCGCCGGGTTCGTCGCCGCGATCGTCGGGGCCTTCATCCTGCTGCTGATCTACCGCTTGATCGCCGGGCGGCGGTAAAGATCAACAGCCGTTCAGGCACCAGCCATGCCGCGCGGGCGAGCGTCCGCCCATATCGGTGATCCACGAGGACCAAAGACCATGAACAAGGCCATTCTCGCGGCGCTGGCGCTCGCCGCCGGCGCCCTTTCGGCGGGCGCCGAGGCGCAGCCGGCGCAAGCAATCACCCAGACGATCGCCGGCACTCGGCTCGACGTCAACGCGACCGGCGAGGTCACCCGGGTGCCCGATCTCGCGATCATCTCGGCCGGCGTGGTCACGCGCTCGGCCACGGCGACCGGAGCGATCCAGGACGCGGCCAGCAAGATGGAGCGGGTCCGCGCCGCGTTGAAGCGCGCCGGGGTCGAGGACCGCGACATCCAGACCAGCAGCATCAACCTCAATCCGGAATATCGCTACGAAAACAACCAGCCGCCGCAGCTGGTCGGCTACACCGCTTCCAACCAGCTGACGATCCGCTTCCGCGACATCCGCAACAGCGGGCGCATTCTCGATGCGTTGGTCAGCCAAGGTGCGAACCAGATCAGCGGCCCGACGCTGACCGTCGACAAGCCTGAGACCGCGCTCGATGAAGCGAGGGCGAGGGCGGTCGCCAGCGGCCGCGCCCGGGCCGATCTCTACGCGAGAGCGCTCGGGATGCGCGTGGTTCGAGTCGTTTCAGTCAGCGAAAGCGGGAGCAGCTATGCGGTCCCGCCGCCCATGCCGATGTACGCGCGGGCTGAAGCGGCGCAGGCCGCCGATACCAAGATCGACCCCGGCGAGCAGAAGCTCCAGGTCAATCTGGCGATGGTATTCGAGCTTCAGTGACGAAGAAGGCCGCGCGGCTCGTCGCCGCGTGGCCTTCCTTATTCAGCGAATTCGCCTCGCCTTAGCGGACCGTGCCTCTGCGAATGAGGTTGACGACCGCCAGCAGGATAATCGCTCCCAGGAGCGAATAGAGGATGTTGGTGATGTCGAGCGGATTCGAATTGTTGATGTTGCCGCCGCCCATGATCAGTCCGGCAATCACCGCGCCGACGATGCCGACGACGACGTTGAGCACGATGCCCTGTTGAGCGTCCGTGCGCATGACCAGGCTCGCGAGCCAGCCGACGACACCGCCGACGATCAGCCAAATGATGATACCCATCAGCATTCCCTCCTGTTTTCGTGACCGCCAGCGCACCGGCGGCCGTCCGGCATCAAAGACGCGTGATGCGCGCCCGTTGTTCCGGATTCGGAAGAGTCTGTCCAGCGCTTAGGTTAATTCCGCGGCGTCCATATCCGCGCAAAAGCCGGATCGGTTGAGCGGCGTAACGACTTTGCCGCGCCGCACTCAATAGCGCTGCTGGCGCTCGTACTGGTCGCGGTATTGCTTGATCCGGGTGACTCGCAGGCCCGGCATTCCGCTGCGGTCGACCGCGCGCTGCCAGCTGGTGAATTCCTCGAGGCTGAGCGTATAGCGCTGGCAGGCCTCGTCGACGGACAGCAGCCCTCCCGAAACCGCGGCGACGACTTCGGCCTTGCGGCGAACGACCCAGCGGGTGGTGGAGGCAGGCGGAAGTGAGTCGAGCGTCAGCGGCTCGCCGAGCGGACCGATGACCTGAGCTGGCCGGATCTTTTGGTTCTCGAGCATCACGTTTTCAAACCTGCTTAATCATTGTCGATGTTCACACCTTAAAGCCGCGTCATTGAAAAGTTTGTGAAACGCGCTGGTTAACAGTCCAGTCAGTCGGCCTTACGTCGCCTTAACTCTTTCGCCTCCGCGGCGAAGGCTCCACCGAGCCGCTGCACCGCCTCGCTCCAGCCATCGCTGGCCGAAAGATAGCAGGCGATGGCATCCTGGCGTTCGCGTTCCGCGTCCGCTTTGCCCTCGCCGAGAAGTGCCAGAAGCTCATTCAGGCTGAGCGGACCGTCCGCCGACGCCTGAATATTCTGCTCATGACGCGCCAAGCCGTGCCCCCGTGGCTACTTCCACTGCGGCCCGGTCTAGTGTCGAGGAATGAAATTCGGGTAAAGAGACAAGCACATGCCCCTCAGCTTCGATCTGGGACGCCCCGCGCGGGATGCAAGGATCGTCGTCGCCATGTCCGGCGGCGTCGACAGCTCGGTCACGGCCGCACTCGCCGCTCGGACCGGCGCCGAGGTCATCGGCGTGACCTTGCAGCTCTACGACCATGGCGAGGCGGCGCGCCGCCCGGGCGCCTGCTGCGCGGGGCAAGACATTTACGACGCCAGGCAGGTCGCCGACCGGCTCGGCATTGCTCATTACGTGCTCGACTACGAAAGCCGCTTCCGCTCGACCGTCATCGACAGGTTCGTC
>JBJMVJ010000078.1:0-10775 GCA_045810685.1 Sphingomonas sp.
ATTGGCATGTGAGCTCCTACCCGGTGCCCGGCGGCCCGATTCAATGGTCAACCCAAGGCCCGCCGCCGACGCCCTACCTGCACTTCCAAGGCCTGGTCTCGGCCAAGTGCATCAACGACGGGCCGCGCGGTTATCTGTGGATCCGCACCAACCATAAAGCCGGCGAGAAATGGACCGACCACATCGGCGGCGAGATCTCAGTCATGGGCATGTTCGTGCCCGGCTGGGGCATGCATTTGGCCGACATGTACGAGGCGCAAGGAGACCTGGTGCGCGCGGTCGGCGAGCTCAGCGCTCGATCCAGAACAGCTGCTCGACGCTGAGCCCGAGCGCCTGGGCAAGCTTGATGGCCAGCAGCGCCGAAGGGGTGAAGACGCCGTTTTCGACGGTGTTGACGGTCTTGCGGGTGACGCCAACCTTCTCCGCGAGCTCGGCCTGGGTAAGGCCGCGTTCGGCGCGCGCTTCCTTCAGCCGGTTGGCGAAGCGTTCAGGCACCGCGGCGCGCGCGCCGTTCAAGCACTGCCCACCGCAGGATCGCGGCTGCGATGCCGAACGACATGATGATGTGGGTGGCCTCGCGGCCGGTCACGGTGTCGAACATTGTCAGGATGTATACGCCGATCGCGGTACCCATGGAGAAGAGGAAGCCCCAGCGCATCGCTTCGTTGCGGTTCGCGCGCGTGTTCTCGTCGTCGACAAGGTCGCGGACCTCCTTGGGCTCCAGCCAGAAGCCCTTGGTCGCCAGGCCGGCGAGCAGAACGATCGAAAGGACGAGCCACGCGCCGATTTTCGCCTTCTCGGCCGAGACGTGCCCTCCGCCCGACATCGCCGAAAAGAATGTCGCCTGCTGCGACAGGAAGATTACCGCCAGAGCTGGGAGCATTCGCGCACGGCGGTTGCTCAGATACTCGGCCTTCTGCGAAACGCCCATCGGCCTGCTCCGGGCGCGCAATTTGATGATCACTCCAATCACCAGAGCGGCCGCGAGTCCCGCCAGTAAGCCGATCGTGAAACTGTCCATTCCCTGCTCCCGTGTAACCTACACGTTACTTGTAACCTTAGCGTTACATCGCTGTCAAGCGGGGTTGCGGGAGGGAGTCGGCGGTCGCTAGAGCCGGGACATGGCCGCTCCCTTGCTCGACACGCCGTATCGCGGCGGCTTCATTGGCAATGAGCACCATTTCGCCTTGAGCGTCTATTTCGAGGACACCGACGCCTACGGCATCGTCTATTACGCCAATTATCTGAAATTCATGGAACGCGCGCGCTCAGACATGATCCGCGCGGTCGGGGTCGACCAGGTTGCCGAGTTGAAGCGCTCGGGCAGCGCCTATGCGGTGGTCGAGGTCGACATCAAATACCGCCGCCCGGGGCGGCTCGGCGAGGATTTGCTGGTCGTCAGCCGGGTCGAACAGGTCCGCGCATCCAGCGTCGACATTCAGCAGCGAGTCATGCGCGGAGCCGAAGTGTTGACCGACGCTCGCGTCACCGCTGCATTCCTCGATGGAGAGGGCCGGCCGCGGCGGCAGCCCAGCGAGTGGGTCGAGAAGTTCAGGGCAATCACGCAGGATCAATGAGACAGGTTTTCCTTTCGCTTCTGCTGCTTGGCGCAGGATCGGCGGCTGCGGCGCAGCAGCCGGCCGCGACGGTTATCGCAGTGCCCCCGCTGACCAGCCCGGACAGCGGCACCAAGGGCAATGAGATGCTCGCGGTCGGCTGGCAGGCGACGCAGCTGATCGCCGCGGATCTCAGCCAGACCGCCGAGGTGACGCCGCTGCCACCCAACCGCGACGATTATTATTCCTATCCCGAGGTCACCGCGCCGACCTTTTCGAAATGGCGCTCGGCGGGGGCCAAGGCGCTGGTCACCGGCTTCGTCCAGTCGCGCTCCGACGGCCGGCTCACCGTCGGCTGTTATGTCTATGATGTCGAAAAGAGCCGCGAGGTTGCGCGCAAGGGCTTCGTCATCGCCCCGTCGGACTGGCGCCGCGCGGCGCACAAATGCTCAGGGCTGGCCTACACCGCGATCACTGGCGCCCCGGGCACCTTCGATACGCGGATCGCGTATGTCGCCGAGACCGGTTTGGGCGATGCCCGCACCAGGCGCATCGCGGTGATGGACAGCGACGGGTCCAATCATCGTTACGTGACCGCCGGGGACACGATGGCGCTCAGTCCGCGGCTCGCGCCAAAGGGCAACCAACTCGCTTACGTGAGCTTCGCCGGCGGCACACCCAATGTGCACCTGGTCGACCTCGGCTCCGGCCAGGAGCGGCCGCTCATTCCCGCCGACGCGATCGGCTTTGCCCCTCGATTTTCGCCGGACGGCGGCAAGATCGCTTTCTCGATGATGGTTGGAGCGAACGCCGATATCTTCCTCGCCGGCTCGAGCGGCGGTCAGCTGCAGCGGCTGACGACGTCGCCGGGCGTCGACACCGACCCGAGCTTCTCGCCGGACGGCAGCAGGATCGTGTTCGAGAGCGACCGCGGCGGATCCCAGCAGCTCTACGTGATGAACGCCGACGGCAGCGGTCAGCGGCGCATCAGCTTCGGCGGCGGCTGGTACGCCGCGCCCGGCTGGAGCCCCGACGGCGAATGGATCGCCTACACCCGGCGCGGCTCGGATGGGCGGCGTATCGGCATCATGAAAGCCGACGGAACGGCCGAGAAACTGCTCACCACCGGCCCGACCGACGAGGGGCCGAGCTGGGCCGCGAGCAGCCGCGAGATCCTGTTCCAGCGGGTTGGCGCAGGCGGCCACTCCAAGCTTTACCGCATCGCACTGGACGGCGGCGAGCCGCGGCCGGTCACCACCCCGCAGGACGGCTCCGACCCTGATTGGTCGGGGGTGATGGACTGATGCGCAAGAGCCTGCTCCTTCTCGGCCTCATCGCCTCCGCCGCATCGGCACAGCTGCCGGGCCTGAGGAAGCGCGGACCGCAGCCAACGCAGCCGGTGCTCCAGGGAATCGATGCGCTCCGGGCCGATTTCGCCGCTCAGGCAGGAGGCACCACCGTCTATTTCGGCGCCGACAGCGTGATCCTCGGCGCACCGGCCAAGTCTGCGCTGGCGCTGCAGGCGGCATGGCTCCGCCGCCATCCCGAGGTCGTGGCCCGAGTCGAGGGCTATGGTGACGGCGGCGACACGCGCGATCATGCGCTCGCGGTCGGCGCGCGCCGCGCCGGGGAAGTCCGCGGCTATCTGCTCCTGTTGGGTGTGCCGGCGGCGCAGGTCTCCACCACCAGCTGGGGCAAGGAGCGCGCCGGCCTTGGGCGAGCGGTGACGGTGTTGGTGCGCTGAACTAGGCGGCGCGCCGCTGGAAACTTGTCGTCGTCAGCCAGGAGCGGGCCTGGCGCTGGGCTTCCGCGATTTCCCGCGCGGTCATCTCGAGCGCGATCTCGGCGCGGCATTCCTGCCCGCGGGTGCAGCCCGACAGAGCCGCGAGGTTGAACCATTTGTGCGCTTCGATGAGGTCGACGGCGATCCCGCCGCGGCCGGTCGAGTAGGTTACGCCAAGCTCGAATAATGCATCCACGTCGCCGGCCTCGGCATCGGCGAGGCGGCTCCTAAGCAGGAATTCCGCGCTCTTTTGGCTGATCGCCCCCATTTTCCGTCCCCCATAGTCCCTGTGCGGGCAAGTTCGTCCGGGAACGGCAAAGAAATGGTTAACGCGATTCAACCACGATCAAACCGCGAGATTGTCGATCAGCCGGGTGGTGCCGATCGTCGCCGCGGCGATCAGGCGCATGTCGCCCTGGCGCTGGGCCAGCGGTTCCAGTGTGTTCGCGTCCACAAGGGCGACATAATCGATCCGCAGAAATCCGGCGCCGAGCAGCTTCTGCTTGGCGTGTCGGAGAGCGTCATTGACCCCGCCCCCGGCAAGGATGGCCTCGCGTGCGCCGTTCAACGCATCGGGCAGAGCGGCCGCGCGGCGGCGCTCGTCGGGCAACAATTGGGCGTTGCGCGAGGACAAAGCCAGGCCGTCCTCCTCCCGCACTGTTGGCACGCCGACGATCTCGACGCCGATGTCGAGGTCGGCAACCAGTCGTCGGATCACCGCCAGTTGCTGGAAATCCTTCTCGCCGAAAACGGCCAGATCCGGCCGCACCGAAAGCAGCAACTTGGCGACCACTGTGGCAACCCCGTCGAAATGGCCGGGCCGCGCTTCGCCTTCCCAGCGCTCGCTGACACCCGCAACCGTGATCGTGGTGGCGAACCCCGGCGGGTACAGGTCCGCGGCGCTCGGCAGCCACGCCAGATCGCAGCCTGCAGCCTCGAGTTTTGCGAGATCGCTCTCCTCCTGGCGAGGATAAAGCTCGAGGTCGGCCGCGTCGTTGAACTGCAGCGGATTGACGAAGATCGAGGCGGCAACCGCCGCGGCACGCTGTTTGGCTTCGGCAACCAACGCAATGTGCCCGGCGTGGAGTGCGCCCATCGTCGGCACCAGCGCCAGATTGCCGCGCAGCGCCGCCCTGGCGCGCGTCAATTCTTCACTGTTACGAACAATTTGCACGTGCTCGCGGCCTCAGTTAATCTTCGGACCGGGCGGCGCTTGCACTGGCGCCGGGGGAAAGATCAAGCATGACCCAGCCGCATTTCATCGTCTTTGCCAACGAGAAGGGCGGGACGGGCAAGTCGACGACGGCGGTGCATACCGCGGTCGCGCTCGCCGCTTCGGGCCACCGCGTCGCAGCGCTCGACCTCGACAGCCGCCAGCGCACCATGACCCGTTATCTCGAGAACCGCGAGGCGACCACGCGCAGGCTCGAGAAGGAATTGCCGCGGGCCGCCTTTGAAGTGCTCGAGGACGAGAGCGAGGAAGGCTTGGCTGCCGCAATCGGCCGTCTAAGCGAGCAGGCCGATGTCATCGTCATCGATACGCCCGGCCGCGACGACCCGATCGCTCGCGCCGCGATCCTCAAGGCCGACACGCTCGTCACGCCGATGAACGACAGCTTCGTCGACCTCGACCTGATCGGCCAGGTCCACCCGGAGAATTACAAGATCACGCGGCCGAGCTTCTACGCCGAGCTGATCTGGAACAGCCGCACGCAGCGCGCCAAGCAGACCGGCAGGAGCGTCGACTGGGTGGTGCTGAGGAATCGCCTACAGCATATCGAATCGCACAATCTGAAGCGCGTCGGCGCGGCACTGGACGAGCTCGCGCGCAGGGTCGGCTTCCGCGTGATCCCCGGCCTTGGCGAGCGCGTGATCTATCGCGAGCTGTTCCCCAAAGGCCTGACCCTGCTCGACCTCCAGCAGCTCGGCGAAGTCGGCATCGCCCATATCACCGCGCGCCAGGAGCTGCGGGAGATGATCGCCGGGCTCGCCATTCCGTCCGCCGACCAGGTCGAGCAGAAGGTCGCTTAGTCTCCCGCCAGTGCGGGCGAAGCCAAGCAATCGAGCGGCACTTTGTGGATTGCTTCGTCGCTTTGCTCCTCGCAATGACGAGGAATGACCCACAAGTTCAACCCTACCATCCTTCGCGAATATGACATCCGCGGGATCGTCGGCGACACGCTGACCGAAGACGACGCTTATGCGCTCGGCCGGACCTTTGCATCGATGGCCCGCGACGAGGGCGCCCGGCGGATCGCCGTGGGGCGCGACGGGCGGCTGCACAGCGGCGAGCTCGAATCTGCGCTGATCCGCGGCCTCAACGACAGCGGCGCGGACGTCATGCAGATCGGCATGGGCCCCTCGCCGATGCTCTATTTCGCGACCCATTACCTCGACGTGGACGGCGGCATCCAGGTCACCGGGAGCCACAATCCGGCCGACTACAACGGGTTCAAGCTGCTGCTCAACGGCCGCTCGGTGTTCGGGGCCGAGATCCAGGCGATCGGCAAGCGCGCCGCGTCGGGCCACTGGTTCGATGGCAGCGGAACGGTCGAGGAAGTCGAGATCCGCGAGGCCTATGCGAACCGCTTGCTCGAGGGCTTCTCGGGCAAGCCGTTCCACATCGGCTGGGACGCGGGCAACGGCGCCGCCGGACCGATCCTCGACATGCTGGTCGAGCGGCTGCCTGGCCAGCATCATGTGATCTTCAGCGAAGTCGACGGCCGCTTTCCCAACCATCACCCCGACCCGACGGTCGAGAAGAATCTCGCGGACTTGAAGCAGCTCGTCGCCGAGGAGGGCCTGGACTTCGGCGTAGCCTTCGACGGCGACGGCGACCGCATCGGCGCGGTCGACGGTCAAGGCCGCGTCATCTGGGGCGACCAGCTGATGCTGATCCTTGCCGGGCCGGTGCTCAAGGAGCAGCCCGGGGCAACCATCATTGCCGACGTCAAGGCGAGCCAGGTGCTGTTCGACGGTATCGCCGGGCTCGGCGGCCAGCCGCTCATGTGGAAGACCGGCCACAGCCTGATCAAGGCGAAGATGAAAGAGACCGGCGCTCCGCTCGCGGGCGAGATGAGCGGGCACATCTTCTTCAAGCACCGCTGGTACGGGTTCGACGACGCGCTCTATGCCGCGGTGCGGCTGATCGAGGCGGTGTCGCAAAGCGGCAAGAGCCTGACCGAGATCATGGACGCGATGCCAAAGACGACCGCGACTCCCGAATTGCGCTTCCAGGTCGACGAGGTGCGCAAGTTCGCGATCGTCGAAGAGGTCCGCGACCGCCTGTCGGCGGACGGCGCGAAGGTCGATGCGACCGACGGCGTGCGCGTCAGCACGGCTGACGGCTGGTGGCTGCTCCGCGCGTCGAACACACAGGACGTGCTGGTAGCGCGGGCGGAAGCGGCGGACCAGGCGCGGCTCGATTGCCTCGTCAGTCAAATCGACGATCAATTGGCGAAATCAGGCGTCGAACGGGTCGAGGCGGCGCATTGATGGCTCGGCACTGCTGCGAAATGATGCGCGGCAACGTCGAGAACACGTGTCACACTCATCCTGATCGCGGTGACTGCCCCGATTGCCTCGTGGATTACTCGGAATCTTCGAACAGGTACGTCTTAATGATCCGCAATGAAGCCGGCGGCGGAGGAATCCTGATCGCCTATTGCCCGTGGTGCGGAACGAAGCTTCCCGAACCTCGGGACTAGTGCGCTTCAATCATCCTCATCTTCGTAGCCGACGAGGTTCAGCTCGCACGCTTTGATCTGGTGGGTCATGCACCAATGCTTGAGCGCTTCCTCGCGGCCGTGGGTGATCCACACTTCGGTCGGCTCGAGCTCGCGGATGGTCATGGTGAGCTCGTCCCAGTCGGCGTGGTCGGAGATGATCAAAGGCAGCTCGACGTTGCGCTGGCGGGCGCGCTGGCGGATGCGCATCCAGCCCGAGGCCATCGCCGTCACCGGGTCGGGCAGGCGCCGCGACCAGCGGTCGTTGAGCGCTCCGGGCGGGGCGATCACGATATGGCCGGCCATTTCCGCCTTGGTTGCGCCAGTCGCGGGACGAAGCTCGCCGAGCTCGACGCCAAAGCTTTCGTAGAGCTGGTTCAGCCGCTCGATCGCGCCGTGGAAATAGATCGGGTCATGATGGCCGCGCGCGCGCAGCTCGGTGATGATCCGCTGCGCCTTGCCCAAGGCATAAGCGCCGACGAGCACGCAGCGGTTCGGGTCTGCGCGGAGGCGGTGGAGCAGCCGGTCGATCTCGCTGCCGGTGTCGGGATGGCGGAATACCGGCAGGCCGAAGGTCGCCTCGGTGATGAAGATGTCGCACGGCACCGGCACGAAGCACGGGCAGGTGGGATCCGGCCGCCGCTTGTAATCGCCCGAGACGACGACGCGCTGGCTTTTGTGTTCAAGCACGATCTGGGCCGACCCGAGGACGTGCCCGGCGGGGACGAAGCGGACGTCGACGTCGCCGACGCGGATCGTCCCATCATAGGCGATCGGCTGGCCGTTTTGGAGGCCGCAGCGCACTTCCATGATCGCCAGAGTCTCGGGGGTCGCAAGCACAGCGCCGTGGCCGCCGCGCGCATGGTCGCTGTGGCCGTGCGTGATCATCGCCTTTGGCTTGGGCTCGGACGGGTCGATCCACGCATCCGCCGGCTCGACGTAGATGCCCTCCGGCCGAGCCTTAATCCAGGAACCCAATCGCGCCATTGCGAGCTATATAGGCGAAACCGCCGGGAGTTCCCGGCCGAGGAGGAACGCATGCCCCGTACGCTCGTCGGAATCATGGAGATCGTCGGCCCCGCGATCCTGCTGATCGTGCTCATCTGGCTGGTGATCCGGAGCCGCTCGAACGCGACTTCGGAGAGGACCGAGCAGGGCACGCGCGACGTCTATGCCGAGGAAGAGCAGCGCCGGCGCGACGGGACCGACGAGCTCTGAACGAGGCGGGACTACCGGGGGCGGTCGAGCGCTGGTTTGAAGCGAAAGGCTGGCGGCCGCGCCGGCACCAGCTCGAGATGCTCGACCTTGCGCGCAAAGGGCGAAGCGGGCTGCTGGTCGCGGCGACCGGAGCGGGCAAGACGCTCGCCGGATTCCTGCCGACGATCTGCGAATTGGCGGAAGCGCCGAGCGAAGGATTGCACACGCTGTACGTGTCGCCCTTGAAAGCGCTCGCGGTCGACGTCCAGCGCAACCTCATCGGCCCGATCGAGGAAATGGGGCTGCCCATTCGAGTGGAGACCCGCACCGGCGACACGCCATCGGACCGCAAGGCGCGGCAGCGAATGAAACCGCCGCAGGTGCTTCTGACCACGCCCGAGTCGCTGAGCCTGCTGCTGAGCTATCCCGACGCGGCGCTGATGTTCGAGAATTTGAGGAGCATCGTCGTCGACGAGCTTCACGGCTTCGCCAAAGAGAAGCGCGGGGACCTCCTGAGCCTGTCGATGTCGCGGCTTCAGAGGCTTGCGCCGGGGCTCAGGCGCGTCGGGCTGTCGGCGACGATCAGCGACCCCGAGGCTTACCGCTCGTGGCTCGCGCCCGACGCGGACATGGACCTGGTCGGCCTGGTGATCGGCGATCCCGGAGCCGAGCCCGATCTCTCGATCCTGATCCCCGAGAACAAGATCCCGTGGGCCGGCCATTCGGGCCGTCATGCGGCGCGCGAAGTGATGCAGCTGATCGAGCAGCACAAGACCACGCTCGTCTTCTGCAACACGCGCAGCCTCGCCGAGCTGATCTTCCAGGATTTATGGGCCGTCAACGAGCAAGGGCTGCCGATCGGAATCCACCACGGCAGCCTCGCGGTCGAAGCGCGGCGCAAGGTCGAGGCGGCAATGGCCGCGGGGCGGCTGCGCGGCCTGGTCGCGACCGCGAGCCTCGATCTCGGCATCGACTGGGGCGACGTCGACCTGGTCGTTCAGATGGGCGCACCCAAGGGATCATCGCGCCTGCTGCAGCGGATCGGCCGCGCCAACCACCGGCTCGACGAGCCGAGCAAGGGCATCATCGTGCCCGGCAACCGCTTTGAATATCTTGAAGCGCGCGCGGCGCTCGATGCGATCGACGACGGCGAACTCGATCCGGAGGTCTTTCGCCCGGGCGCGCTCGACGTGCTCGCTCAGCACATCCTGGCGATGGCCGTCGCAGCGCCGTTCCAGCAGGACGAATTGCTCGCCGAGGTGCGTTCCGCGGCTCCCTATGCGGGCCTCAAGCAGGACGTGTTCGAGGAGATCCTCAACTTCATCGCGACCGGCGGCTATGCGCTCAAGGCCTATGACCGCTTTCGCCGGCTGGTGCCCGAACCCGGCGGCATGTGGCGCATCGCGCGGCCGGCGGTCGCCCAGCAGCATCGCCTCAACGCCGGGGTCATCGTCGAGCAGCCACTGCTCAGCGTGCGATTCCGCAACGGCCGGAAGCTCGGCACGATCGAGGAAGGCTATGCCTCGACTTTGTCGCCGGGTGACCATTTCTATTTTTCCGGCCTTAGTCTCGAGGTCGAGCAGTTCAAGGACACCGACATCATCGTTCGCGCCTCGTCCAAGCGCGCGCGGATCGTCACCTACGGCGGACAGCGCATGTCGATGTCGACGCATCTCGCCAACCGCGTCCGCCACATGCTCGCCGACCGCAACGACTGGAGCCGCTTCCCCGACGATGTCAGCGAATGGCTCGAGGTGCAGTCCGAGCGCTCGGTGATCCCCGAGCCGCACCAGCTGCTGGTCGAGACCTTCCCGCACGAGGGGCAGCATTTCATGGTCGCCTACAGCTTCGAAGGCTGGAACGCGCACCAGTCGCTCGGCATGCTGATCACCCGTCGAATGGAGACGGCGGGCCTCAAGCCATTGGGCTTCGTCGCCAATGATTATGCGCTCGCCTGCTACGGTCTCGAGCCGATCACCAATCCGCAAGCGCTCTTCACCGCCGACATCCTAGAGCAGGAATTCGTCGAGTGGGTTGAAAGCTCGTACCTGCTGAAGACCGCGTTCCGCGAAGTCGCGGTGATCGGCGGCCTGGTGGAGCGCCAGCATCCAGGAAAGAAGAAGACGGGGCGGCAGGTCAGCTTCTCGACCGACCTCATCTATGATGTCCTGCGCCGCTACGAACCGCAGCACCTGCTGCTGCGGGCGGCCTGGGACGATGCGCGGCGGCGCATGACCGAGCTCGGGCGCCTGGTGCGCCTGGTTGACCGGGCATCGGCGACGATGCTTCATGTCGAGACCGGGCGGATCACCCCCATGGCGGTACCACTGATGGTGATCGTCGGCCGCGAATCGCTGCCGCCGGGAGCGGAGGCCGACGAAGCGCTCCTGACCCAGGCCGAAGCGCTCGCCGAGGAAGCGATGGCGCTTTGATCGTTCATCGCCGGTTCGTCGGGGCTTTGCGACTGTCGCCGTTATGAAACAGGGAATCATCCTAGTCTTGCCAGCGCTCCTC
>JBJMVJ010000079.1:0-9475 GCA_045810685.1 Sphingomonas sp.
CGCGGCGCTGCGCTGGACATCTTCGAACGGCAGCAGCCGCGCGATGCACGGATGGGCAAGCGTTCGTTCCACGAAGGCGGCGGTTCGTGGCCACCGCGCTGGGTCGGTTTCGAAGCCGGCATAAGCGCCGTTGCGGAAGAAGCTGGCGATTCCGATGTCCGCTGCGCCGATGTCGCCGAACAGGAAGCTGCCGACAGGCAGCTCGCGCTCGAGATAGTCGAGCGCTGCGGGCAGGCCCTCGCTCAGCGTGTGGTCGATCCGCCCCTGGTCGCCGGGCTCGCCCCAGACCAAGGGATGCACGATCTTCTGGTAGAACAGCCCCCAGATGAACAGGTCGCCCAGGCGCGTATCGGCGAACTCCTCGAGCCAGCGCGCGCGGGCGCGGTCCTTCGGGTCGGCTGGAAACAGGGCGTGGCCAGGGTAGGCCTCGTCGAGATATTCGCAGATCACGGTCGAATCGCTGACCGACAGGTCGCCGTCGACGAGCACCGGAATTCTCCGGAGCGGACTCAGGCGCTCGAACTCGTCGTTGCCAAAGAAGGGCGTGATTGGGTCGACCTCGTAGGCGAGCCCCTTGAGGTTGATGCAGGCAAGCACCTTGCGAACATAGGGACTGACGAAGCTGCCGATGATCTTGAGCGGCTGGGGCACGGGCGGGACATGCAGCGGCTGGGAGACATGTGCAAGCTGGGGCTGGACGTGCGGCGATCGTAGCGCTACATATGTAGCGTACAGACCGGAAGGGACCACCAATGCGCTCCAAATTGCCCTTGTTCGCCGCCGCGCTCGCGCTCGCCGCACCGGCACTCGCCGTCGAAACCGTCGGCGTTCCGCAATTCCGCTCGGTCGAACTGCGCGGCGGGGGCAGCGTTGTCGTCGTTGCCGGCCCAGCGCAGCGCGTTACGATCCTCGAAGGCAGCAGCCAGTTCACGCGGATACAGGTCGAGCGCGACGGCCGGCTGCGCATCTACACCTGCAACGAGCAATGCCCGCGGACCTACCATTTGCGCGTCGAGATCCAGTCGCCGGCCGTTCCCGATCTCGCGATCTCGGGCGGCGGGGTCATCACGGCGCAGGGCGGCTTCCGCCCACAATCGCACCTCGCCACAGCAGTCAACGGCGGCGGGCGCATCGATGCGCGGGCCGTGGAGGCCGCAAGTGTCTCCGCCGCCGTCAACGGCGGCGGCGAGGCGCTGGTGCGGCCGCGCTCGAGCCTGTCGGCGGCGGTTAACGGCGGCGGGGCCGTCCGTTACTGGGGCAATCCCACTGTCAGCATGGCCGTTCACGGCGGCGGCGCAGTTCTCCGCGGCGGCTGAGGGCCCCTTTCGGGGCGAGGCACGCGACCCTATGGTCGCCGCGTGGGGCCAGCCGACCATGTCTTGGCGCTCGATCAGGGCACGACCTCGACTCGCGCGATCCTGTTCGATTCGCACGCGCGTCCGGTCGCGACCGCTCGGCGCGAGCTCGCCCAGCATTATCCCGAGCTCGGCTGGGTCGAGCATGATCCCGAGGACATCTGGCGCGACGCCCTCGGCGCAGCGCACGAGGCGCTCGAGCGCAGCGGCATCGATGGCCGCCGCGTCGCCGGAATCGGCATCACCAACCAGCGCGAGACGGCGATCATCTGGGACCGGGCGACAGGCGAGCCGATCCACCGCGCGATCGTGTGGCAGGACCGGCGCACCAGCGAGCGCTGCGCCGAGCTCGAGGCCACCGGCGTGGAGGCGGTGGTCCGCTCGCGCACCGGCCTGCTGCTCGACCCCTATTTCTCCGCCACCAAGATCGCGTGGATGCTCGACCATGTGCCGGACGCCAGCGCCCGCGCCGAGCGCGGCGAGCTGGCGTTCGGCACGGTCGACAGCTTCCTCTTGTGGCGCCTGACCGGCGGCGCGGTTCATGCGACCGACGTCACCAACGCCAGCCGAACGTCGATCTTCGACATCCACCATCTGCGCTGGGACAGCGAGCTGTGCTCGCTGTTCGGCGTGCCCGAAGCGGTCCTCCCCGAAGTCCACGACAACAGCCGCCTGTTCGGCCTCACCGCGCCCGGGCTTTTCGACGTCCAGATCCCCATCGCAGGCATCGCGGGGGATCAGCAGGCGGCGCTGTTCGGCCAAGGCTGCTTCGAGCCGGGGATGGGCAAGTCGACCTACGGCACCGGCTGCTTCATGCTGCTCAACACCGGCGCGGAAGCGGTGGAGTCCCGCCACCGCTTGCTGACCACCCCCGCCTATCGGATCGGCGGCCGCACCACCTATGCGCTCGAAGGCTCGATCTTCATCGCCGGCGCGGCGGTCAAATGGCTGCGTGACGGCATCGGGGTGATCGCCGACGCCTCGGACACGGACGCGCTCGCGCCGACCGTTCCCGACAGCCACGGAGTCTACATGGTGCCGGCGTTCGTCGGCCTCGGGGCGCCTTACTGGCGGCCCGACGCGCGCGCCGCGATCTTCGGCCTGACGCTTGGCGCGACCGGTGCCCATCTCGCCCGCGCCGCGCTCGAGGCGGTCGCCTTCCAAAGCCTCGACCTGGCGCAGGCGATGGTCGCCGACGGCGCTGCTGCGCCCGCTAAGCTGCGCCTCGACGGCGGAATGACCGCCAACAAGTGGCTGTGCCAGTTCCTCGCCGACATCCTTGAAGTGACCATCGAGCGGCCGCAGATCCTCGAGACGACCGCGCTCGGCGCCGCGTTCCACGCCGGGCTCGCGACGGGCGTGTGGAGCGGGCTCGACACGCTATCGAACATCTGGGCGCCGCGCGACTGCTTCACGCCGAAAATGGATGTTGGGCTTCGCGCCAGCCTCGTCGAGGGATGGAAGGAAGCGGTCGCGCGCACGCTCGACGCCTGACCGGCAGTGGATGCCCCGTGAGGATTCGAACCTCAATTGACGGAGTCAGAGTCCGTAGTCTTACCATTAGACGACGGGGCAGCCGGGATGCGGCGAGATAGAAAGGCCCCTGTGGCCTGTCAACGCGGCCCCGGCCCTCCGGACTTGCCCAAGCGCATCAAATTGTGATTAAACCGAACCAAGTCAGCCGCCCGCATCGGGCGGTGCAGGACAGGAATGGCGTTTCATGGCGCAAGGGGCCGCCAGTGCGCCGGCTCTGCAACACGCGCATCGCGAGCAGGGCGGGCCGTCGGAATCGGGATCTTCGCTCCGGCGAGAGCATCACCGTCACACCTACGGCGCGGTCGATCTCGGCACCAACAATTGCCGCCTGCTGATTGCCCGCCCGAGCGACGGCGGCTTCACCGTCATCGATGCCTTTTCGCGGGTCGTGCGGCTCGGCGAAGGCCTGTCGCGCACCGGCGAGCTGTCGCAGGAGGCGATGGACCGGGCGGTTGGCGCGCTCGCCGTTTGCGCGGAGAAACTGCGCCGCCGAAACGTGTCGATCTCCCGCTCGGTCGCGACCGAGGCCTGCCGCCGCGCAAGGAACGGCGGTGAGTTCGCGATGCGCGTGCGCGAGGAAACCGGCATCGTGCTCGACATCATCGAACCGCACGAGGAGGCGCGGCTCGCTGTCCTCGGCTGCCACAAGCTGCTCGAGCCCGGCGACGGGCCGGCGTTGATCTTCGACATCGGCGGTGGTTCGACCGAGCTGGTGCTGGTCGACCAGGAGCAGGGGACCCCCCGCATCCGCGCTTGGTGGAGCGCGCCGTGGGGCGTCGTCTCCCTGACCGAAAGCGAGGGCAAGGAAGCGCTCGAAGGCCCCGACCGCATCCTCGCCTACAAGCGCATGCGCGAGCGCGCGCGGCGGGCGTTCGCCAACTTCACCACCATGCTGCCCGAACATCGCGAAGGCATTCGACTGCTCGGCACCAGCGGCACCGTCACCACGCTCGCAAGCGTCCATCTGGCGCTGCCATCCTACGATCGCCGCGCAGTCGATGGCCTTCATGTACCGGTTGAAGCAATGCAGAAGATCAGCGCGATGATTGCCGGCATGGACCTTGAGGAACGCTCGGCGCTGCCATGCATCGGCAATGAGCGCGCCGACCTGGTCGTCGCCGGCTGCGCGATCCTCGAGGCGATCATTGAGATCTGGCCCGCCAAGAACCTCGGTGTCGCAGATCGCGGTATTCGCGAGGGGATATTGCGTTCGCTCATGGCCCGCGACGGCTGGCCATTGTGAAGCGGGTCAAGACCGCAAAAGGCCGCAAGATCTCGTCGACACGCTGGCTCGAACGGCAGCTCAACGACCCCTATGTGAAGCGCGCGAGGGCCGAAAATTACCGCAGCCGCGCCGCGTACAAACTGCTCGAGCTCGACGAACGGTTCGGCTTCCTCAAGGGCGTGAAGAAGGTGGTCGACCTCGGCATCGCACCCGGCGGCTGGAGCCAGCTGGTGCGCCGCAAAGTCCCGCAGGCAAACGTCGTCGGCATCGACCTTCTGCCGACGGACCCGATCGACGGAGTCGTCATCCTGCAGATGGATTTCATGGATGACGCCGCGCCCGCTCGGTTGCGCGACGCGCTCGGCGGACCCGCGGACCTGATCCTCTCCGACATGGCGGCGAACACCGTTGGACACCAGCAAACCGATCATCTGCGCACCATGGGCCTGGTCGAGGCGGCGCTTGAATTCGCCAGGGAAATGCTGCGGCCCGGCGGGACGTTCGTCGCCAAGGTACTTGCTGGCGGTGCCGACCATGCGCTGGTCGCCGAGCTAAAGCGCAATTTCGCTACCGTGAAGCACGCCAAGCCGCCGGCCAGCCGCAAGGATTCGAGCGAATGGTATGTCGTCGCGCAGGGGTTCAAGGGAGCGGCGGAACAGGGTAGCTAAGGGGCAGTAGGGGGACGTCCGCTGCCCAAACATAAGCGCCGCTCGTTCCTGTCGAAGCTTGGACCGGGCCTCGTCACGGGGGCAGCTGACGACGACCCCAGCGGCATCGGCACCCATAGCCAGATCGGCGCGCAATTCGGCTACGCTCTGTCGTGGACCTTCACACTCAGCTTCCCGCTGCTCGCGGTCATTCAGATGATCGCCGCCGAGATCGGCCGGGTGAGCGGCTGCGGGATCGCTGCCAATGTTCGCAGGCACTATCCGCGGCCTCTCCTGTGGTTTGCGGTATCGCTGCTATTGGTCGCCAACGTGATCAACCTCGGTGCCGACTTGAGCGCGATGGGCGCCGCAATGCAGATGCTGATCGGTGGCGAGGTCGGCGCTTACACGCTGGTTTTCGGGCTGATCTGTGCCGGCCTCGAGATCTGGATTCCCTATCGCCGCTACGCTTCGGTGCTGAAATGGTCGACGCTGTCGCTCTTCGCGTACGTTGCCGTTCTCGCGGTCGCGGGAGTCCAATGGGGCGAGGCACTCAAATCCTTCGTGGTCCCGCAGATCCAATGGACTGCGGCCTTTGCGTCCGGCTTTGTCGCAATCCTCGGCACGACCATCAGCCCTTATCTGTTCTTCTGGCAGGCGGCACAGGAGATTGAGGAGCAGAAGCGAACGCACGCCAAGCCGCTCTATGTAACTCCGTCCAAAGCCGATTCCGAGATCAAGCGGATTCGGAACGACACGCTGATCGGAATGGCGTTCAGCACAATCGTGTCGGTGGCGATCGTCTTCGCCACCGCTGCGACCCTGCACCGGCACGGGATCACGAACATCGAAAGCGCGGCCCAGGCGGCAGAGGCGCTCCGGCCCTTGGCGGGAAGCCTTGCATCACTGCTCTTCGCCGTCGGGATCATTGGCACCGGCTTGCTTGCCGTTCCAGTTCTCGCCGGCTCTGCTGCTTACGCCTCTACGGAAATGTTCGGCGTGGCGGGCAATCTTGCCGCCAAGCCGTTCCGGGCGAGGTTCTTCTATGGTGTCATCCTCACGACGACGCTGATCGGTGCGTCCTTCAACCTGCTCGGGATCAATCCAATCAAGGCGCTGTACTGGACAGCGGTGATCAACGGCGTTCTCGCGGTGCCGCTCATGGTCATCATGATGCTGATCGTGCGCAATCCCGACGCGATGGGTGAGCTGGTTCTGTCGCGGCGGCTGACGATCATCGGCTGGGTCGCGACGGGCGTCATGGCCGCGGCGACCGCAATCTTCTTCGCGTCCTTGTTCTAGCGCGGCTCAGGCCTTCGCCGAGCGCGCCTTGGCGATTGCGTCCTTGAGCATGTCGTAGCCAACTGCGCCGCTCATCACCTTGTTGCCGATGACGAACAACGGCGTCCCGGTTGCGCCGAGCTGGCCCGCAAGCCGCATATTCCCGTTTAGCTCAAGCTCGATCGCAGGGTCTGGCTTGGGCTCGGGCGCGATCCCCGCCGCCTGCGCCGCTCGCGCATTTGTTTCCGGTGCTGGGCGCCCGGCGGCCCACAACGTGTCGTGGAACTGCGCGAAGCGACCGAGCCTGGAGGCTTCGAGCGACAGCCGCGCCGCGGCGACGCTGTCGGGCCCGAGGATCGGCAGCTCGCGGTACACAACGCGCAAGCCCTTGTCCTCCTGCAGCAGCCGGTCGACCGCGGGGTTGCTCGCCTTGCAATAAGGGCAGGCGTAATCGAAGAATTCGACCAACGTGACTTGCGGCTTCGCCGCGCCCTTCCACGAGTTCCCGAACGGCGATTCGATCGCAGCGCGGTTGGCCGTGAGCACCGGCTTGTATTGCGCATCGCGCAGCGCCTCGACCGTGTCGCTGAGGATGTTCGGATCCGCCAGCAGGCCGGCCCGAACGATCCGACTGCTGAGCAGGCTTGGCGCGGCAAAGAATAGAAGCGCGGCGGTCAGTAGCGACCCGGCCACGCCGCCGGCGAGCGCCGCACCGAGAAGGTTTCGCCTGCGCGGCGCCGCATCCGTCCGGCTCACTCGGTCAGCTCTTTCGGGTCTCGGTATTTTTTGTCTTTCTTGGCGAGCTCGGCGCGCGACACCATGGCGATATCCTGCGCCCGAAGATAGTCGGGCGTGCCCGGGGGAATGCCTTTCATCGCCATTTGCGCGCTCGCAAGCGCAAGCTTGGGATTATCCTCGAGATTACTGCGCTCAGCCGTCGCCAGCATGGCGCGCGGCTCATCCCCTTCGCGCTCATAGATGATGCCGAGCTGGTACCAGGCGAACGGATCTTGGTTGTCGCGGTTCACCGCGACCTTCAGGATCTGCTTCGCCTCGGTCAAATTCTTGGGGTCCTCTGTCGCGACGAGCGCATGCCCCAGCATCGCGGCGATCATCGGCGCTTCACCAGACCGCTGCGTCGCCTCGCGCAGGGGTGGGATCGCCTCGGCCGGCTTGCCCCCTTCGAGCAGGACCTGGCCCTTCAACTCGAGAAAGAACGGGTCATGCGGATCCTTGGCGAGCAACGCATCGGCTTCGGCCTCGGCCTTCTGGGGATAGCCGCCCAGATGATAGGCATAAGCGCGGGCGTAATGAGCGGGGACGCTCTGGTCGCTCTCGGGATATTTCACCACCGCCTGCTTGGGATCGACAAAGCCCATCAGCTTGGCCTTGACCCTCTCGAAGCGCGCCTCGAGCGCCGGGTCGATCGGCTTGTCCCACGCCGGGTCGTTCTTCAGCTTTTGTTCGAGCGCCTGGATCCGCTCGGACGTGAGCGGGTGGTCCTGGTCGAAGCTGTCCTTGGAGTAGATCGCAAGGCGATATTCCTCATGCTGCAGCTTGTTGAAGAAGGCGAGCATGCCCTTGCCGCTGGTGCCCGACTTCGACAGGAACTTCGCGCCGGAGGCGTCGGCGGTGGCCTCCTGGGCGCGGGTGAACGCGAGCTCCTGTCCGATCGCCGCGCGCTGGCCGGCCATCAGGATGCCCATGCCGGCATCGCCGGCTCCGGCGGCGATCGCGGCCGCGCCGAGCACCAGCGAGAGCAGCGTAATGCCGGTCGCCTGCTTCTCGCCCTGGCCGCTGCGGATCGAATCGCCGGCGACGACGTGGCCGAGCTCGTGGGCGACGACGCCCTGCAGCTGGTTCACGTTGTCGCACGCCTCCAGCAGTCCGGATTGGACGTAGACGGTCTGGCCGGTGGCGACGAAGGCGTTGATCTCCGGATCGTTGAGCAAGACCACCTGGACGCTGTTGGGGTCGAGCCGCGCAGCGACGATCAGCGGCCGGACCGCCTGTTTGAACATCAGCTCGGTCTCGGTGTCGCGGAGCAGTGAGGGACCCGAGTCCTGCTGCGCGAAAGCGGGCCGAACCGCGACCATGCTCAGCAGCAGGGCGAGCATCATGAGGCGCGCAAAACGGGCGAGCTGCGAATTCATCACCGGCCGCTTAGCATTTTCGGCGCTGAACTGGCGATGAAAGCATCCGCAGCCGTCATGCCGGGGGCATGGTGGATCGGAGGCTTCGCCCTAGCCGAACGTCCGCTGCCACCAGCCGGAGCGCCGCGGATCGTCGTCGGCCTCGTCCGCGGTGTCGTTGTTTGGGGCTGGCGGCGGTGCCGGCTCCGCTTCAGCCGCGGCCGCCTCGCCCTTCTTGGACCGGCCCTTTCGCGGCGGCTTGGCGGCTGGCGCAGCTTCCTCCGCCGTTTCGGCGGGCGGAGCATCGGCGGGCGCAGGTTCCGGCACAGTCACCGCCGCTTCGACCGCTGCGGCCTTGCGCGACCGCCGCCGCTTGGGCTGCGGCTCCGCGGGCGCTTCCGTTTCGGCGATCGGCGGCTCGAGCTCGATCGGCCGCTCGACCATCGGCGAGCTGTCGGGCTCGACCTCGGCCGCCTCGCTCGGCGCGCCCTTGCGGCCGCGCCGGCGACGGCGGCGACCGCCTTCCCGGGGCTCCTCGGCCGGGGCCTCGGCCGCAGGCTCCTCGGCGGTTTCCGAAGCCGGCTCGTCCGCCGCTTCGAGTGCGATGGCCTCGCTGGCGTCGGCAGGCTCCCCGCCTTCGCGGCGGGTGCGGCCGCGTCCGCCGCGACGACGACGACGACGACGACGGCCCTGCCGATCGCCTTCGGGTCCGGATTCGCGGGGCTCGCGAGCCTCGGTCTCCTCTTCCTCCTCGTCCTCATCGGTTTCGGCCGCTTCCTCTTCGAACTCTTCCTCTTCGTCGAGCGCCGGAGCCTCGGTGCGCGGCGCCGCGACGGGCTTGGCCCCCGAACTTTCGACCGCCATGCGCGCGCCTTCGAAGCCCTCGTCGATGATGACCTCGATCATCACCCCGTAGCGGTGCTCGATATCGGCCAGCTCGGCGCGCTTCTTGTTGAGCACGTAAACCGCGGCTTCCTTGCCGGCGCGAAGCGTGATGCGCTCGCCGCGCCCGCGCGTCGCCTCGTCCTCGAGGATACGCAGCGCCGACAGGCCCGCCGAGGCCGCCGTGCGCATGAGCCCGGTGCCCTCGCAATGCGGGCAGGGCTTGGTCGAGGCTTCGAGCACGCCGGTGCGCAGCCGCTGCCGGCTCATCTCCATCAGGCCGAAGCTCGAGATGCGGCCGACCTGGATGCGCGCGCGGTCGTTCTTCAGCGCGTCCTTCATCGCCTTCTCGACTTTGCGGACATGGCTGTTCTGCTCCATGTCGATGAAGTCGATGACGATCAGGCCCGCCATGTC
>JBJMVJ010000080.1:0-5559 GCA_045810685.1 Sphingomonas sp.
CGGCAAGATCGGCCTGTTCGGCGGCGCCGGCGTCGGCAAGACCGTGCTGATCCAGGAGCTGATCAACAATATCGCCAAGGGCCACGGCGGCGTGTCGGTGTTCGCCGGCGTCGGCGAGCGCACCCGCGAAGGCAACGACCTCTACCACGAGTTCCTCGACGCTGGGGTCATCGCCAAGGACGCTGACGGCAATCCGACCCCCGAGGGGTCCAAGGTCGCCCTGGTGTTCGGCCAGATGAACGAACCGCCCGGCGCCCGCGCCCGCGTCGCGCTATCTGGTCTCGCCCAGGCCGAATATTTCCGCGATGTCGAGGGTCAGGACGTTCTGTTCTTCATCGACAATATCTTCCGCTTCACTCAGGCGGGCTCGGAAGTGTCGGCGCTGCTCGGTCGCATCCCTTCGGCAGTGGGCTACCAGCCGACCCTGGCCACCGACATGGGCACGCTTCAGGAGCGGATCACCTCGACCAACAAGGGCTCGATCACTTCGGTCCAGGCGATCTACGTGCCGGCCGACGACTTGACCGACCCCGCCCCGGCGACCTCGTTTGCCCACCTCGACGCGACGACGACGCTCAGCCGCGCGATTTCGGAGCTCGGCATCTATCCGGCGGTCGATCCGCTCGACTCCACCAGCCGCGTCCTCACCCCGGCGGTCGTTGGCCAGGAGCATTACGAGGTCGCCCGCGCCGTTCAGGAGACGCTGCAGCGCTACAAGAGCCTGCAGGACATCATCGCCATCCTCGGCATGGACGAGCTCAGCGAGGAGGATAAGCTGATCGTCGGCCGCGCCCGCAAGATCCAGCGCTTCCTGTCGCAGCCGTTCCACGTCGCCGAAGTGTTCACCGGCATCCCCGGCAAGTTCGTCCAGGTCGAGGACACGGTCCGCTCGTTCAAGGCGGTTGTCGACGGTGAGTACGACCACCTCCCCGAAAGCGCCTTCTACATGGTCGGCGGAATCGAGGAAGCGGTCGCCAAGGCCGAAAAGATGGCGCACGAGGCGTAAGGCTTGGCCAGCGACCTGCGCCTCGAGGATTGCGTCAACGACGCCTGCCCCTGGTCGGGAAAGCCGGTCAGCGCCGATAGCCTGACGGTCTACCGCGGCAAGGTCGTCGGCTTCTGCAACACTGGCTGCCGCGACAAGTTCGAGGCGGCGACACGCGCATTCGACGCGAAGATTGGAAGCGCAGACTGATGGCCAACTTGCATTTCGAGCTCGTCACGCCCGACCGGCTGGTGATGTCCGACGACGTCTACATGGTCGTCGTCCCCGGGACCGAGGGCGAATCCGGCATCATGGCCGGCCACGCGCCCTACATGACGACGCTCAGGAACGGCGAGATCGCGGTCTATCGCGCGGCCGGCCAGCAGCCCGAGCGCATCCCCGTCACAGGCGGCTTCGCCGAAGTCGGCGATCAGGGCCTGACCGTCCTTGCGGAGAGCGCCGGCGCTTAAGCCCCAACGCGCTCAGCGCGGGTAGACGAACACGTCGTAGATTTCGTCCCCCATATGCAGGCCGCGGAGCGTGGCGATGTGGCGGGTGGAAGCGAGGAACCGCTTCACGCTGTCGCGCTTCAGATCGGTTTCGTAGCCGAACATCGCATAGAAATGATCCTTGTTGTCGTGCGGGATCGGCAAGTGGCACAGGAAGACGATCGGGCGGCCGGTCTGCCGGTGCAGGCGCTCGGCATCGGCGAGGACATCATCCAGCGTCAGCTTCTGCCGCGCATCGCGCGTCAGGAGCATGATGTTGCCGAAGCGCTGCCGCCGAAGCAGCCACAGCGGGTTGTTGACGTAATAAGGAAGCGGCTCCAGCATCGTGTCCGGGTCCGCCATCACGATCGCTCCGGACAGCTCGGGCCGCTGCAGCAATTTCGCGACGTCCGCCGAATGGCTGTACGGCAGCCCCGAGAGCTGCTCGCGAACCGGTATCCCGAGCGCGACCGCCTGCGCGGCCAGCAGCGCGACGAAGCTCCACGATCCGATGATCTGGACGGGGTTCATCCATTTCATCTCGCGCCACGTCCCGCCGGCGCCCTTCGCCGTCATCCAGAACAGCGACAGCAGGAACGCGACGTACAGCATTTCGTGGCGGTAGAAGGACGGGTAGATGAAGAAGAAGAACAGCTTCAAGGCGACGAGCACGCTGACCGCGGCTGCCAGCGCTGCCGGTCTGCGGACGAACGCCAAGCAGGTCAGCGCCAGCACCGCCGGCGGGAAGATCAGGTGCGAAAACCCCTTGTCGCTGTCGACCAGCGCGGCGGCGATAGTCGCGACGTTCAGGTGATTGGCGTTTGACGAGACCGCGGCATCGTTGATGGTCGGATAGACCGTCACGAAGCACAGCAAGGCGCCGAGCGCCGCTATCACGGCATTGCCCGCGAAGATCAGCCAGTCGCGCTTGGTCGGCGTGGAGGCGCCGGTGAGCATCTCGACGAAGCGGAACATCAGGAACGCGCCGGCGAAGATGCAGCTCGGCACGTTGGTATTGGCGAGGAGCGCGAGGATCAGTCCGAACCATAAGCTGTTGCGGACCCGCCCATAGAGCGCGGCAAGAACGAACATCACCAGCGCGGCGATGCCGTAGTTGCGCGAGATCGCCACGAATTCGAACGCGCCGTAGCCGCTGAACAGCACCAGCGCGATGATCAGCAGGCGGAACGGCGACAGGAACGCAAATACCGCCATTGCAGCGACGCCGAAGACCAGGCCGGCGATCGGCAGGACCTCGCGAACCGGGAACAGATCGTGGGCCCCGCGCAGGATCAAATACCACAGCGCCGGGTGCCCCTCTCCGTGGACGTTGCGCAGCATCTCGGCATAATTCGAGCCCGACAGCGCGAACGAGAAGGCGCGGACCTCGTCGCGCCACATCACATGGGTCGACCACAGCCATCCGGCGAGGACCAGCCAAATCGCGAACAGGATCAGGCGATCGCGACGACCAACCTGCGTGATCTCATCGCCGACCAGCGGCGACGACAGCGCGCGTTGCAACGATGATCCCCCTTCCCCGGACGCCTGACGAATTTTTGCGATGTCCCGACCGGCGTTTACAAAGCCTTTAGGACCAGTTTCCTAGAGTGGCGCACGGAAACCAAGAGGTGCGCATGATAGAGGGACTGAAACTCGCGGTGGTGTTGCCGGCGTACAACGCCAGCCAGACGCTCGAGGCCACCTTCGCCGAAATCCCCATGGACATCGTCGACGACGTGATCCTCGTCGACGATGCGAGTACGGATGCGACCGCGGCCCTCGCCGACCGGCTTGGCATTCACACCCTCATCCACGCCCGCAACGGCGGCTACGGCGCCAATCAGAAGTCGTGCTACACGATCGCGCTGGCCCGCGGCGCCGACATCGTCGTCATGCTTCACCCCGATTACCAATATACGCCGCGCCTGATCCGGGCGATGGCCGGGATGATCGCGTCGGGCCATTACGACGCGGTCTTCGCGTCGCGCATTCTCGGCGGCGGCGCTCTGTCGGGCGGCATGCCGCGATACAAATATATCGCCAACCGCCTGCTCACCGCGTTCGAGAACGTGATGATGGGCGCGAAGCTCAGCGAATATCACACCGGTTATCGCGCCTGGAGCCGCACGGTCCTCGAGCAGCTGCCGCTGCTCGCCTGCTCCGACGATTTCGTGTTCGACAACCAGATGGTCGCCCAGGCGTTCTGGGCCGGCTTCCGCGTCGGCGAGATCTCCTGCCCCACCAAATATTTTCCCGAAGCGTCGAGCATCAATTTCCGCCGCAGCTGCGTCTATGGGCTCGGTGTCCTGCGCACCGCAATCAGCTACCGGCTGAGCCGTTGGGGATTGCGCACCTCGAGCCTTTTCCCGCGCCACTCGGCGACGCTTCCCCGTTCGGTCGAGCCGCTGCCGAGCATGGCCGTCGCCGAGCCGCTGCGGCGGATGCGCGCGGCATGAGCGACGCCGGCGTGATCGGACGCTACCGGCTTCAACTGTCGAGCTTCCTCGCCAAGCCCGCAGCGAAGCAGCTCGTCCGCTACGTCATCGCGGGCATGTGCGTCACGCAGTTCGCCGCCGGCATCTATTCCGCGCTCGTGCTCTATTTCGCAATCAATCCGTTCCAGGCGAACCTTGCGAGCACCGCTTGCGGCTTGGCCGCCGCTTACATGGCGCACAGCCGCTGGAGCTTCGTCGACGGCGCCGCGGAGGGCGATTATGCCCGCCTTGGCCGCTTCCTGCTCACTGCGCTGGTCTCGTTCCTGGTCAACAGCACCTGGGTGTGGCTGCTCGTCTCGACCTTGCACCTGCCGCCGCTAACGCCGGTCCCGCTGATGATCCTCGTCACCCCATGGGTCAGCTTCCTGCTGAACCGCTATTGGGTGTTCCAGGCCGCCTGACCCACCGCATCCATGCTCGCCGCAGCGGCGAGCAAGGTTAGTCTTTCTTTAGGCATCTGCCGTTAATGCTCGCGGGACAATTTCAAGTCAGCGAGTGGCAACTGCGATGAGCGCATTCGGCAAGCGTGGTGGGATGAGCAGCGGCGGCGGCCGTCCGAACTTCGGCGTCGCCAAGCCGATGAAGGGCGGTCCGAACGCGGCCCCCTCCACTCCCGCGGCGGACTTCCCGGGCGGCGATCAATTCCCGCCGATCGACGAGCTGACGCCGCCGATGGACGCGGCGCTGGGTGATGCGAGCGGCCAGTCCGTCGCGATGGACCGCCTGACGGCGCGCCAGAACGCCAGCGGAGAAGCGGCCAGCAGCAAGACAGAAGGCTTCGAAGCCTCGGTTCACCGCATCAAGGAGCAGGTGCTTCCGCGATTGCTCGAGCGCGTTGACCCCGAGGCAGCGGCGACCCTCAACAAGGACGAGCTCGCCGAGGAATTCCGCCCGATCATCTCGGAAGTGCTCGCCGAGCTCAAGATCACCCTCAACCGCCGCGAGCAGTTCGCGCTCGAGAAGGTGCTGGTCGACGAGCTGCTTGGCCTCGGCCCGCTCGAGGAACTGCTCGCCGATCCGGCGGTCAGCGACATCATGGTCAACGGCCCCGACCAGACGTACGTCGAGCGCAAGGGCAAGCTCGAGATCGCGCAGATCCAGTTCCGCGACGAGGAGCATCTGTTCCAGATCGCTCAGCGTATCGTCAACAAGGTCGGCCGCCGCATCGACCAGACCACGCCTTTGTGCGACGCCCGCCTCCAGGACGGCAGCCGCGTCAACGTGATCATTCCGCCGCTGTCGCTGCGCGGCACCGCGATCTCGATTCGTAAATTCTCCGAAAAGCCGATCACGCTCGACATGATGCGGGGCTTCGGTTCGATGTCCGAAAAGATGGCGACGGTGCTGAAGATCGCCGGCGCGAGCCGCATGAACGTGGTCATCTCGGGTGGTACCGGCTCTGGTAAGACGACCATGCTCAACGCTTTGTCGAAGATGATCGACCCCGGCGAGCGCGTGATCACGATTGAAGATGCGGCCGAGCTTCGCTTGCAGCAGCCGCACTGGTTGCCGCTCGAAACCCGTCCCGCCAATCTCGAAGGGCAAGGCGCGATCACCATCCGCGACCTCGTCATCAACGCTCTGCGTA
>JBJMVJ010000081.1:0-8627 GCA_045810685.1 Sphingomonas sp.
GATTTCGCTCGGCCTCAAGCAGGCGCAGGAGAATCCGTGGGCGGCGTTCGCCGAGAAGCACCCGGTCGGCTCCGTCGTCGAGGGCGAGGTCAAGAACGCGACCGAGTTCGGGCTGTTCGTCGGACTTGAGGGCGACGTCGATGGCATGGTCCACATGTCTGATGTCGCCTGGGGCGTCTCGGGCGAGCAGGCGCTGCAGCTTCACCGCAAGGGGGAGACGGTCAAGGCGCAGGTGCTCGACGTAGACGTCGAGAAGGAACGCATTTCGCTCGGCATGAAGCAGCTCGAGAGCGGCGGCGCGGGCGCCGGCGCTTCGACTGGCGCTGGCGCGCGCAGCAGCGCGTCCGGTGCGGCCGGCGGCGCCAAGAAGGGCGAGACGGTCACGGTCCTGGTCCGCGCGGTCCAGGATGCCGGCCTCGACGTCCAGGTCGGCGACGACGGTGTGACCGGATTCATCAAGCGCGGCGATCTTGGTCGCGATCGCGACGAGCAGCGTCCGGAGCGGTTCCAGGTTGGCCAGAAGCTGGATGCGATGGTCATCGGGTTCGACCGCTCGAAGAAGCCGAACTTCTCGGTCAAGGCGCTGCAGATCGCCGAAGAGAAGCAGGCCGTCGCGCAATACGGTTCATCCGATTCGGGTGCATCGCTCGGCGACATCCTCGGCGCTGCGCTCAAGGAAGCCCAAGCTGGGGCCAAGCCCGCCAAGCCGGCCAAAAAGAAGTAGCCCAAGTCACGGGAAACGCGGCGTTCCTTGAAGGGACGCCGCGTAAATCCTGCTTGCCTCCATCAAACTTTCCTGACAGCCTGAATTTGAAGCGGCCTCCGGTGATGGGGGAGTTGGGGCCGGTCCATCCTGATGCGGGGACTCCGATGATCCGTTCTGAACTGGTGCAGCAGCTGTGCACTGATTTTCCAGACCTCACGCAGCGCGAGGTCGAGGGCGTGGTCAGCGCCATTTTCGATTCCATCACGGAGCAGCTGGCCAAGGGCGGCCGGGTGGAGCTGCGTGGCTTCGGTGCATTCTCGACGAGGCAACGCGACGGACGACTCGGCCGCAATCCACGCACCGGCGAGGCCGTATCGGTGGATGCCAAGCGCGTGCCCTATTTCAAGCCGGGCAAGGAAATGCGCGAGCGGTTAAATCTCAAGGAAGTGGCCGCGGAATAGCACGCTGGCACTACCGTCGCTGTGCTGATCTAAGCGGACGTGGCGGAACGGTAGACGCTGGGGACTTAAAATCCTCTTCCCGATAAGGGAGTGCGGGTTCAATTCCCGCCGTCCGCACCAAACTAGCGTTCCATCCATTTTGGAGAGGAATTTATTAAGCGTTCCCAAGTAGTCAGGGTGCCGTGTGGCATCTTGCGGGATCCTTGTGACGAGTACGACTAATTCAAGGCTGCGGAACGCGCAGCGCGATTTGATCGCGCTCACCGTGCTGATCACGGCGGTGATGCTGCTTATCTGGAACGGCAGCAAATTCTTTCACACGCTGCCATTGGCGGACACCACTTACGGGCCGCAAATCCGGCTCGCGAGCACGACCCTCACCCTGAACATCGCGCTGATCCTGTTCGGCTGGCGGCGTTACGTCGACCTTCAGCACGAAGCCGAAATGCGCGAGGAACATGAGCGGCGAGCAACCGTGCTTGCGACAACGGACACCGTCACCGGCCTGTATAACCGCAAGGGCTTCGCCGACCGTGCGGGTCAGCTTTGCAGCGAAGCGGCGGAGCGCGGCGACAACCTGGTTATCATCTCATTTCAGATTCATCGCTACAAGGCGGTGACCGACCAGCACGGCTACGAAACCGGGGACCGGCTGCTCAAGACGCTGTCCGTCACGCTCGCCGATGAAATGGGTCCCGGAGCCGTTATTGCCCGCCTCAGCAGTGACGAATTCGCGGTTGCGTTGGCCCTTCGCCCGTCCGACATGAGCCGCGCCGACGCGCTCGCAGAGACCGTGCTTCAGACGGTCACGCGCCCGTTGTTGTTCGATGAGCGGATCATTCAGGTCGGCGCCTTTGCCGGCATCGCCTCGACCCCCGCGGCCAATGTTCGCATTCCCGATATTCTGAGGCGCGCCGATATCGCGATGGACCACGCCCGGAGCGGCCGGGTCGCGCGGCCGGTGTGGTTCGATGCAGGTATGGAGCGCGCGCTGATCGCCCACGGCGAGATCGAGCAGGGTATCCGCTTCGGTCTCGAGCACGGCCAGTTCGTTCCTTATTTCGAACCACAAGTGGACCTTGCGACTGGCGCGATCGTCGGTTTCGAGGTGCTTGCGCGCTGGATCCATCCGCTGTCGGGCGTGATCGCGCCGGACGTGTTCATCCCGGTGGCCGAGGAGATCGGCCTGATCGGGCGCCTGTCCGAGCAAGTGATCGGCGATGCGCTTCGCGAGGCGGCGACCTGGGACCCGGAGATCACGGTATCGGTCAACATCTCGCCCTTCCAGCTCGCCGACGGCTGGCTCGCCCACCGGATCGTGAAGACGCTCGCCGACACCGGCTTCCCGGCCGAGCGGCTCGTGGTCGAAGTGACGGAGAGCTCGCTGTTCGCCGACCTCGACATGGCGCGGAGCATCGTCACCAGCCTCAAGAACCAGGGAATCCGCCTCGCACTCGACGATTTCGGGACCGGATTCTCGTCGCTCGCTCACCTGCGCTCCCTGCCATTCGACATCATCAAGATCGACCGCAGCTTCGTCACCAACATCAACGCCAAGCGCGAGAGCTCGGCGATCGTACGCGCCGTCACGATGCTCGCAGCTGCGCTTCGTGTGCCGGTCTGCGTCGAAGGCATCGAGAATGAAGATTCGTACCGCACCGTGGTCCGGCTCGGCTGCCAGATCGGCCAGGGCTGGTATTTCGGCAAGCCGACGACCGCAGAGCAGGCCCGCGAGCTGCTCGCGGCGCGCACCCGGCCCGATTCCTCGCTGCGCAGCGCCGTCACCGGCTGATCGACCCGTGAAATTTTGACCCGGCGTCCCTGCGCGGGACGTTTGGAGCCGTTGGACCTTGCGCGGGTTTTGAACATGGTAAACACCGCGTTAGGGTTTTTGCCATGCACTTGCCGCGTCCAATCTTTGCACCGCATCCCGGCCGCTTTGGCCGCAGGCCGGTCCGCGTCGTCGGCAGCGCCGCGGCTGAGGCATCGAGTCTGCGCGCGGACGTCAAGCTGTTCGCCAGCACCTTCGCTGCGGGGTTCCTGTTTGTCTCGATCCTGATCGGCTGAGGACTAGTCGCAGGCGAGGTGAAGCTTCCAGCCGAGCCAGGCGGAGACGATGCACATCGCGGCGACGAGGAGCAGCTGCCCGGTCGGCCCGACGCCGATGCTGCTCAGGCCGAACGCCAGCAACGAGCCGATGACCATCGCACCGGAGTTGACGATATTGTTGGCCGCGACCGTTCGCGCGGTCTGCGTCTTGGGCACGGTCGTGGTCAGGAACGCGTAGAGCGGAACGACGAACATGCCGCCGGTGATGGAAACCCCGAGCAGGGCGATGATCATCAACCCCGCCATCGGGTGAAGAACGAAGTTGCCGAGCGTGGTGAGCTCATGCCCATGCTTCCCCCAGGTGAGGGCGACGAAGTGGAGGAGCACCACAAAGCCGGCCATGCCGATGACCGATGCCGGCGCGAATCGCGCCGAAACCTCGCTCTTGAGCAGCCGGTTGATGAGCACTGAGCCGATCGCGATTCCGATCGAGAAGATGGCGATGAACAAGCTCGCGACCTGCTCGTCGGCGCCGAGCACGTTCTTCACCAGCGGCGGAAAGATGATGATCAGCACCGCGCCGATCGTCCAGAAGAAGCTGATCGAGAGGATCGCGAGGAACAGGCGCCGGATGTGCAAGGTCGCGCTGACCAGCTCGATGGACGCGTGGATGATGTGCCAGTTGAACGGGATTCGCTCGGCCGCGGGTGGGGCGGGGGGAACCTGCCGGCCGACAAGGTAGCCGAGAATTGCAAAGCCGATCGTAGCCACGGCGGCGATCGGAGGCGTTGCGGCAAGCGAGCCGGCGAGGATCGTGCCCAAGAGGATCGCGATGTAGGTTCCGGCCTCTACCAGACCGGTGCCGCCAAGAACCTCGTCGTGCCTCAAATGCTGGGGCAGGATCGCATATTTGATCGGTCCGAAGAACGTCGAGTGGACCCCCATCAGGCCGACGGCGGCAAGCATCAGTGGAATGTTGGCGAGCAGGATTCCGGCGCTGCCGAGGATCATGATGCCGATCTCGGCAAGCTTGATGATGCGGATCAGGCGCGACTTGTCATGATCGTCCGCAAGCTGTCCCGCGAGCGCCGAAAAGACGAAGAAGGGCAGCATGAACAGCCCTTGCGCGATCGCGCTGAACTGGAATTCCTGCCTCGGGTCCTTGAGCAGCTGGTAGGTGACGAACAGCACCACCGCCTGCTTGAACAGGCTGTCGTTGAAGGCGCCGAGGAACTGGGTCCCGAACAGCGGTGCGAACCGCCGCGCACGGAGCAGGTGGGTGACGTTCTGAATCAAGGCCGGGGCGCGGTCGCTGCCATGGAGGTGACCCCAGCGCATAGCCAGCTTTCGTGAGACCGCCAAACGCTATAACTCCAGCGCATCAAGATGCTGTCGCTGCCAAACCTCCTGACGCTGTCGCGCATTTTCGCGGTACCCATCCTGGTGTTCCTGCTGTGGCGGCCGTCGCCGGTCGATTATGCGATCACCTTCGCCCTCTACTGCATCTTTGGAATTACCGATTATCTCGACGGCTATCTCGCGCGCGCCTGGGGCAGCATCTCGCGGCTCGGCCAGTTCCTGGATCCAATCGCCGACAAGATCATGGTTGGGGCCGTGCTGATCATGCTGATCTCCAGCCGGAAGGCGAATCCGGTGCCGGAAATTGCCGGGCTGAACATCATCGCCGCGCTGGTCATCCTGTTGCGCGAGATCATCGTTTCGGGGCTTCGCGAATATCTCGCCGGGCTCCAGGTTTCGATGCCGGTAAGCGCGCTCGCCAAGTGGAAGACGACCTTGCAGCTGATTGCGCTCGGCGCTCTCATCCTGGGAGGCGCCGTGCCGCAGCTGCCGTGGGTGCACGATGTCGGCATCCTGTGTCTGTGGGCGGCAGCGGCGCTTACGCTGATCAGCGGTTACGACTACCTGCGGACCGGCCTTAGGCACATGGACTAAGTGCAAGCGAAACAACAGTGATCGATTTCGCGACTATCAGTGACTAAGTTTAGTCGTTTCCCTCATCCGCTGGCTGCTCCTAATTCCCGACGAGACGCAGGGCCAGTGCCGCTTTCCGGCCGTCCGCAATCCCATCGAACAGAGGCCGCGGCGTGTCCCCTCCCCGCCCTCCGCCGCGGCCTCTACCTGTACTTCGCATCGCAGACGTCGGTGATCGATTTTCCCGCACTCACTGACGAGAACAACTTGTTTTCGTAGCGGCGCGCTGCGCTTTAGGGCCGCAGGCAAATCATTCTGGGAGGCCATGAGTCATGGACGCAAAGACCGGTGAATCGATGGGTTGTCCGGTAGACCGCCCAACCACAGTGCGCTCGCTGGTGGGTCGCACCAACCGCGATTGGTGGCCTGAGTCACTTCCGCTGGAGATCTTGCACCAGGGCGGGGCTTCACCCGATCCGATGGGCGAAGGCTTCGATTATGCCGAGGCATTCAACGCACTCGATTATCAGGCGCTGAAAAACGACCTGACCGCGCTGATGACCGACAGCCAGCCGTGGTGGCCTGCGGATTATGGCCATTACGGTCCGCTGTTCATTCGCATGGCTTGGCACGCGGCGGGCACCTATCGCACCGGAGACGGGCGCGGCGGCGCCAACAGCGGGCAGCAGCGCTTTGCCCCGCTGAACAGCTGGCCGGACAACGGTAACCTCGACAAGGCGCGCCGGCTGCTGTGGCCGGTCAAGCAGAAGTACGGCAAGAACATCAGCTGGGCCGACCTTTTCATTCTCGCCGGCAACGTCGCCATCGAATCGATGGGCGGGCCGATCTTCGGCTTCGGCGGAGGCCGCCAGGATGTGTTCGAACCGGAGCGCGACATCTATTGGGGCGCCGAGCAGAAATGGGTCGACGCCGCGGAAACCCGCATTCAGCCCGAGCGCGAGCTGGAACTCGAGCATCCGCTGGCAGCGATCCAGATGGGCCTTATCTACGTCAATCCGGAGGGTCCCGGCGGCGTTCCCGACCCTCTGCAGTCGGCGCGCGATATCAAGATCACCTTTGAACGCATGGCGATGAACCATGAGGAGACCGTCGCGCTGACCGCCGGCGGCCATACGTTCGGCAAGGCGCACGGCGCGGGTGACCCGAGCCTCGTCGATGCCGCGCCCGAAGCGGCCGATATCACGCTCCAGGGTCTCGGATGGGCCAGCGCGCATGGCAGCGGATTTGGCGAGCACACCATCACCAGCGGCATCGAAGGACCGTGGGTGAACACGCCGACGCAATGGTCCGACAATTATTTCCGGCTGCTGCTCGATTACGAATATGAGCTGGTGCGCTCGCCTGCCGGCGCGAAGCAGTGGCAGCCGATCAACCAGAGGCCGGAGGATATGGCTCCGGCGGCCCATGATCCGAGCAAGCGCGTGCCGACGATGATGACGACGGCCGACATGGCGCTGAAGATGGATCCCGAGCTCCGCGTGATCTCGGAGAAGTTCCGCAACGACCATGAAGCGTTCAAGGACGCTTTCGCCCGCGCCTGGTTCAAGCTCACCCACCGCGACATGGGGCCCAAGGTTCGCTACCTCGGCCCGGAAGTCCCGCAAGAGGATCTGATCTGGCAGGACCCGGTGCCGGCTGGGGAAACGCCCTCCGACGCCGATGTCGCGGCGTTCAAGTCAAAGATCCTGGGCGCCGGCTTCAGCATCGGCCAGCTGGTCAAGACGGCCTGGGCATCAGCCTCGACCTATCGCCGGTCCGACCATCGCGGCGGCGCCAACGGTGCGCGCATCCGGCTTGCTCCGCAGCGCGACTGGGCCGTCAACGAGCCCGAAGAGCTGTCGCGGGTTCTCGCCAGGATCGACGAGCTCCGCGGGCCGCTCTCGATGGCCGATGCGATCGTCCTCGCCGGCACTGCGGCGGTGGAGAAGGCGGCGAAGGACGCCGGCTTCAACGTCCCGGTTCCGTTCACTGGCGGCCGCGGCGATGCCACCCAGGAGTGGACCGATGTCGAAAGCTTCGACGTCATGGAGCCGCCCGCGGATGGCTTCCGCAATTATCTCAAGACCAAGCATTCGGTGAGGACCGAGGAGTTGCTGCTGGACCGCGCCTCGCTGCTCGGCCTGTCGGCTCCCGAGATGACCGTGCTGCTCGGCGGTTTGCGGGTGCTCGGCGCCAACCACCACGACCGGCCCGAGGGCGTGTTCACGAACCGCAAGGGCCAGCTCACGAACGACTTCTTCGTCAACCTGCTCGACAACGACACCTTCTGGGAGGTGGTCGAGGACAGCGCCGACGAGGAGTTCATCGGTTACGACCGCGGCGGCCGGCGGGAGAAGTGGCGGGCCACCCGGACCGACCTCATCTTCGGCTCCAACAGCCAGTTGCGCGCGACCGCGGAAGTCTATGCCGAGCGCGGCTGCGAGGAGAAGTTCGTCCGCGACTTCGTCAAGGCCTGGACCAAGGTGATGGACGCCGATCGTTTCGACCTGCCGCAGGACGCCGGCCAGGCGGAGCCGATCGGCATCGCCGAGCCGGCGCTGGCCAAATAAGCTAGCAGGCCGCCACGACCGGCTGGTCGAGCGACGATCCGGGCTGGATTGCGGCGATTGCGGGAATGAGGTCCTCGACGATCCGCCGAAGCGTCGTTGCGAGCATGAGGAACTCGCTCTCGCGCGGGCTCGAGCGGCGCCAGATCAGCGCAATCCGGCGATAGGGATGCTCTGAACGCAGCGGCTTGGCATCGATGTCGGTCCCGGCGAGGATCCCGGCCTCGATCGCCATGCCGGGCACGAAGGTCACCCCAAGGCCGTTGTCGACCATCTGCACCAACGTGTGGAGCGAAGTCCCCATCATTGCCGCATGGGCGCGGAGCTCGGGCCGGTTGCACGCCGAAAGCGCGTGATCCTTCAGGCAATGGCCGTCTTCCAGCAGCAACAGGCGCTGCTCGTCGATGTCCGCGGCAGCAACCGCCGCACCGCCCGGCGCCTCGCCGCGCGGGTAGGCAATGTACAAGGCATCGTCGAACAATGGCGTGCTCTCCACGTCCCCGCATGCGAACGGCAAAGCGAGCAGCACGCAATCGAGCTGGCCGCGGTGGAGTGCCTCGCAGGCGGCGCTGCTCGTCTCCTCGCGCAGATAGAGCTTGAGCGCCGGCCATTGTTCGCGCAGCCGCGGGAGCATGGTCGGGAGAAGGAATGGCGCGATCGTCGGTATCACCCCCATGCGCAGCTCGCCGTGGAGCGGCCGGCCCTGGGCGCGGGCCATTTCCGCCAGTTCCTCGGTTTCGCCCAGGACCTTCATGGCCTTGTCGGCGATCTTCTCGCCAAGCGCGGTGAAGCGCACCACCCGCCGCGTGCGCTCGACCAAAGTCACTCCGAGAAGCGTTTCCAGCTCGCGCAGGCCTGCCGAGAGCGTCGACTGAGTAACGAAACAGGCATCCGCAGCCTTGCCGAAATGAC
>JBJMVJ010000082.1:0-4239 GCA_045810685.1 Sphingomonas sp.
CTGCTGGTCGTCGGCCGCTCGCCACAGGCTCAAGCTGTTGCCGCCAAAGCGGGCGGCGCAAAATATGAGACCGAGAATTGCGAGTACGCTGCCGAGCTTGAAATTGGTCGGGCCGCGAAAGCGAATCGCAAGCAGCAGCACCGCGATCATGTAGGGGACCAGCCGCATGTCGGCATAGGCCGAGCCGAAGATGATCCGCGGCAGGCAAATGTAGCCGACGACCAGCACCAGGCCCGAGAAAGCAAGATTGCGGGAGAAAGTCAGCCGTCGGTTGCGCAGCGCCTCGGCCATCACCAGCACCATCAGGCCGGCCGAAATCAGGTCGTAATACATCCACCGGTCGCGGAGCGCGCTTTGCAGCCACGCCATCTTCGCGGTCCAGTTGAACCAGTCGCTGGTGGTTCCGCCATGGGCATCGCTGCGCCAGACGAGCATGATGACGAGGGGAAGCGCCATGACCGAGGCATGGAGCGCGGCGTTCCGGCCGGCCCGGAGCCAGCCGATGCCGCGGTCGTGCTGCCGCACCGCCTCGCCTGAAAAGCACATCAGCCCCAGCACGCCCCAGCCGTAGGTGTGGCAGAAGAAGACGATCAGCGAGATCGGCACGAACAGGATCGCGCGCAGCCGGGTCCGTCCCAGGCTGCCGAGGTGAAGCCACAGCCCGAAGGCGAGGAAGGCCAGCGCCATCGACAGCGCGAAATTGACGAAGCCGAACATGAACGGATGCCCGTAAGCGAAGGGCAAAGCAAAGAAGGCCGTCGGCGGGATGCGGCCGTGGACCTCGCGTGCGACCCACAGGAATCCGGCCACGGTCAGCGGCGGGATCGCGAGCACGATCCATTTCACCGCCGGCTCGAGCCCGATCAGCTTGCTCAGCGGGACCAGCAGCAGGTCGACACCCAGGTTGCCGATCGCCGCCCAATGATAATCGTAATAATGCGGCAGCCAGGCCGAATGGTGGAGGTCGAGCTCGACGCGATAGCGGCCCATATGGCCGAGCAAATCGACCAGCGGCGGGATCTTCGGGTAGAGCAAGGGGACGGCCGAAGCGACGATCAGCGCGGCAATGACCACCGGGCTTTCCCACCAGGCACGCGGCTCGTCATGGGCCGATGAAGCGCGAGGATCGGCGGCCCTGCCCTTGACGTTCCGCTCGGCCATGCTTCCCCTACGTCCCCTTTGCTGGGAGCGGCTTGCCAGCCGCGCTGCGCGCATTCAAGCGGCATACAGCTTCCGAAGATTAACTCTCGCGCCGACTTCTGGAGGTTTCGAAATGTACAAGCTTCTTCTCGGCGGCGCCGCGGTGGCCGCCTTGTTCGCCATGGTTCCGGCAAATGCCCAACCCGTGCCCCCGGCCGCGCCGGTGGCTCCGCAGGCGCAGATGCCGATGCAGCGCATGCCGATGCGGGTCCAGACTCGCGACGAGGTGGTCCAGCATGTGCGCGAGTTGTTCGCCCGTCTCGACACCAATCGCGACGGTTTCCTGACCCGCGAAGAGGCCGATGCGGCCAAGCAGAAGATGGCAGGCGAGATGCGCACGCGCTTCGCCCAGCGGCTCGCCGAGCCCGGACGGGCGATGCCCGACCGCGGCGCGATGTTCGACCGGCTCGACACCAACAAGGACGGGACGATCAGTCGCCAGGAGTTCGTGTCGGCCCAGCCGCAGATTCAGGAACGGCGGGTGATCATGATGCGCGACGGCGGCGAGCCCGGAAAGATGCGCATGCACGGCATGGGCATGGGCGGAATGCACGGCAGGATGTTCGAAAGCGCCGACGCCAACCGCGACGGCCGAGTTTCGCTCCAGGAGATGACCAATGCGGCACTCCAGCGTTTCGACAGCGCCGATGCCAATCATGACGGCAAGCTGACGCCGGAGGAGCGGATGCAAATGCACCAGCAGCGCAAGACGCAGCGGATGCGGCCGGCCTAAGCCGCCGACGCAGGCTGACCAAAGGGGCTGACGCTTGCGTCGGCCCCTTTTTCATGCTCGTTGCCGCACCGATCCTGGGGAGAGTTTTGGATGCGTCTATCTAAAGTCATCGCTTTCGCCGCCGCCGCTGCACTGCCGTTGTCCGCCGCTCATGCCGACGAGGGCATGTGGACCTTCGATGCGTTCCCGGCGGCGAAGATGCGCGCCGACTATGGCTGGGCCCCCGACCAGGCGTGGCTCGATCACGTCCGTGCCGCCGCGCTCCGGCTGACCGGCGGCTGCTCGGCGAGCTTCGTCTCCAGCGAAGGGCTGATCCTCACCAATCACCATTGCGCCATCGACTGCCTGCAGAAGCTGTCGACAGCCAAGAGCGACCTGGTCGCCCACGGCTTCAACTCCGGCACGCGTCAACGCGAGCGGCTGTGCCCGGGCCAGCAGGCCGAGGTCGTGACCGCGATCGCCGACGTCACTCCGCGAGTGAAGGCCGCGATCGGCAACGCGACAGGCCAGGCCGCGATCAAGGCCCAGGATGCGAAGATCGCCGAGATCGAAACCGCCGGCTGCCCCGACACCAAGACCACGCGCTGTCAGGTGGTGAAGCTCTACGGCGGCGGCCAGTACAAGCTCTACACCTATCACAAGTACAGCGACGTCCGGCTGGTGTGGGCGCCCGAGTTCCAGGCGGCGTTCTTCGGCGGCGACCCCGACAATTTCAATTTCCCGCGCTACGCGCTCGATGTCAGCTTCCTGCGCGCCTATGAGAACGGCCGGCCGGCCGCGACCCCCGACCATCTGATGTTCAATCCCCGCCAACCGGTCGACGGAGAGGCGGCGTTCGTGGTCGGAAATCCCGGTGGAACCGAGCGGCTTTCGACGCTCGATCAACTGGCATTGCAGCGCGAACTCGCATTGCCCGTCACGACGGCCACTTACTCCGAGCTCCGCGGACGCCTGTTGACGGCGATGGAATCGAGCCCGGTGAAGGCGCGCGAGGGCGCCGACACTCTGTTCGGCATCGAGAATTCGCTGAAGGTCTACATCGGGCGCGGCAAGGCGCTCGGCGATCCGGCGTTCATGCGCACGCTCGCCGATGCCGAGGCCGCGTTGCGCGCGCGCTCGGCCGGCGATCCGTCGATCGGCGATCCCTGGGCAGCGATCGCCAGCGCCGACCGGGCTTATCGCGACATCTACCTGGCCAATCGTTTCGTGAATCCGCGAAACAGCGACCTCTACGGCTATGCGCAGCGATTGGTTCGCGCCGCCGAGGAACGCACCAAGCCCAACTCGGAACGGCTGCCCGCTTACACCGAGAGCCGCCTGCCGCTGCTCGAGAAAGAGGTGCTCGACCCTGAACCCGTCTATCCGTGGCTCGAAACGCTGATGCTCGAATGGAGCCTGTCCAAGGCCCGGGAATATCTCGGCCCCGACGATCCCGACACCAAGCTGCTGCTGGGCAAGGAATCGCCCGAAGGGCTGGCCGCGCGCCTGGTCAGTGGAACGAAGCTCGCCAACCCCGCGGTGCGCAAGGCGCTGTGGGCCGGCGGCAAGGCCGCGATCGACGCCTCGACCGATCCGATGATCGTCTATGCGCGCAAGCTCGACGCGCGCCAGCGCGAGCTCCAGCAGATTTACAACGAGCGCTACGATGCGCCGGTCACGGCCGCTCAGGCCAAGCTCAGCCAGGCGCGCTTCGCGGCTTACGGCAACTCGCTTTATCCCGACGCGACCTTCACGCTCAGGATCAGCTACGGCAAGGTGCAGAGCTGGATCGAACGCGGCCGGCAGGTCCCGACGCGGACGACGATGGCCGGCGCGTTCGAGCGGGCGACGGGCGCCCAGCCGTTCAAGCTGGCCAATGCCTTCGCCGCCAACGCCGCGCGGATCGACAAGAACGTCGTCTACGATTTCGTCACCACCAACGACATCATCGGCGGCAATTCGGGCTCGCCCGTGCTCGATCGTTCGGGCACGGTGATCGGCGCCGCGTTCGACGGCAACATCCATTCGCTCGGCGGCGATTACGGCTACGATCCGCTGCTCAACCGGACGGTGGTGGTGTCGATGGCCGCCGTCGAAGAAGCGCTGAAACACGTCTACCCGGCGCCGACCCTGCTGGCCGAGCTCGAGCGCCGATAATCAGGCGCCCGTAGGCTCGAGCGCCTTCTTCCGCGCCGGGCCGCGCGCTCTCTTCGGAGCCGCCGGCTCATCCGCGATCTCGCGATAGCGGCGCTCGGTCTCGACCATGTAGTCGCGGGTGATCGGGAGCGCATTGCGATCGCGGATATACTGGACCTGGAAATTGCAGC
>JBJMVJ010000083.1:0-8351 GCA_045810685.1 Sphingomonas sp.
GAACTCGCCCGGAGGAGTCACGCCCCGGCCGTTGGCAAACTCCTGGAACACGCCCGACAGCACCGGCTCGATCGCGGCGAACACGTCATCCTGGGTGACGAAGCTCATCTCAAAATCGAGCTGGTAAAATTCGCCGGGCGAGCGATCGGCGCGCGCGTCCTCGTCGCGGAAACAGGGCGCGATCTGGAAATAGCGATCGAAGCCGGCGACCATGATCAGCTGCTTGAACATCTGCGGCGCCTGCGGAAGCGCGTAGAATTTTCCGGGATGGATGCGGCTCGGGACGAGATAGTCACGCGCGCCCTCGGGCGAGCTGGCGGTGAGGATCGGCGTCTGGAACTCGGTAAAGCCCTGCTCGATCATCCGCCGCCGAATCGAGGCAATGACGGCCGAGCGCAGCATGATGTTCGCGTGAACCTGCTCGCGGCGAAGATCGAGGTAGCGGTACTTGAGGCGGATCTCTTCGGGATATTCCTGCTCGCCGAAGACCGGCATCGGCAGCTCGGCAGCGGCGGACTGGACCGTGACGTTGCCCGCGCGGACCTCGATCTCGCCGGTCGGCAGGTTCGGGTTTATTGTTTCGGCCGAGCGGGCGACGACCTCGCCCTCAACCGTCACCACCGACTCGACGCGGATGCGGTCGAGCGTCTTGAACGCCGGCGAGCCCGTGTCGGTGACGATCTGCGTGATCCCGTAATGATCGCGCAGGTCAACGAACAGCAAATGGCCGTGATCGCGCTTGCGGTGCACCCAGCCGGACAGGCGGACAGTCTCCCCGACATTGTCGAGGCGCAGGCCGGCGCAGCTGTGGGTACGAAAAGCGTGCATGGTCAATTCGGCTCTGCTCACGCGAAAAATGTGGAGAAAAAGGCGGGGCCGCGCTTCACTGGGGGAAAGCCTTTTGTCAACCCGCGAGGGCGCGGCTAAAGCCCCCACCAAGATCATGCGTATCCATCCACTGATTACCAAGTCGGAAGACCTGAAGACCCTGGTCGGCCGCCTCTCGAAACAACCATTCGTCGCCGTGGACACCGAGTTCATGCGCGAGAACAGCTATTGGCCGGACCTGTGCCTGATCCAGGTGGCGAGCACCGAGGAAGCCGCGGCGATCGACCCCAAGGCGGACATCGACCTCAAGCCCTTGCTCGACCTGTTCGTCGCCAATGAGGATGTGCTCAAGATATTCCATGCCGGCGGGCAAGACCTCGAGATCATCCACAATCTCACCGGCAAGGTTCCGCATCCGTTGTTCGACACGCAGATCGCGGCGATGGCGCTCGGGCATGGCGAACAGATCGGCTATTCGAACCTGATCGAAAGCCTTCTCGGGCACAGCCTCGACAAGGGCGCGCGGTTCACCGACTGGGGCCGCCGCCCGCTCGACAAGCGACAGATCGATTATGCGATCGCCGACGTCACTCACCTTGCCACGGTGTTTCCGCGTATGGTCGAGAAATTGAAGAAGAGCGGCCGCGGAGCCTGGCTCGACGAGGAGATGGAGCGGCTCGCCGACCCGTCGAGCTTCGCCTTCCCAGCCGAGGATGCGTGGAAGCGGCTCAAGCTGCCGAGCCGCAACCCGGCCGTGCTCGGGCGCCTGAAGGCGCTCGCGGGATGGCGCGAGGCGGAGGCGCGCCAGAAAAACCTGCCGCGCGGGCGAATCATCAAGGACGACACGCTGAACGAGATCGTCCTCCATCCACCCAAGAGCCAGGACGACCTCGGCCGCGTCCGCGGTCTGTCGGCCGGCTGGAGAACCAATGAGATCGGCGCGCGGCTGATGTCGGCGCTGGCCAAGGCCAAACCGCTCGAGGGGGGCGAAATGCCGGACCGCGAACCCAAACGCCCCGGGCTGACCAAGGATGGTGCACTGGTCAGCGACCTGTTGAAGCTGCTGCTCAAGATACGCGCCAAGGAGACCGGGGTCGCAGCGCGGCTGATTGCCCGTTCGGACGACCTGGAAGCCCTGGCCGCGGGCGTCCGCAAGAACCTGAACATCCTTTCCGGCTGGCGCTACGATCAATTCGGCAAGGACGCGGTCGACCTCGTCGAAGGGCGGCTCGCCTTCGCGATCGAGAACGGCAAGCTCAAGATGAGCCGTGTCGCCGAGGAGGAGAAGGTCGATGCGTAGACTGACGCTTGCGGCGCCTGCCCTGCTCGCCGCCTGCGCCGCCACTAGTCCGCCGCAAGCGACGCCGGTGCATGGCGTGACGCCGGGGCACACATGCGACGCGAAGCGAACCGACAGCTTCATCGGCCGGACCGGCTCCCAGGCGACCGGCGCAGCGATCAAGCGCGCGACGAAGGCAGCGGTGCTCCGCTGGTCGCCGCCGAACACCATGCTGACGATGGACTATCGCGAGGACCGCGTGACGGTCTGGCTCGACGAAAACAAGAAGATCACCAAAGTCCGCTGCGGCTAGGCCGCTTCGCCGATCATCCGCGAATCGATCAAGGCGCGGCGGATCGTCGTCAGGGACAATCGGGCGCGCTCGGCGATCGCGTAGCGGTCGACCGCTTCAACGGCGCGTTCGATCGTCCAATAGTCGCGGTGCAACCGCTCGCTCATGAAGCGCAAAGCGTCGGCAGGGACGTGCAATCCGCGGTCGGCGAACTGGAGCTGGATCACGGCCGCGAACAGCGCGTCGTCGGGGTCGTCGATCCGCGCGACCGGCGTCACTGCAAGGCGCGTCCGCAAATCGGGGAGCCGCGGCGTCCACTGGGGCGGCACCGAGTCGGCAACCATGACCAGCGGCCGGCCGGTGTCCTGGGCCTGATTCCAGGCGTGGAACAATTCCTCCTCGTCGCGCTGCTCCGCATCGTCGAACAAGCGCCCGCCGACGCGCTCGACGAAGCTGCGCGCGAGCAAGGTCCGCCCCGAGCGCCTCGGTCCGGTGAGAATCGTCGCCTTGACCGGCCACATGCTGAACTTGCGGAAATGATCGAATGCCTCGCGGTTCGCATCCGACACGATGAAGCGGGCGTCAGCTTCGCTTTGCGGCCAGTCGAGCGGAAGCGCGATCTGGTCGGGCCGCTGCTTCACTTCGTCGCGGCCGTCTGATTGCCGATCGGCTGCGCCGGCGGAGCGGCCGGCGGCGGCTGAACCGGCGGCGGCGGCATCGCCGGAGGCTTGTCCGAGTCGGAGTGGATGCGGACCACCGTTCCGGCGGTTTCGACGATCCAGCCGCGCGCGCCCAATGCCGCTGCGAGCTGGCTGATGTCGCCCTTGTAGGTGACCAGGATATAGCTCGTCCCGCCCGGGTTGATCTGCTGCGGCGTAGCGGTGACGACGCCGGGCAGCGTGCGCAGATGGGCCATCGCGAAATTATAGAAGATGACGCTCTTGCCGACGACCTGGACCTGGAAGCTGTTGGCCAGATTGGCCGCCGCTGCAGGCCTCTGCGTGACAAGTTCCGGAAGCACCGGTGGCGGCGGCAGGTTGAGCGAGGAATCGCGGGTCAGGCGCCCGGCCGCGAGCGCCTGCGCGAACAATTGGTCGATCCGCTGCGCGCCCTGCTCCATCATTGGCTGGATCGCATCGCTGTTCGCGGCGGTGAGCGTGAAGCCGCCGACGATTTCATTGTCGGGCCCGTGGCGGGCGATGAACCGGGCGCGCGCCGGTCCGCCCGGATAGAGCCGCTGCAGCTGGACTTCCGCGACGAGTATGTCGCTCGCCCCGTACATCTCGAGCAGGCTGCGCCACCAGCCGCGGCCCGGACGCCTGGTCTGCGCCGCGTTGATCAGCAGCGGATCGGCGCCCATGCCGCTTACCCGGACATAGTCGATCGGGCTCTGCGCGGTCCGGAACTGGGCCCAGGCGCGCTGCCACGCGTTGCGCAGCTCAACGCTTGTCGCCGTTCCACCGGTCACGACGACCGGGATCAGCAGCATCGGCATCGAGCGCTGGATCGCCCCGCCTTCGACGCCGAGGAACGGAGCGGCGCGGGAGCGATCGAACAGCACGCCGAGGTCGGCGATGTAGCGGTTGGGTCCGATTTCCTCATGCTCGACGGTGATCGAGCTGACGATCTGGTCGAGCGTGCCGTCGGGAAGATTGGGCGCCTCGCCGATCGGGGCATTGTGCATCTTCGCCCACAGCGCCTTGAACCCCTGCCGCTGGGCGATCCGCCACCCGGCGAAGCGCGCGCCTTGCGCGTCGGAGCCGCCGACGTCGACGTGAATTCCGCCGATCTCCAGCGTGTTCGAGCTGTCGAGCGGGAGGATGCCGCGCTCGCCGGTTTCGAGCTGCGCGTAGAGCGCGCCGGCGATGCCGAGCGCGGCGAGAAGCAGCATCAAGGGAACGGCGAAACGGCGGACCAGCATTCGCGGCGTCTTTTGACGACAACGGCGTGGAAATCCAAGCGGCTTGTCTCTACTGCCCCCAATCCCATGAAGAGGCCGGGATGAACGAGAAGCCGCTGACCTATGCCGACGCCGGCGTGTCGATCGACGCCGGGAACGACTTGGTCAAGGCCATCGGGCCGATCGCCCGCTCGACCGCCCGCCGCGGCGCTGACGCCGAGCTTGGCGGCTTCGGCGGCGTCTTCGACCTCAGGGCCGCGGGGTATAGCGATCCGCTGCTGGTCGCCGCCAACGACGGGGTCGGGACCAAGCTCAAACTCGCGATCGATAGCGGCCGCCATGACGGCGTCGGCATCGACCTCGTCGCGATGTGCGCAAACGACCTTGTCGTCCAAGGGGCCGAGCCTTTGTTCTTCCTCGATTATTACGCGACGGGGAAGCTCGACAATGGAGTTGCAGCGGCGGTGGTCGCCTCGATTGCCGAGGGCTGCCGCGAGGCCGGGTGCGCGCTGATCGGCGGCGAGACCGCGGAAATGCCCGGCATGTACGCGGCCGGCGATTACGACCTGGCGGGCTTTTGCGTCGGCGCTGTCGAGCGGGACAAGGTGCTGACGGGCGCGGAGATCCGGCCCGGCGACCTCATCCTCGGCCTCGCGAGCTCGGGCGTGCACAGCAACGGCTTCTCGCTGGTCCGGCGGATCGTCGAGCAGGAGGAATGGAGGCTCGACCAGTCATTCGCGGCGGAGCGCGGGCGCACGCTCGGCGAGGCGCTGCTCGAGCCGACCCGGATCTACGTCCGCTCGCTCCTCCCGCTGGTCCAGCAGCAATTGATCAAGGGGCTCGCCCACATCACCGGCGGCGGCCTGCTCGAAAACATTCCACGGGTCCTGCCGGCGAACTGCCGTGCGATCCTCGATGCCGGCCGCTGGACGCTCCCGCCAATCTTCGCGCTGCTCCAGCAAGGCGGCCGGATCGCACCGGAGGAGATGGCGCGGACGTTCAACTGCGGCGTCGGCATGGCGGTGATCGTCGCTCCGGAGCAAGCGGCCGAGGCGAGCGCAAGGTTGGAAGGCGCGGGCGAAACGGTGTTCGAGATCGGCCGGATCGAGGCCGGACAGCGCGGCTGCACGGTGAGCGGTCGGGCCGGCAGCTGGAATTCCCCCGAGGATTGGACCGCGACGCACGATGCGTGAAGCACGGCGCGTCGCGATCCTCATTTCGGGCCGCGGCAGCAACATGCGCGCGCTGGTCGACGGGGCGTCCGGCTACGACGTCGTCCTGATCGCCTCCAACAAGCGCGAAGCGGCCGGCCTGGAATGGGCACGCGAGCGCGGTTTCCCGACCTGGGCGCTCGACAGCAAAGGCATGGCAAAGGACGCATTCGACCGCCGATTGAGCGCAGTCCTGGACGAGCACGGCGCCGGCACCGTCGCGCTGGCCGGTTTCATGCGCATCCTCTCCCCGTGGTTCGTCGAGGAATGGCGCGGACGGATCCTCAACATCCACCCCAGCCTGCTGCCGAAGTATCGCGGGCTTGAGACGCACAGCCGGGCGATCGAGGCCGGAGACCAGGTGAGCGGCTGCTCCGTCCATGTCGTCACCGAGGAGCTCGACGCCGGCGACGTGCTCGGCCAGGCCGAGGTTCCGATCGAGACCGGCGACACGCCGGCAAGCCTTGAACAACGCGTGCTTGCCGCCGAACATGCGCTCTACCCGAAGGTCCTTAGCGAGTTCGTCCGCCGATGAGCGATCCACTGTCCAAAGTCCGCGAAGCTGCGCTGGAGCTGCCCGAAGCCACGGAACGGCCCTCGCACGGCCAGCCGACCTTCTTCGTCGCGGGAAAGCAGTTCGCGCAGTTCCGCAACAATCATCACGGCGACGGCAAGACCGTGGTCTGCGTCCGTACCAGCAGCCTCGACGAGCAGACGATGCTGCTGGAGGCTGATCCGGACACCTATTCCAGGCCCGCTTATCTAACCAGCTGGATCGCGATCAATCTTGCCGGTGACGCCGTCGACTGGGACCATGTCGCGGACCGAATTGCCGAGAGCTGGGAGCTTGCGGCACCGCGGCGCTTGCTCGAAGCTGGAGGACGATGAGCGAAACCGAATCGCAGGCGCGCAGGCGCCGCTGGATCAACCTTGGCGAGCTGATCGCGCTAGCCGCACTGATCGTCTCCGCGGCCGGCGTGTGGGTCGCCTGGAAAAACACCAATCAGGACAAGCCGACCCGCGTCGTCGAGCAGCGCGCTGCGGTTCCGCTCGCGCTGCGCGGCACGCCGAGCAGCGACGGACGGACGCTGACGATCATTCCTGCCGATCCGTCGCACGCACTCCAGTCGCTTCGCGTCACGATAAAAGGCGCATCGCCGATCGACGTGGGTAGCGACGGGAGGCTGGCCGCGAGTGACGTCGAGAACGCCCTTGCCGGCCGCGAGAAGGAACCTAAGGACGTCGCCCGCAGCGTGCCGGTGAGGATCGATGCGCATTATGTCGAAGCGGGCGCCGACCGCCGCGGCGGCGGCTCCTATGTGCTGCGCTACAAATGGGAAGGCGGCGGCCTGTTCGGCGGCAGGTCGGTGCGGCTGATCGCCTTGGTGCGCTAGCCGAATCGCTGGACAGCCGCGTGGCAATGTGCGGCATGGGGCGCGATGCGGCCCATCCAGCTTATCGCCCTCGGCGCCTTGAGCATTGCCCAGCTCGCCGTGTTCGTGCGGGCGATCCTGAGGCCGCATCGGGACCCCGCCTCAAGAGTGGCCTGGGCGGTGGTGATTGTTGTCCTCCCGATCCTCGGCCTGGCCGCCTATCTCCTGCTCGGCGAAGTCCGGATCAGCCTCAAGCGCCGCGAAAAGGGCCGCGCGATCGAAGCCAAGCTGCCGCGCCCGGCCGGCGACGATGCGCTCCCCGCGCAACTGGACGGCGGATTCTATGGCGCTCCGTTCGCGCTTGCGCGGAGCATCAACGACCTTCCACCCAGTAGCCGCAACCGCGCGCTCCTTGCCCGCGACAGCAATGCGGCGATCGACGCGATGGTCGAGGATATCGATGCTGCCGCAGAGACCGTCCACCTGTGCGCCTACATCTGGCTCGCCGACAGCAATGGCTGCAAGGTCAAGGACGCGCTGATCCGCGCGGCGCGGCGCGGGGTCATTGTGCGTGCGATGGCGGACGCGCTCGGATCGAGGCTGTTCATCCGCTCGCCGCATTGGCGCGAGCTCGTCGGCAGCGGTGCTCAAATGCTTGTCGCGCTGCCCGTCGGCAACCCGCTGTGGACCTTCATTCGCGGGCGCGTCGACCTGCGCAATCACCGGAAGCTGATGATCGTCGACAACCGCATCGCGTGGTGCGGGAGCCAGAACGTCGCGGACCCCGAATTCCGCATCAAGCCGCATTACGCGCCGTGGGTCGACGTCATGACCCGGTGGGACGGGCCGGTCGCGCGTCACTGCCAATATCTATTCGTCTCCGACTGGATCGGCGACGGCGGCGACGACATCAGCCCGCTCCTGTCGGAGCCGTGGCCGCCAGCCAATCACGACGAAGCGACGACGATTGCGCAGGTGATTGGGACCGGTCCGACGGTCCGCTATGATTCGATGCCCTCATGCTTTGCGGAGTTGATCCATTCCGCGCGCCACGAGCTGGTCGTCACCACGCCATATTTCGTGCCCGACGAGCAGGTGCTCTTTGCGCTGACGTCAGCGGCGCGGCGCGGCGTCGAGACGATCCTCGCTTTGCCCAAGCGCAACGACAGCATGGTCGTCGCCGGGACTAGCCGGAGCTATTACCAGGACCTCGTCGGCGCCGGCGTGAAGCTGTTCGAATATCGCTGCGGGCTGCTCCACGCCAAGACCATGGTGGTAGACCGAATGGTGGGGCTGATCGGATCGGCCAATCTCGATCGCCGAAGCTTCGAACTCAATTTCGAGAACAACATTCTGTTCGACGATGGCGATTTCGCCGCCGCGGTGCGGGCGCGACAGGACGGGTATCTCGCCGACTGCGACCGGATCACCGGCGACGACGTCGCTCGCTACGGTATCGCCCTGCGGC